>JAKAAZ010000302.1 GCA_021802085.1 Acidobacteriota bacterium
GCTGAAATCATGGGAGGCGCGCGATGAAAGGTGCGATTGAGCGCGTATTGCGTCCCGAGGAGATACCGCAGGCGTGCTTCGATCTCATGAAGGCCGGCGCACGCCTGCAAATGGCCTATGCCTGGTTCCCCGCGCCCGGCCAATCCGTGGAGGTCGCGTACCTGGCGGCCACCGCTCCCCATGAACCCTTCCTCTTTCTGCGCTGCTCACTGCCTGCGAACTCGCCCCATCTCCAGTCGCTTGCCCCTCAGGTTCCTCTGCTGGGCTGGTATGAACGCGAAATCCAGGAACTGTGCGGAGTCACATTCGACGGACATCCCGAGCCCCGGCCGCTGGTTCTGCACGAGGGCGCGCATCCCACCATGCCGCCGCTCGATCCACGGTATCAGCCGGACGAAATGATGCCCTTCACTTCTGAACCCTGGGACCGTCCTCCGGTCGAAGGCGACGACGTGCAGACATTGCCGTTCGGCCCGGTGCGGGCCGATGTGCTGGAATCTGCGCAGATATTCTTCTACTACATTGGGGAAGCGATTCTCCATTGTCATCCTCGTTTGTTCTTCAAGCATCGCGGAATGGAAAAACGATTTGAAGGGACCTCGCCCTCGCTCGGCGTAGTCTTGGCGGAACGAATTTCAGGAGTTGACAGCATCGCCCACTCGTTGGCCTACTGCCAGGCAATCGAGGCAGCCTGCGGATGCGAGATACCGGAGCGCGCGCGCTATCTTCGTACCGTTCTGGCGGAACTGGAGCGCCTCTACAATCATCTGCATTATTTCGGCCATCTCTGTCACACAACCACGTTGAAAGTAGGCGAAGCACAAGGAAAGCTGCTTGAGGAACAATCGAAACAGGTCAACGGGATGCTTACTGGCAGTCGTTTCCTGCGTGGCATTCTCAAGCCGGGCGGACTGCGCCGCGACCTCGACCTGAGCACGTTGCCGGAAAAGCTGAAGAGGCTGCAGCCGGAGATCGCCACCTACCTCAGGTCGATGGAAGAGACCAATAGTCACCTCGACCGATTGATCACCACCGGTCATCTGCCGCTTCAAATGGCCTACGATCAAGGCGCAACCGGGCCCGTCAAGCGTGCCTCTGGAATAGGCCGCGACCTTCGTTGCGACCATCCCTATGCTGCCTATGACCGGCTCACGATGAACATACCGGTGCGGACTGAAGGAGACGCGCACGCTCGCGTGCAAATTCGGATGGAAGAGATTCATGAGAGCCTCTCCCTGATCGCCCGCGCTGCGAACGATGTCCCGGCGGGCCCGGTCTCTTCCGAAATTAGCAATGTTTCCGGTGGCGAAGGTTTGGGATGGTGCGAAGGCGCGAGAGGCTCGACGTATTACTGCGTCCATCTCGACGACGCGGGCCGGTTGGCGCGGGTCAAGATCAAATCGCCCTCATTCTCAAACTGGCGTGTATTTCCATTGACCGTACACGACACCAACATGATGGACTACGCCATCAATGAAGCAAGTTTTGGCCTGACGATGGCTGGCTGTGACCGATAGGACGGAGGAGTAGTTATGCCGGTGTGGACACTGTATGGAATTCGCCGCGGAATCGCGACGAATTCGTGGCCGGAGAAGGACGGGCCGACCCAGCCAGGAGTGCTCGGACTGCCGCGCTACCATGCCGACCGCTGTCAGGATAACTGTCGCGCATGCGCCGATGTTTGCCTCTCAGGCGCGCTCTCGTTCGAATCGGGTGAGGCGGAGGAGCGGCTTGCCCTTGATTACGGCAAGTGCATCGGCTGCCAACTCTGCACGGAGGCCTGCCCCAACGATGCGCTGACAAAATCCGACGACTGGGCCTTTGGCGTCCGCAGCCGCGACGATCTGATCTGGGCGGAAGCGCTCCAATCTCCTCCGGCTCAGGAAGTGACCAGGACAATCCAAAAATATTTTGGCCGCAGTCTCCATGTCCGCCATGTAGACGCCGGTTCCTGCAACGGATGCGAGTCCGAGTTGCAGGCACTGAACAACCCGTATTACAACCTGCACCGGCTGGGCATCTTCTTCACGCCTTCACCACGCTTCGCGGATTTGCTACTCGTGACCGGCCCGGTCACCTATGCCATGCAAGGTCCGCTGAGGGAGACCTACAACGCCATGCCGGAGCCGCGCTGGGTAATGGCGATGGGGACCTGCGCCGTTTCCGGCGGAGCCAGCGGTGGAGGATATAGCTGTGGGCACGGCGTAGAGGAATTCCTGCCGGTAGACATCTATGTGCCCGGTTGTCCTCCAAACCCGGCAGCGATGATCCACGCGCTGTTATTGCTGCTCAATCGCGCCGGCCAGCGTGTTCAAGGAGGCCAAGTTGCTCACTGATTCCCTCTCGCTGATGGCGCTGTTGTGGCTGATTTCCGTTGTTGTCGCGCTGATCGAGCCGCGCGGCACGATGGCCCGCGCGGGAATTGTACTTGGCTGCGCCGTTGGCATCGCCGCCTGCTTGATCGGTATGCCCGGCGAATCGAGCACACTATCGCTGGGAATTCGTTTGAGCGACACGCCGGTCCAGTTCAAGCTGACCGCGGCAGCTCTTTGGCTGATGTTTTTTGGACTTCTACCGGCCATATTTGCCGCCGGGTTAGGCACAAACGCGACCTCGTTCCGAGGGAGAAAATGCTGGTACGCGGGCCTGGGCCTTACCCTACTGGGGGCGATCGGAGTGTTCGGGCTCCAAGACGCGATGTCCTTCCTGATCGCGTGGGAGACGATGAGCATCGGTGGGGCCGTCATGATTTTTGGCGACGGACATGCGGAACGTCCAGGCACCCCGGTTCTGTTTATGCTCGGGTTGCTTGAGGTGGGAGCTGTGGCAATCTTGCTGGCCCTGCTGCTGCTGGGCAACCAGGCTGGGTCGTGTTCCTTTGCAGGTTTTCATGTAGCAAACGCGGTCGCAACCCCCCTGTCTTTTCTTCTTGGATTGTTATT
The DNA here is from genome assembly GCA_021802085.1 of Acidobacteriota bacterium. GTDB lineage: Bacteria > Acidobacteriota > Terriglobia > Terriglobales > Acidobacteriaceae > JAKAAZ01. The sequence continues at coordinate 2,943 of JAKAAZ010000302.1, forward strand.
GCTTATCGGGTTTGGAGCGAAACTGGGCATCCTCCCGTTCTACGAATGGTTCCCCGCCGCGTACGGTTCTGGCAGCGGCGCAACCGGAGTCGTCTTTTCCGGCATCGTCCTGAATGCCGCTTTCTATGCGCTTGCCCGTGGCGTGATCGAGTGGCTGCCGCGCTCTGGCACGTGGACGAC
>JAKAAZ010000303.1 GCA_021802085.1 Acidobacteriota bacterium
ATGGCTGGGTTGCGCGCATGGAAAGCACGGATACGAATACCCGTCAGATCGCGACGGAAATTCAGCTCTTCGATCGCGAGAAGAAAATCGAGATTACCGAAGATGTGCGAAAAAAGAACGTGGACACCAAGGAGGGTGTGTATTTTGCGTTCCCGCTCTCGATGGATACGCCGCAGTTCCAGTATGAGATTCAGAACGGCGTGGTCGATCCGTCCAAAGACATGTATCCGGGAGCCGGCCATGAATGGTTTTCGGTGCAGCACTGGGTATCGGCGCAACAGAATGGCGTGTCGACAACCATCATGCCGATTGATGCCTCACTGGTCACGCTGGGCGACATCAATCGTGGCGCATGGCCGACCCAATTCGGCCAGCGGCCGGGAACGATTTTCTCCTACGTCATGAACAATTACTGGTTCACCAACTACCGTGCCGGGCAGGGAGGTCATTTCCGTTTCCGCTACGTGATCACCAGCGCGCCTACGACCGATGCAGCCCAGTTAAGCCGCATGGGTTGGGAGGAAATGACGCCGCTCGAAGAAGATGAAATCACATCCCAGGACAAGGCGCTCGACACGCCCGGCCCGTTGAACGGCAACCATGAGAGCTTCCTCAAAGTCGACGATCCAGCCTTGGTGCTGGGCGCCTGGAAACCGGCGGAAGACGGCAACGGCACCATCCTGCGCTTCATCGATCTCGGCGGCGCCGCGCGCACCGTCACTGTCGAAACGCCCCTGTTCGATCTGCAAAAGGCTTTCCAGACCGATGCCGTCGAACGCAACCAGACGCCGCTGTCGTTGAGTGGCACCCACGCGTTCCAGTTCGTCGTTCATCCGCACGAAATCGTCACCGTGCGCATCGTCGCCAAGGATGGCGTCACAACGCGGCCACAATAAAACCCGTTGGGTGCCAACTCGGATGAAAATCACAACCTGCAATCTTCATAGAAGGCTTCTCTTGATCCAAAAGCTCTGGCCTTCTTACCCAAAGCTAATGGATCGCGGAAGCCTTCGATCTTATCCCATTAACATCTCGAATTTGAGATGTTGGTCTCATTTCCTTGCAACAGAATACATCCGTTCCCCAGATGTGCCGCACAGCACGCGGCGCATCTGGCGCACTCGGCATCTCTGCTTTATCCGTCGCCGATATCGCGGAACACTCTTAAAGACAAGATTTGTTTTGACAAACTACCTGTACTTACGGGACACTGGCGCAATCGGGAGACTCCCGCATCTAAACCGTTAGCCATGGAATCCTGCAAACACCCACGTGTGCGCGTCATCACGCGCGAAGAAGACGCTGAATTTGTCGAATGTCTGGAATGCGGCGAGGTCTTCGACTCGCACGAATTCACCGATATGGCCATCGAAGAGAAGAGCCTGAAGAACGCGGAGCAGAGTGATGAATGACGGATGAACCACCGCGGCGCTGCCCTGCACTGCGATCTGATGTTCCATGAGTTCGCAACCCGCTCCTCCATCCAACCGGCAGGAAATCCCGGTTGAACCGCTACGTGACGCCCGTTTCCGCCGGAGATCCCAATTTCCGGCCACTGCGCCACAGATAATGAAACCCGGAAAGCACCGTCAGCCACAACGTGGCCTCCAGGGCAGCGTGTCGCATCCATAAGACCCAATGGGTCGCGTGCGTCTGGGCTAGAACGACCGAGCATACGGCTAGAATCTGCGCCAGCGTATTTGCCTTGCCGACCAGGCTGGGATGAAAGTCGCGCGTGCCTGTGGTCGCATACAGCAGTGCCGAGATAATGATGATCCCCAGGTCGCGACTGAAGACCATGACGGTAATCCTCATCGAAACCAGACCCACATGCGTCAACACGAGAAACAGCGTGCTCAACAGCAACTTGTCCGCGATGGGGTCCAGGTAGGAACCCAGCTCGGTGCGCTGTCGAAAGATGCGTGCCAGGGCCCCATCCAGGCCATCACTGATGCCAGCAACCACCATCAAAATAAAAGCGCGGTGATAGTGGCCATCCAGGATAGACAGAACAAGAAACGGGACGATTGACAACCGAAGCAGCGTCAGTTGATTCGGTAATGCGCGCAATTGGCGAAACACGAGAATAGGAATCTTCCTGATTCATCCTAACCCACCCGGGCGAGAACACCCCCGGGGGAGTCTACTTTGAACCGGTTCCCGGAGGTTCAAAATGGCTCGATGTAAGACGTATGCAGATCGCGTCAACATTATCAAGATGGTCAAGGTCGAAGACTATGGCCGTTCGCCCCTGTCGTCGAACGCAAGGGGAAAATAATCCGGGATCATGTTTTGGTCAACGGCCGGGAGGAGCACCACCCGGAAGGAACCTACTACCTGGAGTGGCGCGAGGACAGGAAGCGCAGGCGGCAACCGATCACCGTCTTCGACGACCTCGTTCCCGCCGCTCGGGAGAAGTCGCTCGAACTCAGCGCCAGGAAGGCTGGAATGGTGTTTGAGCTCCCACCGGCATCACATCTAAGGAGTCGATGGAGCGCCCCGGCCGGAAAACCCCAGCCAACCCCCGCTCCAGATGGCCTGCAGTACGATTGCTCGTGGCCTGGGAGAAATTGAGCAGAAGCCTGAAGTGGAGGCTGGCCGGGTACGCAAGCCCGGAGGTGGACGCAAGCTGAAACGCGTCGCGGATTCTACCTTGCTGGCAGATCTCAGGCGTCTGGTGGAGCCGGCCACGCGGGGCGATCCGATGCGGACCCTGCTGTGGACATCCAAGAGTCTGCGACACTTGTCCAAGGCGTTGCAAGCGCGGAAGCATTCGGTCTGCCCGAATGTGATTGCCGACTGCCTGCGGGAACTGGGGTACAGCTTGCAGGCGAACCGTAAAACCCGGGAAGGCGGCGGGCACATGGACAGGAATGCTCAGTTTCAGTACCTCAACGATCAGGCCACGGCTTTTCTCAAAGCGGATGAGCCGGTCATCTCCGTGGACACCAAGAAGAAGGAGTTAGTCGGCAATTACAAGAACAACGGCCGGGAATGGCGTCCAAAGGCTACGCGGGAAGCCGTCAGTGTGCATGACTTCATCGATCCCAAACTGGGCCGCACCGTTCCCATCCGTGCCAATATCAGTGAGACAGGTAGGCCCTGGATAATTACTGTAG
>JAKAAZ010000304.1 GCA_021802085.1 Acidobacteriota bacterium
AACGTGAAGATTCATACGCTCGACCGGATCGATTCTCTGCTGGGGAAGTCGATAGGAACCCGGATCACGTACAAACAGTTGGCAAGTTCCAGCAGGGAGTAAAGTATATAATTCCCTATTTTTTTGTTCATTCGTTCTGGACGCGGTTGCAAGTTCGACTATGGTCATTTCATACGGCGCTATTTCAGCCTGGCTTCCAATTCCGTCCAACGCAGGTACAGCGCATCCACTCGAGCTTCGGCCTCTGCGATGGCCTCCATAGCCTTTTCCAGCCGCGTTGCATCGGTTGCAATCGCGGGATCTTCCATCGCATCGCGATGCGTTTGAAGTTGCTCCTCCGCATCCGCGATGTCCTGTTCGATGGTCGAGTATTCGCGCGCTTCCATATACGAGAGTTTCTTCTTGACCTGATTGGAGGAGGTTGTCGCGGCATTCCTGGCCGCGGCCCCAGCACCGTCCGTTGAGCGCGGCGAGAGTTCGGAATTTTTCTTCTGTCCCCGCTCATTCTTCCAGGCGTTCCATTGCGAATAGTCGGCAAAGCGTTCCGCGCCGCCTCGGCCATCGAGCCCCAACACCGTTGTCGAGATGCGATCGAGCATGAAGCGGTCGTGCGTTACCAGCACCAGAGCGCCCGCAAATTCGAGCAGGCTTTCCTCCAGAATTTCCAGCGTGGGGATATCCAGATCGTTGGTCGGTTCATCGAGCAGCAGCAGGTCCGCGGGTTGCAGCATCAGTCTGGCGATCAGCACGCGAGCGCGTTCGCCGCCGGAGAGCCGCTCAACGGGCTGGTTCAGTTGCTCACTGGTAAACAAAAATCGCTCAGCCCAGGAGGCGACATGCTGCACTCGATCCTGATAGACGACGGAGTCGCTGTCCGGCGCCAGGGCACGACGCAGCGTCAGATTGGTATCGAGCACTCGATTCTGGTCGAAGGAAACGATTCTCAATGTGGGAGCACGGCGAATTTCTCCGGCATCGGGCAGTAGCTCTCCTTGCAGCAGTCGTAACAAGGTGGTCTTCCCGCTGCCGTTCGGGCCAACCAGGCCGAGTCGCATCTTGGCGGTCAGGATGAAATCGAGTTTGTCGAACAAAACCTGATCGCCCATCCTGCAGGAGACACCCTCCAACTCCACCAGTCGCTTCGTCTTTCGCTCCGTTGCCGAAAAATCGATGTTGGCTGTTGAGGTTTGACTGCGGGACCTCATCTCCGCCAGATTTCCGATCATGCTGTTGGCGCTGTCAATGCGCGCTTTTGACTTTGTAGTCCGGGCCTTCGGTCCACGGCGCAACCAATCTATTTCGATACGCACGCGATTGGCCAGCGCATCCTGGCGCTTGCTCTGAGCTTGCAGATATTCATCTTTCTTTTCCAGGAATTCGCTGTAGTTTCCCTGCACCGTCAAAATACCTTCCGCGTACATGCGGTTCAGTTCGACCATGGTATGCGCGACGTTTTCCAGAAAATAACGGTCATGGCTTACCACGACATACGCGAACGGCGCGTTGCGCAGCAACTTCTCCAGCCATTCGATGCCGGCGAGATCCAGGTGGTTCGTTGGCTCGTCGAGCAAAAGGACATCGGGCTGCTGGACCAGGGCCTCGGCAATCGCGAGCCGTTTGCGCCATCCTCCGGAAAGTGTCGCTGCCCTCACCTCGAAGTCTTCGAAACCTGCGCGCCCCAGGGTTTCCTGAAGCCGCGCCTCTCGTTCCGCCTGGGGCGCATGGATGCCGCTCAACGCCCGCTCCAACACCGAGCGGATCGTATCCTCGTCGCCAAATTCTGAATTCTGCGCGATGTATCCGACACGCGCCAGCTTACGCCGCGAGACTTCGCCCGCGTCTGGCTCGATGTTTCCCGCAAGAATTTCCAGCAGCGTGGATTTGCCGGAACCATTCGGCCCGACGACGCCAATCTGGTCGCCTTCAGAAACAGTAAAGGCGATGTTGTCGAACAGCGGCGTGGCTCCGTACGCCTTGTGGAGAGATTGTCCATTCAGAATTGGGGGCAAGCGTGCGGTACATCCTTGATCTGTAGAGTGAGTCTCGGCGGTCTTGTTCAAGGATATCAGTCAGCGCGATTAGAATTTTCCGGCGAGGATTCGTTTCCGTTGCTGCGGCGGGAAGCGCTCAATCGCATATCGCAAAGTAGTTCTCGATAGAGAGGCGTAATGCTGCGATAGAAATTCAAGCAGCGCGGCCTGCGACACTTTGCCAGCTTCACGTAACGCCCATCCAACGGCTTTCTGGATCAGATCGTGCGGGTCGGAGAGCAGGATCTTTGCAACTCGCAATGTGTCTGCGGTTTCACCATTCCGGATCAGGGTCAGCGTCGAGATAATGGCAATGCGACGCTCCCACACCGACCGCGATCTTGCGAGCGTAACCAGCAAGCGCCGCGGCTGCGTCTTCAGATGCTCGCCAAGAATGTACGGGGCCGACGTATCCACCAGGTCCCAGTTGTTGATATTCCGCGTATGCTGCAAATAAAATTCGACGATTGTCTTGCGATCCGCGTCCGCAGCGCGCTCATATTGGGCGACTAAGATTTCCAGACCGGCAAATCGATGTTCGTGCGTGGGGGAAGCCAGCAGGAGCGCAAGATCGCGCAAGGCAAGAGTCTGATATCGAAGCGCCACTTTTCGCTGCAGTGGTACGGCAATGCCAAGAAATTTGTCGCCTTCCCCATATTCGCCTGGTCCCGTTTTGAAATACTTCGCAACGGCGGCAGCTTTTGCCGGATCGGCCAATGCCCCCAGTTCGCGCAGAAGTTGTGAGCGAGTCAGAGCTGCGGGATTTTCTTTTGGATGGATGTGGGACTTCATAGGAGTCTCAAGAGGCGCGTTGCGCGAAGCTCCCGTCATCGCACCCAGATCAAATACACCGCCAACCCAATACCGGCAGCGCTCAGCAGGAGCGCCAGCGTGACTGCGGTCTTGGACGGGCGCCCCACGGCCCAGGTGCCAGTTCGCAATTCTCTCACTTCGCGAATGTGCGTCAGAGCTGCACTGACGTTCACAATCACCCCAACCACGACCAGGCCCGTGCCCAGCCAAAGCGAAGGGCTGGTAGCGTGACTCGACACTTGAGAGGGCGGAGAGTTTCTCATGCTTAG
>JAKAAZ010000305.1 GCA_021802085.1 Acidobacteriota bacterium
TAATGTAACCGATACAGTTTCATATGGAAACGCTGTGATGAAGTTGTTGCAAGGATGGCTTCAGATTCTGGGCCCGGCGACCGCAAACTCGCTGACATCTCTGTTAGGTGTATCCAGTTCGGATATTTTTCAGAAGCTGCTGGAGCTGGAAATGCAAGGGACCATCCTGCGCGGAACGTTTGAAACAACAGCAACATCCTTCTCGACAGATTTCGATATCGAATGGTGCGAGCGTCGCCTGCTGCAGCGCATACACCGACTCACGCTCAGCCAGCTGCGAAAGCAAATCGAGCCTGCATCGCCGTCCGTGTACATGCATTGGGTGCTTGGCTGGCAGCATGTGGCTCCGCAGTCGCATCTGAGCGGAGAGCAGGGCGTGCTGCAAGCTCTCTCTCAACTGGAAGGGTTCGAAGCGCCGGCGGTCGAGTGGGAACAATCCCTTCTGGCGCATCGCGTCACCGGGTACGATCCCCGCTGGTTGGATCAATTGTGTCTTTCCGGCACTGTCGGCTGGGGCCGTGTCTCGCCGCATCCGGCATGGTCGGCGGCAGGCGGCGCGACTCCTCGCCGAGTACTGCCGACTGGCACGGCGCCCATCACCTTTTATATTCGGGAAACAGCAGTGTGGCTCGACGCCGTATTGGAAAATCAAGCTATCGACGAAGGGAAGCTGCGCCAGTCGTTAAGCGGTGAAGCACAACAAATTCGCACGCTGCTGGAAGATCGCGGAGCATGCTTCGCGGAAGAGTTACAGCGAACCACCGACCTGACCATGGAACAGGTCGAGCACGCGCTTTGGGAACTTACCGCAGCTGGTTTGGCGGCCGCAGATGGCTTCGACCAGCTACGCGCGATCATGGATTCCAGGCGCAAGTCGGCTGCGTTTGTTCAGCAATTGAAAAATCCTGGAAAAAGAGTGCGCAGCGCAGCCGGACGCTGGTACCTGTTGCGCAACGCGGCGACCGGTAAAACGCCCTCGCAAAGAGCACGCATCGATGATGCAGCCATGGAGTCGGCAGCCTGGGTACTGTTGCGTCGCTACGGTATCTTGTTTCGCGACCTGCTGAAACGCGAGATGACGATGCCGAGTTGGCGCGAATTGCTGGGAGTTTTGCGGCGCCTGGGAGCACGAGGCGAGGTGCGTGGCGGGCGATTTGTGAGTGGATTCGGCGGCGAGCAATATGCACTGCCGGAAGCGATTGAATCTCTCCGTTCAGTTCGCATGCGGGTGACAGATCCAAGCACCGTCGAGACAACTGCCGTCGCCGCGGCGGACCCCATGAATCTTGTCGATATTATCGTTCCAGGAAAACGTCAGTCTGCAATTTCGGGACGAATCGTCATATACCGCGATGTGAAGTCTGATGCGGAGATGTCATCGCCAATAGTGGAGACGGATTCTCACGGCAACCGCGCGCGCAGTCGAAACCGGCCGCCTCGCCATTCGCCGGCTAGTAAGAACATAGTGCAGTCTGGGGAGAGAAGCATTGTCGATTTGCATAACGATAGGTCGCGCCAAGAACGGCTCTTTCCTGGCTGATCTAGTATTACAACGTTAAGTATTGGCGTCCTGTTTTGGCGCTGATACGCTCGGGCATGACCGAGAAACAGATGGCCAGGTCTCGTCAGCGGTTGGAGCGGTTCCTGCTCGACTTGCTGGAGCCGATGGGGCGCAGCGAGCGGCGGCATTGGGGCGAACTGTACGTGCGCGGCCTGCTGCAGGACGGGGAACGAAAATCGATCGAGCCGATGGCCGCCCGGCTGCCGGATGGGAACGTGCAGGCCATGCAACAGTTCGTCGGGCAGAGCCCTTGGGAGTGGGGAGAAGTTTGGGCGCGGTTGGGAAAGCGGATGACGGCGGAGTTGGAACCCGATGCGGCGTGGGTGGTGGACGACACCGGGTTTCCCAAGCAAGGCGAGGATTCCGTGGGCGTGGACCGACAGTATTCCGGGACGCTGGGCAAGACCGGCAATTGCCAGGTCGCGGTGAGTCTGCATCATGTGGGCGAGCAGGGAAATGCAGTGCTGGGCTGGCGATTGTATCTGCCGGAGACTTGGGCGAAAGACCCGGAGAGGCGCCAGGCGGCCGGGGTTCCCGAAGAAGTTGTCTTTAAGAGGAAGTGGGAATTGGCGCTGGATCTGCTCGATCAAGCGCGAGGTTGGGGCTTGCCGGACCGGATTGTGCTTGGCGATGCGGGATACGGCGAGGCAACGGAGTTTCGCGATGGATTGGAAGCGCGAGGTCTGCGCTACGCAGTGGGCATCGCGCCGCAAGCTGGAGTTTGGGCCAAAGCGCCCAGGATCGAAGTGCCGGAATATGGCGGGCGTGGCGCTCCGCCGAAGAAGTGGGACTACGGGGAGCAAAGGCCGAGCTCGGTGAAAGACGTGGCGCTGCAGGCCAAAGGCTGGAAGAAGGTCCGTTGGCGCGAGGGGTCCAAAGGCTGGTTGGAGTCGCGCTTCCTCGCTCTGCGGCTACACAGGCTGCGGAAAAACTCAATTTCTCGGAAGGGGTAAAAAATGGATCGCGCCAGGATGCCCCAGGAACGATCCGCGAGGCTTGAGTGATTGTTTTCCATCCCGCAAATTTCTCCCTTTCGCCATACATTCGGAGTTTTTCCGCAGCCTGTACAGCCGTCCCACGGATTCGTGCATGGAGATCCGCCGCACAAAGAAATTTGGCTACTGGTGGAATGGCCGGAAGCGGAAAAGGAACCGATCGAATACTTCTTCTGCGATCTGCCAGCGAGCTACACACTGCGCCGCTTGGTGCGCATCGCCAAGTGCAGGTGGAAGATCGAACAAGACCTATCGCCAGTTGAAGGAAGAACTTGGCTTGGACCATTACGAAGGCAGGAGTTGGAACGGCTGGCACCATCACGCGACCCTCGTGATGCTGGCGCACTCCTTCCTGACCCTGGAAACTTTGCGCAGTAAAAAAACTTCTGCGTGGGCCCTGCCAGGGACTCGGCGCTGATCATTCCCCGGTCGGCAACGATGCAAACCGATCCGATGCCGAACCGGCTCTGCAACCTATCTACGATAGGAGCCAGGCTCTTCACGTCGGCCGTGTTGCCCGGCCATAACTCGCTG
>JAKAAZ010000066.1 GCA_021802085.1 Acidobacteriota bacterium
GCCAGGTCGTGAAGCCCTCGGATGCGAATTTGATTCCGCTGAAAGCGAAGGGAGATACCACGATACTGGTGGGCGATGTGGGGCATGCCGAGGATGGCGGCCAGTTGCAATACAACATCGTGCGCGTGGACGGGGAGCACTCGGTATATCTGCCGATCTTCAGGCAGGGGGGCGGCAGCAACACCATCACGATTGTCAACGGCATTCGCGAGCGGGTGAAGCATCTGCTGGACGTGCCGCCGCAATTGGAGGCGCGAGTGGTCTTCGATCAGTCGATCTTCGTGAAGATGGCGGTGGACAACGTGATCCGAGAGGGCGGCATCGGCCTGTTGCTGACTGCGATCATGATTCTGCTGTTCCTGGGCAATCTGCGCGCCACAGTTGCCGTCATGCTTTCGATTCCCCTATCGGTGTTGACGGCCTTTCTTTTGTTGAACGCACTGGGTGGCACCATCAACACGATGGTGCTGGGCGGGCTGGCGCTGGCGCTTTCGCGCCTGATCGACAATTCCGTAGTCGTGCTGGAAAACATCTTCCGCCATATGGAGATGGGCGAGCGACCGATGGTGGCCGCCGAACAGGGCGGCAAGGAGGTGCAGTTGGCGGTGCTGGCGGCCACCGTCTCCACGTCCATCGTGTTTTTTCCGGTGGTGCTGCTGACCGGAGTGAGCAAATACTTGTTCACCGCGCTGGCCATGGGCGTGGTGCTGGCCATGGCCGCCTCTTACATCATCGCCATGACGGTCGTGCCGCTATTTTGCGCCAAATTCATCGTGATCGAAGGGCATGCGGAGCCGAATGGTGAGCATGCGTCCGAAAACGCGGAGAATGCAGATCCCGCTGAACTGGCGATTGAGGTACGGGAGGAGGAGGAACGCCACGAGGCGCGCGCGCGCCTTTCCCCGTTCCAGTACGTGGTGGGCCGCTTCAATGACTTTTTCCACTGGATTCAGTCCCGGTATGACCGAGCAATCCTGGTCTGTCTAGAACGCCCGGTGGTAGTGACGCTCGCGTTTAGCGCATTTGTGGTTTGCAGTTTCGCCCTGTACCCATTTTTGAATCTGGCGTTCTTTCCGCGCACCGATCCGGGTCAATTTGTCATCAACTTCAAGGCCCCGCCGGGGACTCGCCTGGAACTGACGGACCAGTATTCCGCGCGAATTGAACAGGTGATCCGGCAAGTGGTGGCACCGTCCGACCTGAACATGATCGTCTCGAACATTGGCGTCTACCCCGATCTGTCCGCCATTTACACCACCAACACAGCCATGGACAATGCCTTCGTCCAGGTAAGCCTGAAAGAAGACCACAAGGTCGGCAGCTATGCCTATATGACACGCGTTCGCGAGCGTCTCGGCCGGGAAATGCCGGAGGTGCAGACCTATTTCCAGACCGGCGGCCTGGTCGATTCGGTGGTCAACCAGGGCAAGCCGGCGCCGTTCGACATCAAGGTCAACACCATGGACTTGGAGGCTGGTTATGCGGTGGCGCAGCAGATCGCCACAAGAGCCAGAAAATTGAATCTGGTCAGCGACGTACTGATTCCCCAGGACATCGACTATCCTGGATTGCAACTGAATGTGAACCGCCAAGAGGCGGCGATCCTTGGTCTGACCGAAGAGAATGTGGTCAACGGCGTGATCACGGCGCTGACCTCCAACGGGATGATCGCACCCAGCTACTGGATCGATCCCAAGTCGGGCAACAATTACATGCTGACCGTCCAGTACTACGACAGCCAGATCCAGAGCCTGAAGGACTTCAAGGAAATCCCCCTGCGGGCGTCCCTGCCCGTTCACCCGGAAATGCACGGCGCCTCAACGGGAGTCGATACGCCGGCCGCACCGCATGACAACATCGTTCCCCTCGAAGCGGTTGCGGATGTCAAATATATCAATACGCCGACTGTGGTCGACCACTATCAACTGCGGCGGGTCTTCGACGTGTACATTATGCCGAAGACCGAGGATCTAGGCCGGGTTGGCAAACAGATACAGCAAATTGTCAATGGAGTCCACCCGCCGCAAGGCACGCTGGTCAGCATTACGGGCTCGATCAACGACATGAAGGACTCATTCCGGAGCTTCGCCATCGGATTGACTCTCTCGGTGGTCCTCGTCTACCTGGTCCTGATGGCGCAATTCGCATCGCTGTCCGATCCCTTCATTATTCTTCTCGCGGTGCCGCCCGGCATGTCCGGCGTGCTGCTGTTCCTGCTGGTGACCGGAACGTCGCTGAACATCATGTCCCTGATGGGCTGCCTGATGATGACCGGAATTGTGGTATCAGACAGCATTCTGATCGTAGACTTCATTGGGATACAGAGAGGTGAGGGAAAGCCGTTGAAGGTAGCGATTGGCGAGGCCTGTCGAGTACGTTTGCGGCCCATCATGATGACCACGCTGGCCACCGCGCTTGGCCTGATTCCAATGGCGCTGGGACTGGAAGCCGGCAGCGAGCAGTATGCTCCGCTGGCCCGCGCAATTCTGGGTGGCCTGACAGTATCCGGAGTGGTTACTGTCTTCCTGGTACCCACGGTCTATTACCTGATCCACCGCAAGCATGAAGGTGAGTCCGGCAACAGAACGACACCGGACTTGGAGGCACGGGCATGATGCAAAACCGCAACCTTTATCCGCTGTTTGCCGCACTGGCGATCATTTTCCTCTGGGACAGTGCGCAAGGTTTACAGGCGCAAAAACTGGCCGATGCGCCTTCCGCCGTGATGTTGAGCAGAAACATTGAACAGCAAAATCTGGAGGCGGCTCCAGTGGCTCCGCATGCGTCCGCTATGCCGGGGGACACGCTCTCGCAACCGCCTTCGCAAGACGCGCTGCTCAAAATCACAGCGCAAGGGCGCGTGTCTTCGATTCCGCAGCAGCTAACGCTGCAGGAAGCCGAGCAGATCGCGATTCGGAACAATCCGCGGGTCCGCGTGGGCCAGTTGCTGGCGCGTGCGCAGCATCAAGTCTATCGCGAGACGCGGTCCAACTATCTGCCGCAGGTAGATGGCGGAGCGGTCAGCGCGAAGGCCGACACAGGCAGCCGGTTCACTTTCGATGGATTGCGATCCACGCGACTGATCACACACGTTGGAGGCGGACTGGATTTCCACCAATTGCTGACGGATTTCGGCCGCACTTCCAACCTGATTGCGTCTTCCAAACTGTATGAGAAAGCGCAAAATGCCCAGGCTATGGCCAGCACCTTGGATGTCGTCCTCATCACCGACCAGGCATTTTACAACGCGCTGGAAGCGCAGGCATTGGTGAAAGTCGCCCTACAGACTGTGGACACACGGCAAACCACGGACCAGCAGATTACTGAGCTGACCAGGAACAAGCTGCGTTCCACCATCGACCTCGCGTTTGCCGATGAAAATCTGGCGCAGGCGCAATTGCTGCTGCTCGATGCTCAGACGCAATATAGCAACGATGTCAACGCTCTCACGTCCGTGCTTGGTTTCGATCGCCCCATGTCCTATACCCTGATCGAAACCGGCGGCGATGTGCCTTTGCCGCCGCCCGATCAAGATCAATTGGTTCAGATGGCGCTCAAGCAGAGGCCGGACCTGATGGCGCTGGACTACGACCAGCAAGCGGCGAAAAAATACAGCCGCGCGGAGTGGGAACAACTGATGCCGACCTTGAGCGCCATGGGAGTGGTAGGCGGCACGCCCATTCGCGATGACAAGTATTTCACCAGCAATTGGTTTGGCGGGGTCGGAGCCAATCTCGAAGTTCCGATCTTCAACGGGTTTCGTTACACCTCGGAAGCGGAAGAAGCCGATGACCGCGCGAAAGCCGCACAGGAAAATCTGCGCGATCTGCGCGATCGGATCGTGCGCGATGTGCGCGACGCATGGCTACAAACGAATACCTCTTACCAGAAAATCGCAGTTACAGAAAAGCTTCTCAAAGCGTCGAACATGGGACTGGATTTGGCCCAAGCCCGCTACAAACTGGGACTCAGTTCCATCGTTGAATTAAGCCAGTCTCAATTGGATCAAACCCAGGCCTCCATTGAAAACGTCAATGCTCAATATGAATACCAACTCTCTCTGGCGGCGCTGAATTATCAACTGGGCAATTTGCCGTAAAGCGGCTTTCCTCGCTTTGGATACAATCAGCCCATGCAGCTAACAGAACTGGCAAGATTGTTGAACGCGCGTCTGGAAGGCAGCCTGGAGAACCAGACGCCTGGGACGACGGAAGTGACAGGCGTGGCCGGGATCGAGGAAGCGGACGCGCATCATGTTACCTTCGTCGCCAATCCGAAATATGCCGCCCTGGCACGAACGACAAAGGCCGCTGCTGTACTGGTGACGGATGACTTTCCGGCGATTTCAGCAGCCACCTTGCGGACGTCCAATCCCTATCTGGCCTTCGCCCGTGCCATTGAGATTTTCTATCGGGCTCCCTCCTATGCCGCCGGAATTCATCCAGCCGCCATCGTCCATCCCACGGCCAAACTGGGCCGCGATTGTCACATCGGCGCGTATGCGGTCGTTGAAGCGAATGTGGAAATCGGCGATGCCGCGGTGCTGCTGCCTCACGTCGTGATCTATCCCAACGTTCGCATAGGCAATCATTTTTTTGCGCACTCCCATGCCGTCGTGCGCGAGGGTTGCCGCTTGGGCGACCATGTGGTGCTGCAAAACGGGGCCGTCATCGGGGCGGATGGGTTCGGCTTCGCGAAAGACGACGAAGGCCGCTGGTATAAGATTCCTCAATCCGGTCCGGCGGTCCTGGAAGATCGCGTAGAGGTGCAGGCCAACGCGTGCATTGACCGCGCCAGCGTAGGAGAAACGCACATCGGTGCGGGCGTGAAGGTAGACAACCTGGTGCAGGTGGGCCATGGATGCACGGTGGGCGAGAATACGCTGCTGTGCGCGCAGGCCGGACTGGCTGGCTCGTCGCACCTGGGACGCAATGTGATTCTGGCCGGACAGGCCGCCGTGGCCGGACACTGCTCTATCGGCGATGGATCGGTACTGACGGCACAAAGTGCCGTCTCGCACGATGTACCGCCTGGAAAAGTGATGAGCGGTTCGCCGGGCCTGGATAACCGCCTTTGGCTGCGCTGCATTACCGCATACAGCCGCCTGCCGGAGATGTTGAAATTGATGCGCAAGCTGGCGAACGCGAAGGAAGAGTAGCCGAGGGAGTTCGGCGACCATTCGCTGATTGATTCAGACAGCATCTACACTGGAGCCATGCCTAAAGTGCCTGGATTGTGTAGTTGTTTCTCGCTTGTTGGCTTGGCGACCATTGTGCTGCTGGCGGGATGTCGTTCCGCGCTCGTCGACACGAGCGTCATCAACTCGGGGACAACAGTGCTGCACAACATTGAGGTGGATTATCCCAGCGCCAGCTTTGGGATTTCCAGTCTCGCGCCAGGAGAAACATTTCACTATCGCTTCCAAATCCAGGATGCAGGCCGCATGAAAGTCGAGTTTTCCGATAGCTCAGAGAACCCTCATTCCGGTAAAGGGCCGTATGTGGCGCAGGGTCAGCAGGGAACGCTCACCATTACGTTGGATGGGAGTGGGAAAAACGATTGGGCACCCCACCTTCAACCTGCCGTGCCCACGCCCGCGGGCGAATGACCAGGCCGTTTATCGCATGTGAAGCGGCAGCTCAAATGGACTGTACTGGAACCAGGGTCAGGTCTTCGACCAGACCGACTTCCTTCTGCACAAAAGGCTCGGCATAGCGCACGCCCCCCAGCATTCCGTAAAAACGTGCCAGCGCGAAGGTACGCTCGCGTATCTCTTCCTGGGGAACAAATATCTGGCCGCCCGAGGACTGATTTTCATATTGCGAGCGATACGCCATCAGGGATTCAAACCTGGGCTCGACATACGCGGTGATGTCCACGACAAAGCTCGGCCGAACATCCGCATACAGACTTGCATAAACGATTTTGAAAGGCCGATGCGGAGGCGCGCCAGTTTCCACCTTGGCGAGTCCGGCTGCAAAGCAGGCTTCGTATCCCAGCGTTGCAGTCGTGGCATGGTCTGGATGTCGCGCCTGCCAATAGGGCAGGATCACCACACGGGGCCGCGCCTGACGCAGAACGCTCGCAATCTTCAGCCGGCTTTCCCAGTTATTTTCAAGACGGCCATCGGGAAGATCCAGCGCCTGGCGCCATGCCACGCGAAGGATGCGGCCAGCCTCCTCGGCTTCTGACGCACGTTCCGCCGCGGAGCCGCGTGTGCCAGCTTCCCCCGCCGTCAAATCGAGGATCGCGGTGCGCAGACCAACCGCCGAGGACTGCAGCAGCGTTCCTCCGCAGGTCTGCTCCACATCATCACGATGGGCTGCTATGGCGAGAATATCGACCGGCTGGATCATGACGTTCGATCAAGGAAAACTTCGATGCCACATAGTTCACTGGATGCGCAATTGATTCAAAAAGAAGCGGTCCAACCCTTCGGCCCAGCCTGCGATCAATCGGCGGCGTTCGATATGGCATCCATATACGCGACATCATAGGCGGTGCCTTGCACCGTCACGTATTCGTTTGTCAGTTCCGAGCCTGCCGTATAAGGCGTTCTCTGATATGTCGTAATCCCGCTATCGGTAGTGGCATAGATATGCAATTGCCCGCCGTATGCGGTGTACATCTTGTGCCAGTCGGTGATGGCGCATAGACCAGTCAAATCGCCATACCATGGCTCGACCAGCACCGTGTTGGTGTTGAGATTGAACATAGTCAGGCATCCATTCACCAGGTTGTCGGCGGTGCGTTCTCCGGTCTGGCAGAGCTGCGAACCGATCCACAACGTATTGTCATCGCCAAATAACATCTTGGTATGCGTGCCATCGGAAATCGGGTAGGTGGCAGTCACCCGATTGCTGGTCAGATTCAATACCGACAGAAATCCCTCCCACAGGCCATCCTTTTGTTGTTGCTGCCCAGAAACGTACAAGGTGCCATTCCCATAGAGGGCCATGGTCGCTCCTCCAGGCACAGGTATCCTTTGGTTCTCCGTTGGAGGCGCGGGGGTAATTGGAGGCGTCGGATAGGTACTTCCGGGAAAGTTGTACACGTTGAGCACGCCCATATTCAAAAGGCTCACGCTGGCAGTGGCTTGACCGGTCACTGAATCCACATTGCTATTTCCGCATTCCGGACCGCAGTTCAGCAGCCAGCCTGTGGTTCCATCGGAAGAAAAGATGGTGTTATACGGGCGATCGAACTTGATGGGATTTCCATTCCGGTCGAGCACGGGAACCACGCAGTAGACCGGCAGGTTGACCGGCTGACAGTTCACCGGGGCGACAGTGCTCGGCCAGCTTGCCTCGTTCGGAAAGGTTGGCACCGGCATGACTGTACCGTTCGGCTGCTGGAGATGAATGATCCGGTAGGCATAGTCGCTGTTCAGCACAAAGGCCAGGATCACTGTGGCACTAGGATTGGAGACAATTTTGTACACATTTGGGAGGTTGAGGTAGACGTCCACGCCCTGCAAATAATCGAGTACCGTCACGTATTGTGCGGTCTGGCTGGCCGCGATGACATACTGGCCGCTTGAGGGAACGAAGACGCTGGCGGAAAAGAGGGTTAGTCCGCTGATCGGGGCCTGGACCTGCTCCTTCGCGTAATTGACCGGGACCAAACTGCCGTCTCCTGAGCCATAGACATACCCGATGGACTGCTCGGGATAGTTCAAAATAAGGCTGGGCAGCTTACCGCTGTACCCGCCAACGAAGAAATAGGGGATTGTGCCGTTCTCGCTGTTTCGAATGTCGTAGCGGGCGTCCACAATCTGCAATGCGCCGGCTTGAGCGGGTGAGGGATTTTGAATCGCTACCAGAACCCGTTCAAGGATGGTGCTTGGAGGAAAGGGGCGACCGGCAAAAAACGAATTCTGGCCAAGACAGCCTATCATCCAGAAGACGCTTGCTGCGGTAACGACACTGAGGGTTACTCGGACCAAAATACTACGACTCATCAAAGCTCAATGCTCCAATTCGAGGGCACTTTCAACGTTCCTGGCTGTAAGGCTAGTGTATACCAGACATCTGCATCTGGCGCTTCTGCGCCGCACCTACTAGGATAATCAAACGGACCCATTCCCATGCCAACGATCTTGAGTGAACTGTTCCAAACACGAAGCGTTCTTTGCGATGGCGCCATGGGCACCATGCTCTATGAACGCGGTATATTCATTCATCGTTGCTATGACGAATTGAATCTTTCGCAACCGGACCTGATTCGGGCGATCCATGAGGAATACCTGCAAGCTGGGGCGGAGATTGTCGAAACCAACACGTTCGGAGGCAATCGATACCGGCTGCAACGCCACGGACTCCAGGACAAGGTCCACGAGATCAACCTGGCTGGCGCGCAGGTGGCCCGGAAGGCCGTCGACCAGTTGCTGGACAAACAGGCAACCCGGGCCTATGTTGCCGGCGCCGTTGGCCCCCTTGGGATGCAGATTGAGCCGCTGGGAAAGGTCTCCCTTGAAGAAGCCCGGGAAGCGTTTGCCGAGCAAATCCGTGCTTTGGCCGAAGGCGGCGTCGATCTGCTGGTGCTGGAGACGATGACCTCGCTCAATGAGGTTCGCCAAGCTATCCTGGCGGCGCGGGAAACAGCGCCGAATTTGGCTGTCCTCGCCATGGTGACGATCGATGAAGATGGAAACGCGCTGGATGGTTCCTCGCCGGAGATGGCGGCGAGAAAACTGACGGAGTGGGGCGTGGACGCGGTGGGTTGCAACTGCAGCGTGGGACCGGCAACCATTTTAAGCGCAATTGAGCGGATGAGGACGGCGACGGCGCTGCCCCTGGTTGCAATGCCCAACGCGGGGATGCCTCGCGCCGTCGATGGGCGAAACATCTATCTTTGCTCGCCGGAATACATGGCCAGCTTTGTGCGCAAATTTGCGCAGGCTGGGGTGCAGTTTGTCGGGGGATGTTGCGGCACAACGCCCAGCCACATTCGCGCCATGCGGTCCGCGTTGCGGGCACTGGAGGCTCGCAAAAGTGGGCCGGTCGCGCCCGCCGCCGTGAGCGTGCAGAATGCGGTGGCGCCGCCGCCGCTGGAACAGCGGTCGAAGCTTGGCTCAGACCTTGTCGCCGGCAAGTTCATCGCCCTGGTCGAGATCGTGCCTCCGCGCGGCATCAGTGCCCGGCGCGAACTCGAGGCCGCGGCCATGCTGGCGCAGCATGGAGTGGAAGCGATCAACGTTCCGGACTCGCCTCGCGCCTCGGCACGCATGAGCGCGTTGAGCCTGTGTTTGCAAGTGCAGCAGCAGGTTGGCATCGAAAGCGTTCTGCATTACACCTGCCGCGACCGCAATGTGCTCAGCATTCAATCGGACCTGCTGGGCGCTGCTTCCCTGGGCTTGCGCAACATCCTTTGTTTGACGGGCGACCCGCCCAAGCTAGGGAATTATCCCGATGCCACGGCGGTATTCGACGTGGATGCAATTGGTCTCGTCAACATTGTTCGCAACCTGAATTGCGGACTGGACATCGGCGGCAATTCCATCGGCGCTTCGACCGGGTTTGCTATCGGCGTTGCTGCCAATCCCGG
The DNA here is from genome assembly GCA_021802085.1 of Acidobacteriota bacterium. GTDB lineage: Bacteria > Acidobacteriota > Terriglobia > Terriglobales > Acidobacteriaceae > JAKAAZ01. The sequence goes on from JAKAAZ010000066.1 coordinate 9,547, forward strand.
AGTGCCGGACATCGATAATGAAGTTCGTCGCTTCGCCTATAAAGTGGAAGCCGGCGCGGAATATGCCATCACGCAGCCGGTCTTCGATCTGCGGCTGCTGGAAGCATTCCTCAAACGCGTGGAGCAATTTCATCTTCCAGTGATCGCTGGGATCTGGCCGCTTGTCAGTCTGCGCAACGCGGAGTTTATGCGGAACGATCTGCGCGTATTTGTCCCGGACGACATCCTGTTGCGCATGCAGCAAGCCGAAACGCCGGAACTGGCACGGGCCGAGGGAGTGAAGATCGCGCAGGAAATGCTGGCGGCTGCGCGCGGCATGGTACAGGGCGTGCAGGTGAGCGCACCCGCTGGCCGCTTCGAAGCAGCATTGACGGTAATGGAGAGTGTACTGCGCGACAATTCCGCTTCCGCCAAAATGGAAGAGGACGTGCGCGGATTGACATTGAAAACGGGTCGGGAAACGGGCCTGAAAGAGAAACAGGGAGTCGACCTTGGCAAACTTTGAAGAGTCTTTGAAACAGTTGGAAGCAATCATCGACAAGCTGGAACGCGGCGACCTGCCGCTAGAAGAGTCGGTGCGGCTGTTCGAGGAAGGCGTCAAACTATCGAATGCCTGCAAGGGTGATTTGGAAGCGGCGGAAGGCAAGATCCAGATACTTCTCAAGCAAAAGGATGGGAGCCGCAAGGCGGAGTCGTTTCCGCAAGCCGATGAGCAGAACTAGTCCGGCGAGGGAGATGTTTCCTTACTTGGCATTGGCGAAACTCATGATTGGTTCTGTCGGATGTTAGAGCGAGTCATTCTGAGCGCAGCGAAGAATCCAGAGGGTGATGACAGAGTTTACTATATGCATATCGTCTGGATTCTTCACTTCGGTCGCGTCGCCCAGGCGACCGACCTCCCTTCAGAATGACTCCAAACCACAAATCACCACACAAACTGTAAATCTGCTCTAGGAGTGTGTCGCTCATAAGAGTTGGAAATTTGATAAACCACATAGAATCAATAACCTACCAAACGTGGTAGATTTGGTGAATTGTTGATTCTAAACGACGAAAAATCTATGCCCGACAGGCTCCTAGGGCTACATCACCATCTTGGCAATGGTAGCCAGCTGCATGTTCGAAGTGCCTTCATAAATCTTTCCAATTTTCGAGTCGCGGAAGAGCTTCTCGACCGGATAGTCTTTGACAAAGCCGTAGCCGCCAAACACTTCGACAGCCTGGCTGGCCACGCGTTCGGCGACCTGCGAAGCAAAGTATTTTGTCATCGCAGCCTCCTTCAGAAAATCCAGCTTGGCATCCTTTAACCGCGCGGCGTTGTAGACCATGAGGCGCGCGGCTTCAATGTCGACCGCAAGTTCTGCGAGTTGAAACTGGATGGCCTGAAAGTCGGCGATCGGCTTGCCAAACTGCTTCCGCTCCTTGGCATACCGTGCAGCGTGATTCCAGGCTCCTTGAGCGAGGCCGAGCATTTGCGCGCCAATTCCTATGCGACCCTCATTCAAAGTTTCGATGGCGATCTTGTACCCCTTCCCCGCTTCGCCCAGCAGATTCGTAGCCGGAACTTTGCAGTCTTCCAACACCACTTCACAGGTACTGGAGGCGCGAATGCCGAGCTTGTCTTCCTTTTTCCCGAGCGTGAAGCCGGGAAAGCTCTTCTCCACCAGAAACGCGTGAATTCCCTTGTATCCGGCTGCGGGATCGACGGTGGCAAACACAATAAACAATTCCGCTTCCTTGCCATTCGTGATCCAGAGCTTCTGGCCGTTCAATACATATTGGTCGTCCTTCTTCTCTGCCCGCGCCTGCAACGCGAATGCATCGGAGCCAGAGGCGGCTTCGCTGAGCGCGTAGGCACCGACCCATTCCTTCGCCATCCGCGGCAGATAGCGCTGCTTTTGCTCATCCGTACCCCAGCGCAGCAGCGCGTTGATGACCAGCGTGTTCTGTACGTCGACCAGGACGCCGACGGAAGGATCGACGGCGGAAATTTCCTCAACTGCAAGAATGACTTCAAAGAACGTGCCGCTGGAGCCGCCGTAGGCCTCGGGAATTTCCATGCCCATCAATCCCAATTCAAATAGCTGACGAATCAGAGAGACATCCATCTTCTGGTGCTCATCCATTTCGCGTACCAGCGGGCTGATAGTCTCGCGAGCAAACTGGCGCACGCTGTCGCGGAACAGGGTTTCATCCTCGGTCAAATACTTGCGGCCCGCGGTCCCGGAAACGTAGTGGGGGATGCTCGCCATGCTTCACCTCGAATCCAATCAAAGTGGGTGAAAACTCCTGAGTGTAGCACCGGCAAGCGGTGGCTGGAAAACTCCACGCCGTCAGGCACCGTCCTCATGACGACGCTGATCGCGCGTAAATCGAACACACCATGTACATCCAATTCACTGGCTGCCGGTAGGGGATAGTTTCCGCATCCCAGGATTGCCGGACAGACTCAACAGATTCGCAAAAATACGAAACGCTCCGGGAACGCCTTCCGGCAGTTGACGATAGAGGGCATAGGCATCGTAGACATAGAAGCCTTTGCCATAGGGAGCCAGCAGCAGGCCCCCTTTTTGCGGCGTCTGGCCTGGATCATGCGTTTCCGTAAGAGCCGCATAACGTGGGTCCCACGAACTCATCAACCCATGGCCGCGTTCTTCCACCCAGCCATCAAAATCGCGAACCGTTATTTTGTTAGGCCAGGTCAATGCCGGATAGTTCGGCTGAAGCAGAACCACATTGGCTGTTTCATCGATGACCTTTTCCGGATTGTTACTGAGTTGATATGGATAGGGCCCAAAATTATGGTCGAATTCCGGCGTGTTGTACTGAACGATCAACGTGCCTCCGTCATGAACATATTGCAGCAGACGCGCGTTGTATGTCTTGAGTTCGGGGCGGACAGCATAGGCACGCACGCCAAGAACAATTGCGTTGAAACTATCTAGGTCGCCTGCTGCAATTTCCTGTGGAGAAAGAAAATGCACATGGATGCCAATGTCCTCCAGAGAACTCGGCACGCTATCGCCACTGCCAGTTACATATCCAACCGTCAGGCTGGATGGAAGATGGATATCGACGCCGGTCGTCCGATACGTAGCGTCCCGATAATATGGATACGGGCGAATCCCTACATAGCCGATAGAAGTTGATCCCGAGCTATACGTCTTGCCTTGATAGACGGCAGCAGCCGTAATTGTGTATTGTCTGGTCTCGACCCCTTTCGGCATCACATCAAATTCAATGTTTTGCTCATCGCCGTCCTGCTGGCTCGTGAAGTTTGCCTTGGCGGGAATCGATGTCCACCCAGCGGGTAGATGCAGAGCGACACTTCCCGTAGCTGGACCTTGTACATTGCTATGAATTAGCACTGCAATCTTGAGGAACTTACTGGTGAGCGGAACAATGCCAGCAATTGGAGAGACCCACACGGAAATCGCTGGAGATACTATGAGGGGATTCATCACTGGTCCGAAACCTGTGATGTGATGAACGGTTTGCACCACCTGGTCAAGCACCACCTGCGCACCGCCATAAGCGAATGTCGCTTGTGCCGACAATGGATAGGGCATGAAGGAATGGTTGAGATAGGCGGGGCTGGAAAGATTGTAGTAAGGCTGTTCTAAGTTCGGGCGGGTGAAGTATGGCTTGGTAATGGTTGCATTGTTCGAAACAGTAACTCCGAAGTCCACATTTTCCACTTTGCTTCCAGCCAGCGTGGTGGGCGGAGCGCCGCGCAGATGCACGGTCCAGTTCTTGTCCGGCGTGGTAACAAGCTGCACATCTTTCACAGCTACCGAATCGGGCCCCTGGTTTGCCAGATGCAGATGCACGCTAAAACTTTGACCGGGAATTGCCGCCTGAAACGTATCCGACGAACCGCCGTAACGCCCCAGATCCGATGGGCCCGCATCGTTCGAGACGACCGCTTCGATACTGAGTCCAAGCGCCTGCACCAGAGCGGTGTTGAACTGTACGCGTTTGGTATTCAGTTCATGGAGCATATTGTAGCGGGCAGATCCCGGCAGAGATTTCTGCTGGATTTCCTGAATCAGCGCTTCGGTCTGCAGGAGTCCGTTGGCCAAATCCGGCGCGATCTTTTCCGGGGATGCGACAGAATAATTCTGGATCGCGTGCTCGACCAGAGAATTGATGGACAAGAGCCGGTCGCGAATCCAACCCTGTTGGCTGCTGGGAGCATAGTCCGCAATTCCCATCAGGGAGACATCAATTCCGTCAAAGAAGTTCGTCTCGGTGGGGGTGGTGGCAACCCGGGACGCATAGAGGTGGTACCCGGTGAAGGATGGTCCAGCGGCAGGAATGCCGTAGCCGCCGTTTTGTGATTTTTGCTGGCCCCAACCCTGGCGAGCAATCTGCAAATACGAAAGACCGAGAGCCGGATCATATTGCCCCTCCGGTATCTCCAGCGTGACGGGCGGCTTCCCTTCTATCCAGGTGTCGTAAACATAGTTGCGAAACCGAGCTGAAGCCCAGTGGCCTGTAGCGTAATCGTAGACTCCCTTGGACGTGACGGAGGCAAATGGCTCCCGAGCATACACCTTCAGCGGGGCCCAGGGGAGCAGCCCGGCGCGAATTTGATCCGGGAACACATCCGGGTCAGCGGCCGCCTTATAAACTTCCTGGGCCATTTCGCCGGCTACCTGGTGCTGTCCGTGCCCATCGGAAACGCTGCCGGCAAAGACGGAGGTAACAACCAGCGGGCGAGTCATCCGCACGACGCGCACGGAGTCGTACAGGACGCGATCATATCCCCATTTCTGCAGGGCTTCTTCTTTCGTTTTCGTAAAGCCGAAGTCCGCGACACGTGACCAATATTGATGCGCACCATAGTACTGGTCAGCGGCCAGCAGCTCCTCTGTGCGCAAGACTCCTAGCTGGTCCCAGAAATCCGACGACATCACATTCTGGCCGCCTTCCCCGCGATTGAGTGTGAACAACGTAGTATCGGCGCCGACATCGCGACTCTCATACGTAAGCATTCCGCCATCTTCATCGTCCGGATGGGCGGTAAATAGAATGAGGCTGGCCCGTGTATGCAGTTTGCGCAAACTCTGCCAAAGTGCCGCGGCACCACGGTCGATCGCGATGGGGTGAACATTTGGGTCGGCTTCTACTTTTGCCGGGGTTTGAGCGAAAGCTGGTATCGTGATCCATGCGAGAAACAATAGAAACGTGTTCGCGATGATTTTCCTTAGCCTGTTCCGATTCATGCAATTACCTTTGAGTATGACAAGATGGTGGCGATTCTGAAACCTGCAACTTGATTTGGCATTCGTCCGGCGCCGATGCGCTCCGCGGTGAATTTCCATCTTCACGATTTTAAGGTATCTCCATAATCTCAGACTCGGAGTTGTTTCCTACACTGAAGCATCGACATGAATTCTCGATCCAACCCGACCGCTGTTGCGGTGAACCCCCCGGGGGCGCCGTCGCTGGTACGTGGCATTGGCTTGACCACAGCCATCAATTTGAATGCGCTGAACATGATTGGTGTGGGACCATTCATCACGCTTCCTCTGATGGTGGTCGCGCTGGGGGATCGTGCCATTCTCGGTTGGATTCTGGGCGCTGTATTGGCGCTTTGCGATGGCATGGTATGGGCCGAACTGGGCACGCGCTTCCCTGAGTCAGGAGGCAGCTATCTCTACCTCAATCGCTTGTATGGAATTGAGCGATGGGGACGACTGCTTTCCTTCCTTTATATTTGGCAACTCACCTTCAGCGCTCCGCTTTCGACCGCGTCCGGAGCTGTCGGCCTTTCACAGTATGCCGCATATCTTTGGCCGAAACTGAATGTCTCCTGGTTCGCGTACCAAGTCGCCATCGGCGGCTGGCTGCATGTACACCTCATCGTAACGCTGGCTTCGTGCGTGGCCATGCTTGCCTGCGGGCTCGCCACGTTTCTGATTTATAGCGGCATTCAAACCGTTGGCCGGATTTCGCGCATACTCTCCATTGGCGTACTGCTGGCCATCGTGTGGGTGATCGGTTCCGGACTGGCTCACATGCACGTATGGACGCCGCATCTCCACCCCTCATTTTCCGGACACGGTCTGGATGGATTCGGTACTGGCCTGCTGATTGCAATCTACAACTACGGCGGCTATTACAATATTTGCTTTCTGGCCGGCGAGGTGAAGGACCCGCGGCGCATCATCCCGCGCGCAATTTTCTGGTCCATCCTTCTAGTTGCGAGCCTCTATGTGTTTTTGAATATCAGCGTGCTGAGCGTAATCCCGGTGCGTGAGTTCATGCAGTCGGGAGCGATCTCGACCAGAACATCTGTAATCGCCGTGGTGATGCAGCGGCTGTATGGCCCATGGGCAGGCAAGGCCATGGCGGTGCTGATTGTATGGACTGCGTTTGCCTCGGTGTTTGCTGTACTGCTGGGGTACTCTCGCGTGCCCTACGCGGCCGCTCTGGATAAGAATTACTTTTCCAGTTTCGCCACTCTCCATAAAACGAAACGCTTCCCTACCGTATCCTTGCTGGTGTTGGGCGCTGTGTCCGTTTTCTTCTGTCTCTTCCGGTTGCCGGACCTAATCGCCGCACTCATCATCACTCGCATCGTCTTTCAATTTCTGCTGCAGGCCGTCGGCCTGGTAGCGTTCCGCAAAAAACTGGGTGGACAGCCGAATCCATTTCGGATGCCCTTCTATCCAATTCCG
>JAKAAZ010000067.1 GCA_021802085.1 Acidobacteriota bacterium
GTTACCATCGAGGTCTTGCCCCAGTTTCGACGCCAGTCGATTGGCATCGAACTCTATCAAACGTTGGAGGACAGCCTGCGGGACTGGGGAGGCGGCCGCATGCAGCTCCATGTTTCCGTTGAAAATCGAGCTGCGCTGTCATTCTATCGGCGCTTGGGATATCGCGTCATCGACCGCGCTCCTGGGTATTACCTCAAAACCATCGACGCCTGGCAGATGGAAAAGGTCTTCGCCTCGAGCTAGCGCCCTGAGTCTTTTTTTCGTTAAAGAAATGATTTTTTGCCTTGTATCGGGGCATGACTTCAGTCGTAATGACCTTTGGCCTTGTATCAGGGCACGACTTCAGTCGTGCCGTAAATGGCGCTAAACAGATGGGCTTTAGCCCCTGCGTCCTGCTGTTGGAATCACTTCCATGAATCGAATTGTTGCATGAACTTCAGACTCAGGACACTTGCGTGCCCGCTTCGCCCGCAGCCCCTTCTACAGGCCGTTCGCTTGAATCGCTGCGAGTAGTTGACGCGTACCTTCGTCGGTACTGGGTCCGTCGGCTCGCCAATACACCTGCCCCTTCTGATTGACCAGCAGGGCAACCACCTTCTTCTCGTTGGCGATATGGAGCGATCGTTTGAACCTAGGCTTGTTGACATATGCGGTTAGTATGCGGTCGCGCAAATCCTTGTCCGTGGTGTTGCTTCGCAGCGCCGCATTGAACCACCAGCGGTACAGAAAATTCTCGCGCGACATGATAAGCGGCTCGTAGAAGCGAAACTTGCTGTGGCTCGACTGGATTTGCCTTGCCGCGGGAATCCAGGTGTCCACGTCCGGCTGTTGCTCGCGGGCAAAGGAGAGGATGACTAGATTCAACTGCCCGGCGAAATCCCGCGGCAGGTTCAGTCGAGCATGGTTCAGGTCGGTTGCTTCGAGGGCAGGGAACTGGCCAAGCGCTGTCGCGGCCGCCGGTGTCGAGCCCCGCGCGAAGGAGCCAGCCAGAAGGCAGAAAATCAACAGCGAAAAGACGGCGCGTGGATAGGTATCGTTAAGACGCAAGGGCATAGGCAATTCTTCCTTTCTCAGCCTAACAGCACAATAAAACTATCGAGCAACTGCCCTGGCCAGGATCGCCGGCGAATCCGTTCTATAACGGCAGTGACTCTGTTGAAATTCTCTGCTACGAACACCTTGTCATCCTGAGCCGCAGGCGAAGGACCTCGCGGTTGCTCCGAAACCGCAAGATCCTTCGCTCCACTTCGTTTCGCTCAGGACGACAGCGCTTATTTTGGCAGAGGATGTCAACAGAGCCAACGACAGCCCCTTCCCTCTGTCCAAGCCTGCTTTCTGTTTGAGAGTTTGAGTTGTTCGCCGCTGTTCCGTCCACTATCATGCATACAGGTGTAACCGTGGAAGAAACCAGGAAATCCCGGCACTCTTTCCAGACCGACGATCCTCGCCTGTCCTCGATTTCCGAAAAGGTCTTCGCCGAGCAGCGCCTAAGCTTTGACGATGGCGTGGCGTTGTATCGCTCGGCGGACATTCTCGCCGTGGGCTGGCTGGCCAACTGGGTGCGCGAGAAGATGCACGGCGACATCGCCTACTTCAACGTCAACCGCCATATCAATCCCACCAACGTATGCGTCGCCGCGTGCCGCCTCTGCGCCTTTGGCCGCAAGAAGGACGCGCCCGGCGCCTATACCATGGCGCTTGAAGAAGCCTGGCAGCGCGCTGCCGAAGGCTACTCCGAAGCCGTCACCGAATTTCATCTGGTCGGCGGCCTCCATCCCGACCTGCAACTCGAATATTTTCTCGACCTGATCGGCGGCTTGAAACAGCGCTTTCCGAAAGTCCACATCAAGGCATTCACCATGGTTGAGATCGCATTTCTTGCCAAGCGATCCAAACTGACCATCCGCGAGACTATCGAAAAACTCAAGGTCGCGGGCGTCGATTCCATGCCCGGCGGCGGCGCGGAAATCTTTGCCGACCGCGTGCGCCACATTATCTGCGACCACAAAATCGATGGCGATGAGTGGCTGGAAACCGCGCGCATCGCGCACCAGCTTGGTATGCGCTCCAATGCCACCATGCTCTACGGCCATGTCGAAAATGACGAGGACCGCGTCGACCATCTGCTGCGCCTGCGCGCGCTGCAGGATGAAACCGGCGGCTTCCAGACATTTATTCCGCTCGCGTTTCATCCCGATAACACCGCCCTCGACCATCTGCCGCGCACCAGCGGGATGACCGATATTCGCCAGATCGCCGTTGGTCGCCTGATGCTCGATAACTTCGCCCACATCAAGGCGTATTGGCAAATGATGACGGCGAAGATTGCGCAGATCGCGCTGCGCTTCGGCGCGGACGACATCGACGGCACCGTCGTGGAAGAGAAGATTTATCACGACGCCGGCGCGGAAACTCCGCAGGGCATGCGCCGCGCCGACCTGGTCCGCCTCATCACTGAAGCTGGGCGAGTTCCGGTTGAACGCGACACCCTCTATCGCGCCGTCGAGCGCAGCGGCGACACCTTTACCGTCGCGGTGTAAGACCCCTCGGCGGACAATTTCGTCGATCCCTTGAGTGCAGCTCCGATTCAGCCTGTTTTGCGTTTGTATCAGCCGGTTTGTATCGGCCTGTTTTGTTGTATCAGGCGGGTGGCCCACCCTTTGCATGACATGGATGAGGGTGCCCCATCCTAGCGCAGCTAGGGTGGGAAGAAAAATAGCAGTCCCCCATCCTTCGCGGGGCGCCGAGATCGGGTCGCACGGGACAGCGCGTTGGCGGGAGTTACAGCAATGGTCTGTGATCGGAGTCGTGAACCCACCGTTGCCGCCAAAAATCGCATCAAGGATGGCCCACGCTCATCCACAAGAGATTTGGCAAAACCAAAGATGTTAGCGGGTGCTGAAAACTTCTCCTTAATTCATCCAGCGTTTGTCCGTGGGGTCTTTCTTGCCGTCCGGATCGATGTACCGTCCCTGCCCATCGAACTTCACATCGCGGTCATGCTTGCGCATGTAGACCTCGAACTTCCGCGCCGCCCGCCGCCGTTTCCAGCGGTAGTATCCATTGCGCAGCGAGAAGACCCGCTCCGTCGCCGCAAAAGCGTACCCGCGCCTCGGGGCCACCTTGATGTAAATGTACCCAAACAGCGCGCCGCCCAGAGATGCCAGGGACAGAAAGCCGCTCGGCCCCTGAAACACGCTGGCCAGCGCGATCAGGATGAAGATCATCACCAGATATTTTGCGCGGATGGAAATGGGCAGAGGGAACATCAGGAATTTCTGGTCGCCCATCAGCACCGCCCACGCGGCCAACAGGCCGAAGATGCCTCCGAGAGCGCCATAAATGGTCTGGTTGGGCGACATGTGGAAGATGTGCGTGTAGGAGACGACAATCGTCGTCAGTCCCGCACCGATGACAGAGAAGAAGTAAATCTCCGTCAGCCATCGCGTTCCGTAGGTGGTCTCCAAATAGGAGCCGATGAACCATAGCGACAGCATATCGAAGGCAACCTGCAGAATTCCGCCGCTCAAAAAACTGTACGTGACCAGTTGCCAGATCGCTCCATGCATCGCCATCGTGGGGGTCAGCGCTCCCACGGCGAAAATATCGACGGCGATGCCCGGCGCAACCCAGCGCAATACCAGCAGCAGGAAAAAAATCGCAACCGTCACCAGGATGATCTTCCGGATCATCCCCGCGAACGGAGGAAACGACAACATCATGGAACCGGAGCGCGGCATACTCTTCCAGCCTACGTCTTGATTGAGTCTGGCGCTACTTCTTTGGAAGCGGCGGGATATGGAAACGGGCTGGAAACGGGAAGGCAGCTGGGCTCCGCTGTCCCGCCTGGTTGACGGAACGGATGCCGAAGATCACATTGTCCGGCGACACGGGCACGGTAACCTGCGTGACCGTGCCCACGGAGTCGTAAAACTGCCAGTCCGGCACTGACGTGTCCCGCCACACAATCTGGTACGTCGTCCCTGCCGGCGCTCCCGCAGGAGCGTCCCAGGCCAGCGTGGTGGTGTTATCGAGGACTTGCGTCACGATGCGTGCATTCTTGGGTGTGCCCGGAGCCGAAGCCAGCGTCGCCAGCGTGGCGGCATTCAACCTGGCGACACGCGCGACATAGCCAAAATCGACATACTTGAGCAGATCGCCATACTGCACGCCATTTTCCACCCGCACATCCTGGTGTTGATGGTTGAAGTCCTCGCGCCATTCCGTGAATCGCACCGCCGGAAAGCCCTGCAGGTTGAAGGAATAATGATCTCACCCCGCAAATAGCGGTCCAGCCGGAACACCAGCACGGGATGGAACGGCCGCCTGCCCGCTCTGCTGGTCTTGAAATACGTTGCGTCCACGTCCGCAATCGCTCGCGCCAGTTCGCGCGAAGGCGAATCGCTTTCGCCGCCCAGCATACGGATCATTCGAAGCTGCTGCTCGCTGGCATTCGCCGGAATTCCCTCCGAGAATACGCGCACCACGTTCTTGTTCTGCAGCGTGTCGCCCGGCGTGGTGTTGCCCCCGACAATGTCGTTGTTCAGCACGCCCTCCAGGTCCCACCCCTGTTCCTTGGCGAACTTCGCCAGATGCGCGCTGCCGTAGAGTCCCTGCTCCTCGCCCGCCACCGCCGCAAACACCAGCGTCGCCGGAAAGTGCAGCTTGCTCAGTACCCGCGCGCTCTCCAGGCTCACGGCAACGCCGCTGGCATCGTCGTTCGCGCCAGGGGCAGCGCCATGCGTGTCTTCATTGCTGCTATCGCGAGAATCGTAGTGGCCCGTGACCAGGTACATGCGGCCGGCCTGCGCCGGATCGCTGCCCCGCAGCACCGCGTAGATGTTGTTCAGCGCCGTCGGCTGAGCGATTCGCGATCCCGGCGCTTGCACAAACGTATCGCGCTTCACCTCCAGGCATCCGCCGCAGGCCGCGGAGTCGGCGCGGAACTGCGCCTCAATCCAATCGGCGGCCGCCAGCACGCCCTGCCCCGCGGGCAGGTCTTTGTCATTGCTGGAAAGCGTGCTGCGATTATGGAAGCTGACCAGAGTGGAAATATCCTGCTCGATCCGCTGCGGCGAAATCTGCTGGACAGCCGCCTGAATGCGCGGGTCGATCGGGGCCGCCTGGACGGGCGCGCCAAAATTCCGGCTATCCATCTGCGCCCGTGCTAACCCCGGCGCCAGTAGGCACGTCAACATACCGGAAAGTACAAACTTAGCAGCGGAATTTTTCATTGGACCTTCCCCTCGATCGTGCAAATATATTGGTAGTCCTGAATTCAATGCTGACTGTGCAAATCATCGGCTTGACGTTCGCTGCCATTCTCTTAAACTAACCTCGATGAGCTTTTCTTGGAAGCCATCATGTACCCTGAGATAAAGACGCTGAAGGAGCCGTCATGCACGTTTGTCCGGAATGTGAAAACCCCTTGTCCTTTGCCGAAGATGAAGTGGATGAAGGCGAAATTGTCCTCTGCGAGGAATGCGGCGCGGAATACGAAGTCGTCAACACCGATCCGATTGAGTTGAGCAAGGTGGAAGAAAGCGGCTACGATGAAAGTGCCATCGTTTTTCATGATGAGGACGAAGAATAGCCAGGTAGGGATCTGATGAATTGTATGCATGCGGCGCGCTGGCATGGAAAGCGCGTTCCGGCTGCCGCCGTTGTGCTGGGCGCGATTGTCTGGATGACGAACGTTTTTGGGACGCCAGGGTCTGCTTTTGCCCAGGCCGCGCGGCGTTCCGTCCAGGGGCGTGTGGTGAATGCGAGCGACGTTCCCATCCGCAGCGCCATCGTTTACTTGAGCGATACGCGCACGATGGCGGTGGAAACCTATATCACTCAGGAGGACGGCGCGTATAGCTTCGAGCAGCTCTCTCCCAATGACGACTACAAGCTTTGGGCGCAGGCCGCCGGCAAGAAGAGCCAGCCGAAAATCCTCAGTTCGTTCGACGATCGGCCCATCTTTCGCGTCATCATCCGGATCGACACCGGCAAATAAATTCGTCCTGTATCCGCCAAATCTCGTGGACCAAACAAAAAGCGCCGAATGCATGGCATTCGGCGCTTCATTCCTCTGGTACCCTTCTCGACCGCTTACTCCTCGCGTTCGCGTTTCTTCCAGTTGATCAGATCGCCCAACGTAGTCGAAGACGAAGACTGCGAAGACGACGATTCCCGCAGCGAGCCCGACGAAGCAGAATGGGCACGTTCCTTTGTCTGTGGCGCCTTGTAGGATTCCACGTCCGCCCGCGTCGCTTCATCGCCGACAGCGCGAAGACTCAGGCCGATCTTCTTCTCTTCCGCGTTCATTTTGATGATCTTGAACTCGTGCTCCTGTTCCACGTCCAGCTTCACGGGAATCCCGTGGATGTCGGTGGCTTCGGAAACGTGGCATAGGCCCTCGACGCCGTCCGCCAATTCCACGAACGCGCCAAACTGCGCCATGCGCAGCACCTTGCCGTGCACAACATCGTTCACCCGATGCTGCGCGAAGAACGATTCCCACACATCCGGCTGCAATTGCTTGATGCCGAGCGAGAGACGGCGATGTTCCGCTTCGATTCCCAGCACAACAGCCTTGACCTTGTCGCCCTTCTTGACTACTTCGGATGGGTGCTTGATCCGCTTCGTCCAGCTCATATTGCTCACGTGGACCAGGCCGTCAATGCCATCCTCAATTTCAATAAACGCGCCAAACTCGGTTAAATTCCGCACTCGCCCTTCGACCACTGTGCCCATCGTGTAGCGCTCGGAAAGATGTTCCCAGGGATTTTCCATCAGTTGCTTCATCCCCAGGGAAATGCGTCGGTCCGCCGGGTTGACGTTCAAAATGATGGTCTCAATCTCATCGCCCGGCTTCACCAGCTTCGTCGGGTGCTTCATGCGCTTCGACCAGGTCATTTCTGAAACGTGGACCAAACCTTCAATCCCTTGTTCCAGTTCCACGAAAGCGCCGTAGTCGGTGACGCTCAAAATGCGTCCCCGCACGCGCGCGCCAATCGGATAGCGCTCCGCCACGTCCAGCCATGGGTCGGGAGTCAGTTGCTTGAATCCGAGTGAAATGCGCTGCTTTTCACGGTCGAATTTCAGCACTTTCACCTGAATTTCATCGCCCACATTCACCAGGTCGCGAGGATGCGTCAGGCGGCCCCAGGACATATCGGTGACGTGCAGCAGTCCGTCGATGCCGCCCAGGTCCACAAACGCGCCGTACTCGGTCAGGTTCTTCACCGTTCCGGTCAGGATGGTCCCTTCTTCCAGATGGTCCAGCGTCACCGTGCGCTTCAGCGAGACTTCGTTCTCCAGCAGTTCCTTGCGAGAAACCACCACGTTGCCGCGCTTCTTGTTCAGCTTGATCACGCGAACGTCAATGGTCTGGCCAATGTAGGATTCCAGATTGCGCACTGGCCGGATTTCCACCTGCGAACCCGGCAAAAACGCCTTGATGCCGATGTCCACCGTCAACCCGCCCTTCACGCGGCTGACTACCAGCCCGCTGACAGGTGTCTTGTCATTGGCGGCTTTCTCGATCGTGTCCCACACGCGATGGCGCAATGCCTTGTCGTAATTGAGTAGATAGGTGCCGCCCGGCTCCTCGCGCTCGATCACCACTTCAATCGTCTGGCCCGGTTGCAGTTTCGACTGCCCGGTGTGGTCGAGTACCTGCTCCAGCGGGATCACACCCTCGGACTTCAGGCCCACGTCGACGACCACATGCTTGTCGGTCAGCTTGATGACCCTGCCTGCGACGACGTTGCCATCGACAGCTTGCGCCGCCTCTTGAGCAGCCTGCTCATGCTCGAACGACTCCAGCAGCGCGCCAAAATCCATCTCTTCTTCTTGGGAAGAAGCGTCGTGCGACGGCTGGTCCTGTGTCGTGATGCTCGGCTGGGAGTGCTCTTCGGCGGGATGCTCTACGTGCTCGGGTGCCGCGACATGCTCCGCGTACGCAAGCTCGTGAGGTTGCTGATCTGTGGGTTGGGTCTCTGCCGCGGCAGAAATGTGGTGGTTGTTTTCCGGCGCTTCGGTTTGCGTCTCAAGGGTTGTGAGTTCGTTGGCTTCCAATGTCGTGTTCAGGGTTTTGCTCGCAGTGTGTTCGGGATTGAGTACATCTACCATAGGGCAGGGGGCTCCAGACTCATACGGCGCGTTGGCGCTCCGTATCGGGCGACCTTCGGTTTCTTCTCGGAAACTGTCGATCATCCATTCATGCCGGCTGCGGTCGCCGCGGCGACTGACTGTCGAATTGGCATCTCAGCCGGACGTGAAATCCGGGCGCTTCTCTCACTCGCTCTCTCGCCGTTCGATCAAGCACTGGCAGCGGTGCCGTCGCCTGAAAGTCGGAAATCGACCCCTGGGCGGGTACCTGAGCAACAGGTCAAATCGAGGATGTGAGCCGGGGAAGATAGGAACCCTGGATTGGGAAACGGAGCACGTGAGTCCTAGGCCGCTTCGTTCCCTGCTAAAACTATATCAACCGGTGGAAAACAGTGTCAACGAGAACCCGACTCACGCCAATCCATCCGTTTCAAAAACCAGCGTACAGGAACAAGGAAATCAGGGTGCCAGAAGCGGCCTCCAGAGGCCGTTGCAGCTTTTCTGCGGGCCCGATGCGCCGCATGAACTCCTGCCGGCGATCCAAATCCCCCTCGCCGCAACCCCTTCCAAACCTTATCGACGGATTACGCGCGATGATAAACGGTTGCCACAGCGAAATTTCGTGAATAATGGATTGGCAGCAAGATATTGCGAAAGAGAAGCAGCAGTTCTACAGGAGGCCAGTCATGAGCACCGTGCTGAAAGGTGGCCGAAATCCAAATAGATCGCCGGATGATTCTTTGACGACGTTGGATAGCGACCCCATGCTGATTGAAGAGCGCAGACAGCATATATTGGCGCTCGCACAGAGCAAGGGCCGCGTTCTCGTACGAGATCTTTCCCAATCTCTTGGTATCTCCCAGATCACAATTCGAAAAGACCTGGACCATTTGCAGGCAAAGGGACTGCTGCAGCGCAGCCACGGAGGCGCATTGCCGGTGCAACCCGGCGCGTTGTTCGATCCGACATTGCAGGAAAAAGAAAAAAGCCATCGCAGCGAGAAGATGCGGATTGCGAACGCAGCCGCCAAGCTGGTCCAGGAAGGACAATGCGTCATGCTCGACTCAGGCACGACGACTACGGCTGTGGCCCAGGCATTGAAGAAATTCTCGCACCTGACGGTAATCACCAATGGCGTCAATATCGCCGCGGAACTGACGGGGACCCACTTTGACGTGATCCTTACGGGCGGGATCGTGCGAAAGAATTCCTTTTCCCTGGTTGGCCCGTTGGCGGAAGACATGCTGGAAGAAATGCACGCCGACATTCTTTTCCTGGGAGTCGATGGCTTCGATACGGAGATTGGACTGACCACCCCGAACCTGCTGGAGTCGCGGGTGAACCGGGCCATGGTCAAAGCGGCGGCAAAAGTGGTGGCGGTCTGCGATTCAACGAAATTCGAGCGCAGAAGTCTGTCCCGCATCGTACCGACGACGGCAGTGCATCAGGTCATCACCGATACAAATCTACGGCCGGAAATCGCAGCCGCCCTGCGCGATCTGAATATTGAGCTGATTCTCGTCTAGCGATGTTCTGTGAATCCACTCATTCGTTATGTGACGCCGAAAAGGGAACGGATCGAGGCCAAATCCCTGCCGGAAAAGCGTGGTTCCATATGCACAGTTCGATCTCATTTGCGCTGATTCAAACCGTCAGAACGCCAGGTTGGATCGAGCCGCTAAACAGACTATGAGGTGTTGATGAAAATACTCCAGATGCCAGACCAGATCCGTTATGCGACCATGACGACCGACCAACTGCGGGCGTCCTTTCTGCTGGAAGACCTGTTCCAGCCGGGCAAGATCCAGAACGTGTATGTGGACTTGGATCGGACCGTAATCGGCTCCGCAGTGCCACTGCAGTCGCCGCTTGCATTGCCGACCTATCCGGAATTGCGGGCGGATTTCTTTACTGAACGGCGCGAACTCGGCGTGTTGAACATTGGGGCCAAGGGCGAAGTGCGCGTCGACTCCGACACGTTTGAGCTGAACCATCTCGATTGTCTGTACATCGGTCGCGGCAAGCATGAGATCGTCTTTGCGAGTGACGATGCTGCGCGTCCGGCGGAATTTTATTTACTGGGCTACCCGGCCCACGTCGAATACCCGACCCGGTTGTCGAAACGCGAGGAACTGGAACCGGTTTCGTTGGGAGCTTCCGCAACCGCCAATGCGCGCCAGATCCGAAAGCACATCCATCTGGAAGGCGTGCGAAGTTGCCAGTTGGTGATGGGCTTTACGGAGATGCAACCTGGCAGCGTGTGGAACACAATGCCGCCCCACACCCACATGCGGCGCTCGGAAATTTATTTGTACTTCAATATGCCGGCGGATGACCGGGTGATTCATCTGATGGGCCCAGCGCAGGAAACGCGTCACCTGGTTATCGCGAACAAGCAGGTGGCCATATCTCCCGGATGGTCGATGCATGCCGGCGTGGGAACAAACAGCTACACATTTTGCTGGGGCATGGGCGGCGAGAACCAGGTTTACAACGACATGGACCCAATTCCGATCAAAGATATGCGCTGACTGGATTGGCGAGCACCGGGCGCGGGTATCCGTTGCGGGCGGTCAAAAACGGGGCAACACGCATGGGGTGTATCGAGTTTTTTGGGCGGCGGAATGCCGATTCGAGGAGAAAGCAGAATGAAACTCATCTGGGGGATGGTGGCGATGGCATTGACGGCGACGGCAGTGGCTCAGAGCGGGGGAGCGAATCATTATTCCGCCGCGAAGTTGCGGCAGATGGCGCAGAAGCTGGAGCAACAGGCGACTTCTGATAGGGCAGGCATTGCGGCGGAAACGTTGGAGAAGTATCCGGGGCATTTCACCATGCTGACGGTGCGAACGAGCAGCGGGGGCGCCGAGATGCACGCGAATGACGCGGACATCTTCTTCATTGTCGATGGAGATGCGGGGCTGACGACCGGCGGAACAGTCGTGGATGCCAAGACGGCGGCGCCCGGTGAAATACGGGGGACGAAAGTCGAAGGCGGAGTGACGCAGCAGTTGGGCAAGGGGGACGTGGTTCATATTTCACCGAACACGCCGCACCAGATGACGATTGCCAAAGGTCACAGCGTGACCTACTTTGTCGTAAAAGTCCACGAGTAAGCGCTGCTGCCGGAAAGCTGCGCGCGGCTCTGAGGCTTTCGCGCAGGAATACGACGCATCGGAGTTCCTGACGCGCCGAAGCAGTCCATTCCGGTTTCACGCGTTGGGATGCGCGATGGGAAGGAACTGGCATGTCTCCGGCATCACCGCTTCTGTGATGGGCGCGGTGAGTAGAGCTATTGCATCTCCTCTGAAGATGTCGTGGCTCGCGTCGCGGCGGCATCGGATTTCGATGATATAAAGGACTGGCCATCTTTCTGCTGGAAGGAGTGTTTTGAATGTCTTCTTCACGTCGTCATTTTCTTGCGGGCCTAGGCGCTGTCGCTGCTGCCGCTGCCGTTCCGGGTTCCGCGGCGCGCGCTCTTGCGGGCCCTGCGTTGCTGTATCCGCCTGCGGATTTGTCGTATTTCGATCTGCCATTGCATCACGGAGCGGCGGACATACGAATCGGATATGCGCCCATTCCATGGAAGGGAAAAAATCGGCAGGCAATCGAAGAGATTTCCGCACTGGGATATCCCGGGATTCAGCTGCTTGCGAATGTATTGGATGATTATCCCGATCCGCACGCGCTCAAAGACACGCTGGGGAAGCACAATCTTGCCTTCGTCGCATTGTCCAGTGGAACTGCTCCGATCGATCCGGCGTTGGCGAGCAAGACTTTGGAAACCCATGCCGCCCATGCCCACTACCTGCATGAAGCAGGCGGAGACTACCTGCAAATCGTCGGTCCGTCGAGCAAGGGAACCACGTTTACGGCCAGCGACTATCGCCGAGAAGGGAAACTGCTGACGGAGATTGGCAAGCGCGCCGCGGACTATGGAGTGCGGACAGGATTTCATAATCGCATGGGCACGATGGGCCAAACGCCGGAACAGGTGGACGCAATTCTCGATGCCGCCGATCCACGCTATGTCAAGCTGGAACTCGATATCGCGCATTATTTGCGGGGCGGGGGCGACCCGCCGGCTGCGATTCGCAAATATGACAAACGATTGCTGTTTCTGCACCTAAAAGATGTCGAGCGCGCGGACACAAGAAATGGCTATCGATTTGTCGAGCTTGGCCAGGGAAGAGTGGATTTTGTTGCCATATTCGACGCGTTGCGCTCGATCCATTTCAGGGGGTGGAGCGTGGTGGAACTGGATGGAGAGAAGACAGGTGCGAGTCGGACGCCGACAGAGTCGGCGGAGTTGAGCAAGCAATATTTAATTCATGAGCTAGGAGTGCGGGTATGAGCTGCCCATTTCGACTTGCAGTGATCAATGATGAAATCACGCAGGATTTTGGACGCGCGTGCGAGATCGCGTCCAAGGATTTTGGACTCAGCTGGATTGAGCTGCGTGGGATGTGGAACAAGAACATCGTGGATCTGGATTCCGCGGAGATAGCGGAAAGCCGGAAGATCCTGGAGAAAAACAATCTGCGGGTCACCGATATTGCCAGCCCGCTGTTCAAGGTGGATTGGCCGGGTGCTCCTTTGCCCAAAGGAAGGAAGCGCCGCGACCAGTTCGGCGCTGATTTCGATTTCAAGCAGCAGGATAATGTGCTGGAGCGCTGCATTGAACTGGCGAAGGCGTTTCAAACGGACCGCATACGCTGCTTCGATTTCTGGCGACTGGACGACCAGGCGCCCTATCGTGCGGCAATCAACGATAAGCTGCGCGAAGCGGCGGAACGCTGCGCGAAGAGCGACAAGATTCTTCTGCTGGAAAATGAGATGTCGTGCAATACGGCAACCGGCGAAGAGTCGGCGGCTGTTCTGCGCGCAATTCCGAATAAGAACTTTATGTTGAACTGGGACCCAGGAAACGCGGCAGCGCTGGGAAGCACGCCCTATCCGAATGGCTTCGATCTTCTGCCGGAACATCGCATTGGGCATTGTCATTGCAAGGATGTGGTGCGCAAACCCGGCGGCGGGTATGCCTGGGCTCCGGTAGGGGCCGGAATCGTCGATTGGGTAGGACAGTTTCGCGCATTCAAGCGGGATGGATATCACTATGCCGTCAGCCTGGAAACGCATTGGCGCGGCGCTGGAACTCCTGAGGCTTCGACGCGCATCAGTATGAAGGGTTTGAAAGAGACGCTGCAAAAGGCAGGGATTACCTGCTAACCGGCGGACAATTCTTCGTTCTGCGCGACTGATACAAACTTATAGATCTGGCCGGGTGCGCTCTGTGGCCGGCAAAGGAGCAAGAGCAATGGAAGAGGAAGCAAAGAAAATCGATCGCCGTGAGTTTATCGGTCAAGTCGGCATGGGCGTGGCCGCTCTGGGCGCGTTGCCAGGCATGCAATTGTTTGGATTGAATGGACGGGCAATTGGGGCGAACGATCGAATCCGTATCGGGTTGATCGGGGCTGGGGACCGCGGACAGCAGGACTTACGGGACGCCTTGAAGCAGCCGAATATCGAGTGCGTAGCAGTTGCCGATGTTTTTTCGCATCGCCGTGAGCAGGTCAAGGGCTATCTGCCGAACATCGAGACCTATGACGATCCACGGCGGTTACTGGACCGCAAGGACATCGACGCTGTCATCAATGCCACTCCTCTTCATCTGCACGCTAAGTATTTTCTAGCTGCTCTAGCGGCGGGAAAAGACCTCTATTCCGAGAAGACGATGACCTGGGATATTCCCGAGGCCGTTACCTGCCGCAATGCGGCCAAGGCATCGAAGCAAGTGGTGCAGATTGGTCTGCAGCACGAAAGCTCCGGGGAATTGGCCGATGCCAAACAGTGGATTCAGAATGGGTCGACTGGAAAAATCACGATGGTCGAATCATGGATGAGCCGCAACACTCCCATTGGGCGCGGGCAGTGGGTGCGCCCGGTGCCGAGCGACTGCAATCCCGACCATGTCAATTGGGACTTGTTCCTCGACGGACGCCCGAAGATTCCATTTGACGGATATAAATTCATCAACTGGCGGCTGTTCTGGGAATTTTCCGGCGGCAATGTGACCGAGAACATGGTCCACCAGATTTCATGGATCATCAGCGCGATGAACCTGCAGGTGCCGAAGGCCG
Source organism: Acidobacteriota bacterium (assembly GCA_021802085.1). Lineage (GTDB taxonomy): Bacteria > Acidobacteriota > Terriglobia > Terriglobales > Acidobacteriaceae > JAKAAZ01. The sequence continues at coordinate 14,241 of JAKAAZ010000067.1, forward strand.
CCACCATGATGGGCGGCGTTTTTTCAGAAAAGGACGGCCGCCAGGTTCCAGACACGATCGGCGTATCGCTCGAGTATCCAGACGACGTGCTGGTCCTGTGGCAATCCACGTTTAGTAATAGTCGTTATGGATTGGGCGAGCACTTCCTGGGAGACAAAGGCACAATCGAGCACGTAAGCGGCTCAACGGACATGGTGCGGGGTGCGTCCAGGGAAAGTATTCGCTACTATCCGGAGAAGATCAACAATCCAAGTGGAACCCCGATCGAGGGGCAAAACCCTGGCGTTAATCACATGGCGAACTGGTTTGCGTGCATTCGAGATCGCAAACAGCCGAATGCCACGGTCGAAATCGGATACCTGTCCGCCATCGCCGCGCATATGTCGAACCTGGCTTATTTGCATCGGCGGCGCATCACCCTGGAAGAGGCCATGGCGGCGAAGCCGGAAGCGTGGATGCGGCCATCCAGTTAATTCAAGACCGGCAGAAACGAGGCGCGTCCGGCGATAAAGATGATGCCCATGGCAAGGCTGTAGATCGCCGTCAACGCGGAAACGACGCGGAGAAACTGTGGGCGATGGCGCGACATGCCAAACAAACCCGCAGCCGATGCAGTCATGATTGCATTCATCGTCAACAGGCCGGCGAGAAACATGCCCAGGCCCAGCATCCCCAGGGCTGCTCCACCCAGGTTGGCGGCAAGCAGGAAAATCATCAATTGGCTTGGAGTTTCGGCGCCAAGCCCATGGACGATGCCAATCACAAATACCGACCGCACGTCGAAGTTGCGGGGCGCGGAATACGCTTCGGGCGGCACTCCGTCTTCGCGGCGCCTGAAAACCAATCGCGCTCGATGATAGCCAGCATGCAGCAGCATGTATCGGCTTTTCGGCAACGTGTCTTCCGGACGAAACACCAACGTTCCGAGCACGTAGATACCGAGAAGCAGCAGCGTAAAACCGACCAGGCGTTCCGCCCACCGATCGATGCCCGCAGGCAGATTGATCCCCAGCACGATCACGATGGAACCGAGCGCAGCCACGGTGATGGCATGGCCGAGGGCATATACCATGCCGAGTTTCATGGCGACGCGTTTGGAAGATTGGACGCTGACGACATCCGTGATTGCGGCGATATGGTCGTAGTCGAAGCCGTGGCGAAAGCCAAGCACGGCAGCGGTGAACAAGGCGGCGTAAAGGGTGGTATGCGTCGTCAAAGTGCCTTTCGTAACGGATTGCCTGTTGATTCAATTCGGATTTCGGCGCAACTCGCCGCATGCCAGGAGCTAAAGCATTTTCACCGTTAGCGTAATGCTTGGGTGCCCCACCCTAGCAAAGCTAGGGTGGGATAGAACGATGCCCGCATCACAGCAACAGTGAAAATGCTTTAACAAATGCGTGGGAGCTGCTCGCCGAACATGACATCCAGAATGCGCGTGCCACCGACGCCGGTTTCCATCCTCACCATGCCAGGATGTTCCGAGATCACTTCTCCAATCATCATCGCATTCTCACCCAGCGGATGGTTGCGCATTTGCTGGAGGACGGAGTCCGCCGCTTCCGGGGCGACGATGGCGACAAGCTTTCCTTCATTCGCTACGTATAGCGGATCGAGTCCCAGAATTTCGCATGCGCCGCGGACGCTTTCCCGCACTGGAATGGAAGATTCGCGCAGGAACATGCCGACTCTGGATTGGGAAGCAATCTCATTCAATGTGGTCGCCACGCCTCCACGCGTTGGATCGCGCAGGCAGTGGATGGGATGCTCGCTCTGATTCGCGCCGATCGTGCCACAGGCGTCGAGCATCGCATCGACGAGGCCATGCAAGGGCGCGCAGTCGCTTTCGATGGCGCCTTCAAATTCCAGATTCTCCCGCTGCGACATGATCGCCATGCCAT
>JAKAAZ010000068.1 GCA_021802085.1 Acidobacteriota bacterium
GGGGAACGTGAAGATTCATACGCTCGACCGGATCGATTCTCTGCTGGGGAAGTCGATAGGAACCCGGATCACGTACAAACAGTTGGCAAGTTCCAGCAGGGAGTAAAGTATATAATTCCCAAAAATAGACTACGTTATCAGATACCCCGCTGCTTGCGGCGGGGTTATTCATTGGTCGTATCGCCTGTGACCGTGAGCAGCAGATGCAGGTGGTCCGGCATTATGACGAAATCGTGCAGTTGGAATTTCCCCGCCGCAACATAGGAGCGCAGCACGTCGATCAACAGCGTGGCATTGCGCTCCGACTGGAACAAGGCACGTCCCATGCTGGTCTTCGTGGTAGCGAAAAAGGTGCGTGCGGGGTTGAGGATTTGGGCCGAGCTGGCATTGCGGACAGGTTTTGCCATCGCAGGGGCTGAAGCCATGCCCTGATACAAAGCGCAATGCCGATACAAAGCCGGAAACGGAGATCATACGTCACGATGAATCGAACATGATTCGTGCGGGGAGCCGGTTTCGACTAGGAAACGCTGGAACTCCAGGCAGCCGTTCTTTAAGCCGCTCGGTGCATATGAATCAACTTGCGAGTTGTACGGTGGTCAAGGCTTCGGCGGCTGATAGCATCCAGAGTGTGATTGCCCTCGACACTCCCATTCAGTTTGTGAAAGGCGTCGGCCCGCGCGTGGCCGAAAAGCTGAAGGAGAAGAACATCCTCGTCGTCGAGGACCTGCTCTATCATCTGCCGTTTCGCTATGAGGACCGGCTGAACCCGCGCTCGCTCAATGAACTGGTTCCCGGCGAAATGGCCAGCGTCATCGCCGAGGTGCGTGGGACAATTCTGCTGCGCACGAAACGCATGCCCATCTTTGAAATGACGGTGGGGCAGGGACCGGCCTCCATGAAATGCATGTGGTTTCACGGAACGTATTTGAAGGACAAATTTCAGCCGGGCCAGATGCTCGCTCTCTACGGCAAGGTGGAACCGTCGCGCAGCCGCGCGGGGGCGTTCAAGATGATCCAGCCGCAGATTGAAATTCTGCCGGGACCGAACGAGCCCGAGGAGACGCTGCTGGAAGTGGGCCGCATTGTCCCCGTGTATGAATCGCTGGGCGGCGCGCAACTGAGTTCGCGCTGGCTGCGCCGCGTTATCTATCGGCTGCTGGAGGACCTGGGCGGCGTTCTGCCGGAAACGCTGCCGGTGGAACTGTGCGAGCGGATGCGGTTGCCATCGCGGGCGCAAGCGTTGCGGCATGTACATTTTCCTCCGGAAGGGACAGGGCTGCGGCTATTGCAGGCGGCGGCCACGCCCGCGCATCAACGGCTCATCTTCGAAGAATTGTTTTTTCTGGAGCTGGGCCTGGAGCTGAAGCGGCGGCGCATGAGGGAGCGTCTCGGGCCGGCGTTCACCGCCGATCCGCGCGTGCGCGAGGCGTTGAAGCGGGTGTTGCCCTTCCATCCCACGGCCGCGCAAAAACGCGTGCTGTCGGAAATCGTCCAGGACCTGCGCCAACCAACGCCGATGCGCCGCCTGTTGCAAGGGGATGTCGGCTCCGGCAAAACGATCGTCGCGCTGCAGGCCGCCTTTATCGCCATCGAGAACGGCTATCAGGCGGCGCTGATGGCTCCCACGGAGATTCTCGCAACACAGCATTATCTGGCGGCGCGGCAGTTGCTGGAACGCTCCGAGCGTCAGCCTCCGTACAATGTCGTTCTGCTCACCGGCTCACTCGATGAAGACCGCAAGCGCGCCAACCGCGGCCGCATTGTGCGAGGAGAAGCCGACCTGGTGATCGGCACCCATGCCTTGATTGAAGAAAAAGTCGAGTTCGCCAATCTCGGCCTGGTGGTGGTGGATGAGCAGCACCGCTTCGGCGTGATGCAGCGATTTCGCCTGATGAAGAAGCCGAACACTGCGGAACCGCATGTCCTGGTGATGACAGCCACGCCGATTCCGCGCACCCTGGCGCTGACGCTCTACGGCGACCTGGATGTGAGCGTACTGAACGAGCTGCCGCCGGGCCGCACTCCCATTGTGACGCGCCGCGTCGTGGATGAGCGCGCCGAGGAGGTCTGGGGATTTCTGCGCAAGCAGGTCGCCGCCGGTCATCAGGCGTACATCGTCTATCCGGTGATTGAGGGCAGCAAGGACGATCAGTCGGAGCTGGACTTTGCCCACGATCCGGAAGTCGATGCCGGATCGGATCAGAAGCCTGCGATGGCGCCGAAAAAAAATTCCGTCGCGAAAAAAAAGACCGGCACAAAATCGCGGTCGAAGACGGAATCTCTGTTCGAAAAGCCGGCCTTGAAATCCGCCGTGGCGATGTGCGAAGAACTGCGCGCGACCCATCTGGCGGGCCTGCGCCTCGGCCTGCTGCATGGGCGGCTGGGCGCGGAGGAAAAAGAAGTCGTCATGCGCCGCTTTCAACGCGGCGAGCTGGATGTGCTGGTCGCCACCACAGTGATTGAAGTGGGCGTGGATGTGCCCAACGCCACGGTGATGGTGATCGAGCACGCGGAACGTTTTGGACTGGCCCAGCTCCACCAGTTGCGCGGGCGCGTGGGTCGTGGCGCGGCGCGTTCCTACTGCATTTTGATGACAGCGGGAAAAGTATCGCCGCAGGCGGACGAACGCCTGGATGCGATGGTGCGCACCCAGGATGGTTTCGAGTTGGCCGAATTGGATCTCGCATTGCGCGGGCCGGGCGAGTTTTTTGGCACGCGCCAGGCGGGGCTGCCGGATTTCCGTGTCGCCAACCTCTTGCGAGATCGAAAACTGCTGGAGCTGGCGCGGCTGGAAGCTGCCCGCTTCGTCGAGAACGGCGAGAAAGAAATGTCGCGGGCCTCGGTCGAGATTGTCTGGGCCCATCTGAAGGCCCATTGGCAGCGGCACTATGGGTTGGTGGAAGCGGGTTGAGGCGCGCCTGCGCCATCGGCGACGGAACAGCTCTCCAAACATGCCCCAATTTGGACGAATCGCGTTGCCGGTGTGGTACCGTGCTGAAATGATCGTTGGCAGCGGCGTGGACATGGTGGAAATTGCGCGGATTGCCGAGGTTCTCGCCCGCTATGGCGACCGATTCTGCCAGCGTATATATCTGCCGGGGGAAATCTCCTATTGCCGGCGGAAGCGCAACGCCGCGGAAAGCTTCGCCGCCCGGTTCGCCGCCAAAGAGGCGGCTGCCAAGGCGTTCGGCACGGGGATTCAGGCAGGCATTGGCTGGCGCGACATTGAAGTGGTTCGGGCGCCGAGCGGACGGCCTTCGCTGGTATTTCACGGCCGCGCCGCCGTCGTCGCCGACAGGCTGGGAGTCCGAAACGCAGTGATTTCGCTGACGCATACTCGCACCCACGCTTTGGCGCAGGTTTTGTTGGAAGATGAGTCGTGATGGCGAAGGGACGGCACAACTCGCGTCTGAAATGGAATCGTTCGCAACCGGTTTCTGAAAAGCGCATCTATATCGTCATTCACTGATTGAATTCGTAGAACGCACCAGAGTCCAGGATGCGGGAGACCTCTGCTATGCTCGACATATTCAGTTTCGGGATGGGCGGCGCCGTCCTCCCGATCGGCCGACTCTAACCAGGAGAAGCTGTGCCAAATCAGCACGAGGTCCGTTGGTCGCAATTGAAGGTGGGTGGCCTGGTCATTGTCGCCCTGGCTGCGCTCACCGCGCTGATTTTCCTTATGTCTGGGAGTTCAGGCGGCATCTTCAACCGCCGCATCCTCGTGCATTCCTTCTTCCAGAATGCCTCCGGACTCAAGCCGGGTGCTCCCGTGAACCTGCAAGGCGTCACCATCGGGTCGGTCAAGAAGATCATCATTGTTCCCCAGCGCAAGCTGACTCCAGTCGAAGTCATCATGAGCCTTGGCCTGAACTATCAGGCGGCGCTGCGCCGGGACACGATGGCTTCCCTGGAGACGGCGGGCGTGCTGGGAGACACCTTTGTCGATCTTGACAGCTCCCATGCCACTGGTCCGCCACTTATGAATGGCGATCAACTGCCGACGACGGAGACGCCCAGCCTCTCGGATGTGATCAAGTCCAGCCAGAGCACCATTCAGCAGGTCAATGTGATCCTGGGGAAATTGAATGACATGGCCGATATGCTGGCTACCGACAAGGGAACCCTGGGCGAGTTGATCAATGATCCCGGGCTGTATAAACGCGCCGTCGGGACCCTCGCCCAGGCCCAGAATCTGGTCACGCAAGTCAACCAGGGCAAGGGCACGCTGGGAAAACTGGTCATGGATGACACACTGTACAACCACCTCAACGATACGGTGCTCCGGTTGCAGAATATCGCCGACCGGATCGATGCCGGCAAGGGTACCTTGGGCCACCTGGTGAAAGACGATGCCCTGTATAACAACGTGAGCCAGACCGCGTCGAAAGCGAACAATCTGATGTCGCAGATCGATGCGGGCAAGGGAACGCTGGGCATGCTGGCGAAGGATGAGGCGTTCCGAAACAAAGTCAGCTTGACGGTGTCCGATCTGCATTCGATCTTGCAGCGCGCCGATGCAGGCCAGGGAACCATGGGCAAGTTGCTGCACGATCCTTCCTTGTACAACAACAGCGATCAGGCGGTGGTGGAGATGCGGAGGCTCTTGCAGGCCATTCGCGCCAATCCGAAAAAATACTTTGTCATCCGCTTGCACATTTTTTAGAGGACTGCCTCGCGGACCGGCTTCCTCTCTCGATTCGAGCACTTGAACGCAATTCGAATGCAGGCCTGTTGCAGTTTCCCACGCAATCGACGAGTCCGCTATACGGCCGCCGTCGCATGCCGCGTCTGGTAAATAGACTGCCGATGGATTCTCGGCCAAGGGCCGGAGATGCATCCGTCAGTCGCTGGCCTGCCTTCACAGGCACTCTTCGCCCCGATTCCTTAAAGATTGCCTCGGCTGGCACAAATACGCTGGGCCTTTTACAATTGATGTGGAAGTAATCCAGACATTAAATTCTGCGTTGGCAGTCCTCTGCGTCGCACCCAAGACCAAGAGGTTGAAGGATACACATGAAGTTTTGGAAGTATAGCCGTGTCGCTTTGGCGTTGATTGGCTCAGTGGCGTTAGGCCTGAGCATCACTTGCTGCGGCGTCTACACCTCCGGTTACATGTACGTGACAGGGGTGCAATATAGCCAGATTGGCGCGTATAAGATCGACCACGATTTTGGCTACCTGACACCGGTCACCGGCTCTCCGTTCGCATCCGCCGGGGCCAATCCAGTGCAGGAAGTGGTCATCCCGGGAGGACGTTTTCTGGCGGTCGTCTACAAGGGAGCCAGCCAGACTCCGGGATCGGGAGGCGTTTCCATCTATACCATTGGCGGAGCCGGAGTGCTCGACTTTCAGGAGAATTACTCGAGTTCCGGTATCAATCCGGTTTCCATCGCCCTGGCTCCCAGCGGCACCTATCTATATGTTCTCGATCAGCTGGCCCCCGATGGATCGGGCAAAGGGGACATTACGGTTTTTCAATTCGCCACGGATACCGGCAAGCTGACCTTGATCACCAACGCAAATACCTTCAATACGAATGGCTCGCAGTTGCCATATTTTGAAGTGGATTACAACCCAGTCCAGATCGTAACGCTGGGTCAGTACATCTATGCTCTGGATCAGGCATACAATCCGACTTCCAGCAAAACTGCCGGCAATATTCCACCCGCCTGCGCCAATGCGCCTGTTGGCTCGCCATGCGCCACTCCGGATGTTTTCCTCTATGCCATCGCCAACTCGACAGGACAACTGACACTTACCCAGAACCAGCCGCTCGTCTTAGGCGGCGTCCTGCCTGGCGCGGCGAGTACGATGGCCGTCTCAGGCACTCAGAAATACGTGTACATCGCGGATACTGCTCTGGGCGCGAATCCCGGACGGATTCTACCCTTTCAGCAGGGAGCGGGCGGAGTGTTGGAAACCCTCGTCGGCGGCCCAACCAACAATATTCAGAACGGCGCCTTCCCGGACGCAATCCTGGCCAACTCCAACGGCACCTTCCTGTACGTCGCGAACTTTGGGCCCAGCGTCATTACCCAGCCGAACAGTATCATCACCGCGTATACGATCGACCCGACGAATGGGCAGTTGCAGACGCTTTCCACCGGTTTCTATCCGGTCGGCGGAGCGGGGCCGATCTGGATGGTCGAGGACCCCACCGACCAATATTTATATAGCGTCAATTACAACACCAATAACATTTCAGGAAAGATTATCGACCAGACCACGGGCCAGTTGTCGAACATGTTTAAAGGCACCACGTTTGCTACGGTTGGTCAGCCAACCTTCGTCGCGGTTACGTCGCGGGTGTACTAAGCCTGTGGATGGAGTATCGCTGGAGGGCCTCTGCAAGGACACCCTCCGGCGCTTCTCTCAATGGAGATCAATGGACTGCGCTGTTCCGATATCTGCATCGAGAAAGCAATCTTTGCATTTCCCCGTCTTTTGCGGCGGAGCGCTAGCAGAAAGTCGGTTGGCGCTTTTACAATACAAGTTAGGAACAACCCCTCAAGGCTTCAACAAAGAATACCCTGTTGCTGAACTCAAAGCCGGGGACAAAGGAATCGCATGAAGTGGAGTCAATACGGCCGGCTCACCTTGGCCTTGGTTGCATCTCTGGCTCTTGGATTGAGCATGACGGCCTGTAATCCAAGTTTCACGCTCGGGTTTGTCTACACTCTCAACACCAAGACCACGCCGGGTACGATTAGCGCGTATACGATCGATAGCGTTTCGGGAGCAATCACGCAGGTGGCGAATTCGCCATTTCCATCGGGTGGCCAGTATCCGGTTGCCGTTGCTGTGAGCAACAGCAACGGCAACAACGACTACCTCTATGTCATCCATGAAATCGACAACACTGTGGTCCAGTTCAATATCGGGACGGACGGCAAGCTGTATCAGGCCCACACTTACAACACGCCAGGCACCTATCCCATTGCGACCGCGATCGATCCCAGCAACAGGTATCTCTTCGTAGTGGATAGTTACGCGCCTGGATTCAATGGTGTCGCGCCTCCCAATATCAATCCGCTGGTAACCAATACGGTTCCGACCCAGGGCTGCGTCGTGGTCTATCCCATCAGCCAAACGGATGGATCTCTTGGCACGCCCGTCGCGGGGAACGATGGAAATTGCTTTACCATCGGCACCCCTGTCATCGGCTCGCAACCCATAGGCGTCACCGCGACCGCGTTTGTGAATTACCTGTATGTCGCCGACCAGGGCACGCACTCGATCTATGCGTATTCCGTGAACTATACAACCGGCCTATTGACTCCGCTGGCCAACAACAATTTTCAGGCGGGCGTAAAACCCAGCGCGATCGTCAGCGATCCAACCGGGCGATTCGTCTACGTGACCGACCAGTATCAAAATTTAATTCTCGCGTACAACATCATTAACGGAGGATCACTGCAATCCCAGGTGAACGGTCCATTTCCGACCGGCCTGTATCCCTACGGAATGGTGGTCGATCCACGGGCAAAATTTCTTTACGTGACCAACTATAACTCGAATACTGTGACCGCCTACACCATCCAGGCGTCTACGGGCAATCCCGTTGCGGTATCGGGGGGAGGGTACGGTACCGGAACCGGACCGACCTGCATCGCGCTGGAACCGGCATATGGGCGGTTCGTCTACACGGCGAATTTTCTGGATAATTCCGTGACCGGTTTCGAGCTCAATCCGCACACCGGAGTTCTCGTGACTGCACTGAACAGTCCATATCCGGCCGGTGGCCTGCCCGACTGCGTTGCCGCGTCCGCCAACGGCACGCATCCGGTGCAAAGCATCACTCCATAGCGTTCGCGAAAGTCCGCAAATTCGCTCCGCAAGAAAAAGTCCGCATTCAGCGGACTTTTTTCTTCCACCATGATTCATCTTTCCCCGCCATCGCTCCGTACGAAGTAATACAGCGGATCTACAGATACCGTATTCAAAATCAGAGGAGTCATTCTTCGGTCGCCGCAGCGACCGAAGAATCCAGAAGGTGATGACAGAGTTCACGAGGCGCATAATGTCTGGGCTCACTTCGCCGTACCGGGCCTGCTGAGCGAAGTCGGAGCGTTCAGAATGGCTCTCTACCGCAAATCGCCACACAAACGGTAAACGCGCCATACAGTCGCCGGGGTGGATGCATGAATCGAAGAAAGTTTCTTCGCGCTACGGAGATTTCGACCATTGGACGATCCATGGTCCTTCGTGGCCGAAAACGAAACAAATCCAGCTTACCGAGGGAACGCGATACCGTCTAATTTCTTATAACCGGAGCGATGATATTCATCCCGTGCATCTCCACCGGCACAGTTTTGAACTGATATCCTTGAACGGCAAGTCGACGGCTGGAATTTTTAAAGATGTAGTTCTGTTGCAGACACGCGCAAAGACGGAAGTAGCTTTTACAGCGAATCATCCCGGCAAAACCCTGGTTCACTGTCATCGGCAAGATCATATGGATCCCGGCTTCATGATGCTGTTCGACTATGCTTAAATATTTAAGAGAACTGGACCTGAGGATGCATCTGTCGCTGGCTCGAATCCGTCTGTCCATGGGCCTGCTGGCACTGATCCTCATTTTCGCGGCGCCTGGATTTTTGCATGCCCAGAACAACTACGAAATCCAAGTCTATCCGTCCGAGACGATTGCCCCGAAAACCCTGCTCACGGAATTGCACAGCAACTACACCGTGGAGGGCAGCACCACGACTCAGTATGGGATGCTGCCCACCCAAGGTCAGGAACATGAAACCATCGAGCTGACCCAGGGCATTACAAACTGGTCGGAAGTTGGGTTTTATATTTTTACCGAGGAAAAGAACGGGAGCGGCGTGCAGTGGGTCGGCGATCACATCCGTCCGCGCGTGCGCGCTCCTCTCAGTTGGCATCTGCCGGTGGGCCTGAGCCTTTCGAATGAGATCGGGTATGCCCGCGCGGCATATGCGAATCCAACCTGGTCCTGGCAGATCATGCCGATCGTCGATCAGACCCTGGGGAAATGGTACTGGTCCGTGAATGGAACCATGAACTGGGGTATCCATCCCGTCTCCCTCCCTCCCGGTTCCACCCCGGAAGAAATTGCATATTACTACCGCGATGTCTCGCCGCATGGAGTGACCTTCGGACCCGCCGCCACGCTGACGTATCAGCCTTCCAAGCTCTACAACTTCGGTATTGAATATTACGGATACTACGGTGAGTTCGGCAATTTCGTTTCCCTCCACAATCAGCAACAGCAATTCTTCCCGGTGGTGAATCTGTTCGTCTCGCCCAAGTGGGAGATCAATATTGGCGCCGGATGGGGAGCGACGGCATCCACGGACCATCTGATCGTGAAGGGAATCCTCGGACACTACTTCAACTGGGGCGACTGGAAACATCATTAGAGCATTTTCACAGATAACGTAAGGTTTGGGTGCCCCATCCTAGCGCAGCTAGGGTGGGATAGCGCTATGTCCGCATTACAGCAACTGTGAAACTGGTCTAGTGTCCGCCGGGTATATCCGCCAGGCATCTGCATCGCTCCGCCACTCCGCGGAGCGATGTGCGTTTATGCTGGGAAGCATGGCGTATTATCTTGGGCTGGATGCGGGAGGCACACGGACGGAATGCGCTCTCGCGCAGGATGACACCGTTCTTGCCCGCGCTTCCAGCGGCACCATCAAAATTCTGCTCGCCTCCGTGGAAGATGCGGAGAAAAACCTCGACGATCTGCTGCGCGCCATCTCCGCGCAGTCCGGCGTTGCGCTCGATTCCATCGCTTGCACCTGCGTCGGGCTGGCGGGCATTTCCGTGCCTCGCGTCGCGGACTGGGTCCGGCAGGCGTTGCAGGCCCGTGTCAGCGGCGATATTTTGCTGGCTGGCGATGAAGAGATCGCCCTCGATGCCGCTTTTTCCGGCGGCGCGGGCGTGCTGGTCGTGGCCGGAACCGGGTCGAACCTGATTGGCCGCGCCAGCGATGGACAGCTGATCCACGTGGGCGGCTGGGGTCCCGTGCTGGCCGATGAGGGATCGGGAAGCTGGATCGGAAGACAGGCGGTGCGCACCGTTTTCGACGCACTCGATCGCGATACCACCACCCTGCTGCTCCCAAAAATTCTGCAAGCCTGGTATCTGCCGAACGTAGCGGCCTTGATCGATGCCGCGAATCGCAACCCGAGCCCCGATTTCGCGGCGCTTACGCCCATCGTCGTCGAAGCCGCCCAGCAAGGCGATTTCTATGCCGCCCAGGTTCTGGAGCAGGCCGGACACTTTCTGGGAATGTATGCCGCGCTCGTCGTCCAGAGAGTCGAGGCGCTGGAAGGTGAGCGCGCCGCCTCTCTGGAGGTTGCCTTCACCGGCAGCATTCTGCGCCAAATTGCACCCGTGCGAGATGCGATGTTCGCCTTCATTCGGCGCGAACTTCCCGGGATACGAATCCGGCGGGAAGCCGTCGACTCCGTTCAAGGCGCGCTCTGGCGGGCTCGCCACGATCGACGCTCACAGCAGCCTGCAATTCCTTACTGAACCATTCGACCCCTCAGGAGTGATTTCCTAAGTTGGTGGAGCGGTTCTGACTGAGTGCTGTTGTACAAATCTCAGATTGCTCGTCGGGCCCAATCCAAGTTGCGCGCAACCAGCAGTTCGGTCATTTCTGCGTGGTGAGTGTTCTTCATGCTGATGGCATAGGTGTCGAAGTCATGTTCCTTTGCGAGCGTCTCGACGCCAACTGCATTATCATACGTCATCAGAAAGTCGCCCTTTAACGTTGCGGCGATAGCGAACAACGCAGCATGGTCAAGCTCATTATGGGCGTACAGGCGCTTACCCGCTTTCTTGCCCGCCGCGGTGTTGGCGTCGCGCTTCGTTAATGGCGTAGCGGCCATCAATGCATCGTCAGCCAATACGGCTGGAATACTCTCTGCGAAATTCTTCGTAGATGATTCGCAAGACTTTTTGCCGATCCTCCGCCTCATCAAAGTTCGCAGCCATCTTCAGTATCTCGTCTTTGTTAATCGACTGGATCTTCATGTCGATGAGATACTGCTTTACGGCCTTCGAAACGTCGTCGATGATAAGGATCACATTTCCATCCTGCAATCGCCGTTCGTCGAAATTCAGCTTCAGTTCCGCGTACACTTGTGCGGCCTCCGCCTGCGTATGAATTCTCAGTTTCTTGACTTGGTAGACTACACCGAAATTTGTGGAGAGGTCCACTCCCTTATCATGGGCAGATGTACGGGTGTCACGGTAGATCTTACAGGCGAATTTTTCCAAATGTGCCTTGATCACCGCAAAGCTAAAAATTTCAAAGTTCGCTGGAGTTTTGGCGATGTGTTCCTCAATCAATCTTACGAAACGCTCCCTTGACTCAGCCAGCTCAGCACGCGTGGCCGATCCCTGCAAAAGGGGCACTATCCCTAAATGCTGATTGATGTGACGCTGGATTTGTCCAGGGATCCACTCGCATAACACATCTGCGTCGTCGGTGTAAGGAGGCAATAATCTATATTTAAGGTGTCCAACTTGCTCCAACACTCCGTAGCGAGACATACGTGAGCCATACGCATCGTAGTATTTTGCCCCAATATGCATATCGTGCCCGAGGAAATCCTTCATTAGTTTGACGGCCGTGCCGTAAGCCTTCTGTAAATCTGAATCTGAAAATACTGCATTCTTTGTGGCGGAATATGTACGAACAAGGCCCAAAGTGACAAGAGGCGCTATCACCTTGGTCTGCGAATTTTTCAGCATTCGCTCGATCTCTGCTTTGGAGGCTATGCCCGGATTCATCTATGCCCTTCACACTACGACTTTCTCGAATTCAGACTCAAGCTGGCACAGCACTTCTTCCTCTGATATGTCCTGAAATAGTTCCGGCTCGTGAAGGTTATCTGGTCGGCAAGTATAGACCGTTCGGCGGTACTCCAGGTGGAGTTCCGCTTCAGTATTCCTCGATGCTTCCAAGCCATAAATCAGCCACGCAATTTCAGCTTGTTCCTTTGGAACTTCGGCGGGGATAGGGAGGGTATCAAAAAAGCATTGATCAATTGCAATAGCCGACTTTTTCTTCAATTTGTCCAGAATGCCCCCTTTGAAAATGAGTTGTGGAGCAAGTCTCTTGCGCGATGAAGACAGATAATCAGGCCCAGGATTCTTCTTTCTGCTCTTCTCCCAATCAAGATTGAGATATTCTTCGCGATTCTCCATCAGAGGCTTAAAAAATGTTCTGCGCAAGTTACCACTGATATAGACCGTCTGTACTTCAAGTGAACCAAAATCCGTGACGACGCCATTCTTGTCGTAAGCGACCAGCACGACATCAATGTTTCCCGCCGATTTACCGTCCCTGTCTTTGAGTCGTACCTCGACCAGTGTTGTCCACTGAGTGCCCTTTGCAAAGAAGAACTCCGCAGCTTGATCCGCGATAATCCATTCCTGGCGTAAACGTACAGGACAAATGACAGCGAGATCGTTGCCATGAAAGATGGTGCAAACACCCAGGGGGTCAATGATGCTATCTTTCGTGCAATTGGGAACTTTGTTGTTGTAAGGGCACAGTCGGTTCCGACGATAACGCTGCGCCTCCTCTGTGTTGCTGGTTGGCGGAAAACCAAAAAGCTCTGCAATCGGCTGTTTCGACACTCTACGCAACCTCGCTGACGATATCGTACGTCGTTTTATTTCATGCGCCAAAGACCTGGCCGTCCAAAAGTGTGCTGCGAATTTCGCCCGAGGGCGACAGCACGGTGATGTTGGCCGGACGCCCCGGCGCAAGCTCTCCATGCGTCTCGGCGAAGCCCGCCATATGCGCTGGATTCGTCGATGCGTACCGCGCTGCGACACCGTAGGAAGCTTGGGTGAATTTCACGAAGTTGCGCACCGCGCGATCCAGGGTCAACACGCTGCCCGCCAATCTTCCCTCATACATGCACCTTCCGTTGGCCACCGTCACATTCATCGTGCCCAGCTTGTACACGCCGTCCGGCATTCCTGTGGCCGCAATCGAGTCGGTGACGAGTATGCCGCGGTCCGGCGTCTTCGCCTTGTGAAACAGCCGCACCAGCAGCGGATCGACGTGGATGCCATCGCAGATCAACTCGGCGAACAGGTGGACCTCATCCAGTACGACCCCCAGCAGGCCAGGCTGGCGATGATCGAGCGGCCGCATGGCATTGAAGGTATGCGTCGCGCTGACGGCCCCCGCCGCAACTCCGGCCTGCGCCTCCGGAGTGGTAGCGTTGCTGTGCCCCAGGCTGACGCGAATCCCGAGTCGAACTGCTTCCTGAATCAATTCAATCGCGCCTGGCAACTCCGGCGCGACGGTCATCACAACGATGTGGCCGCGCGCCGCCTCCCAAAAGCGCCGCAGCAGGTCGATGGAGGGTTCCTGCAAATACTCTGCCGGCTGCACGCCGCGCTTGCTGTGGGAAAGAAACGGGCCTTCGAGATGGATGCCCAGCGGTTTCGCGCCGTGAAGGCTCACGGCTTCCCTGGAAGTCTCCTTCGCTCGCTCGATTTGCTGCGCCATTCCTTCCAGCGCGCACAACGTCATGTCGATCGGCGCCGTCACCGTGGTTGGCAGGTAGGCGGCGACACCGCGGCTCGCGAGAAATTTTCCGATAGCATCGAATGCGTCGTCGGTGCCATCCATCGCGTTCTGCCCCATCGCGCCGTGCGTGTGGACATCGAAGTAACCGGGGACGAGCGTGGCATCCGGGTAGTCGAGATGGCTCGCCCCTTCCGGAGGCGCCAGGGCCCCGCGCGACTCGATGCTGGTGATGCATCCATCTTCGATGGTGACCTGGGGCGCATCGATTTCTGTCAGCGGAGTCAGCAGTTTCGCTGCCGTCAATACCGTAATCACAGTGGCCATCCCTTCCGCAGGCGTCTTGCCTGCATCCCAGTGTGCAACCGCGCGAACCGTCGCCCGGCTGCATGTCGTCGTGGCTGGAAATTCCCGCGCACTACTAACGATATCAAGGCCAGCCGCGTCGCGCCCGAGCCGGAACGCCGCGCTCGGCTCATCCGCTTCCATCGCATTGGCATCCGCGCCCATTCCATCGACCGTTTTTGCGAGTGCGTCGGCTCGATCTGATGTAGCATCAAAGCAAATTCGTGGACGAACGCGGAAAAATCAAAGCAGCTCTCTTGCAGCCGTGGGAGTTTCGAGGGATGAGCGTGGAAGGCCGAGCAGAAGTACCCGCCGAAAGCGCAGAGATGTTTCCGGGCGATCCGGTTGCGTCCGATGCGCTGCCCGGCGAGGGAACTCCGTCCCGGACCATGTCCCGCGCGCCTCTGCCGCTCTGTGTCGATCTGGATGGCACCCTGGTCAAGTCCGACACGCTGGCCGATTCGCTCTGCGTGCTGGCGAGGACGCATCCGTGGGATTTGCTGCGCTTGCCCGGTTGGCTACTCCGCGGCAAAGCTCGGCTGAAGCACGAAGTGTCCGCCCGCGCAATCTTGGATGCCGCTCATCTTCCGTATAACGAAGCGTTGATCGTCTATCTGCGAGAGCAATCTGCGAGCGGGCGACCCCTCTGTTTGTCCACGGGAGCAGACCGGCAATTGGCAGATCGAGTCGCCGTACATCTGGGAATATTTGACGCGGTAGTATCCAGCGACGGCGGTACAAACCTTACCGGAGTGGACAAACTGCGCGTGCTGGAACAGCGCTTCGGTCCCGGCGGCTTCGCCTACGTGGGTAACAGCCGCAAAGACCTTCCGCTGCTGACCGCATCGGGAGGCGCGATGCTGGCGAATCCGGCGGTGGGCCTCGCAAGCTTGCTGAAGCACAAACAAGTTCCCGTCCAGAATGTCTTCCGCGACCGGGCTCCTGCGGCGCGATCCATCTGGCGGGCTCTGCGCGTCCATCAATGGGCCAAGAATGTGCTCATCTTTTTGCCGCTTCTTTTGGCGCATGCAATTGGTCTCGCCGCCTTGGCGCGGTCCGCGCTCGCATTTTTCAGCTTCAGCCTGGTGGCGTCCAGCACCTATATCGTGAACGATCTGTTCGACCTCGCCTCGGACCGAAGCCACGCCACCAAGCGCCGCCGACCATTCGCCGCTGGCGATCTTTCCGTGCTCGCCGGTTTCTGTCTGGCCATTCTTTTCTTTGCCGCGGGCATCCTCATCTCCATCCCGATGTCCGCCGCGTTCACCTCATGGCTGCTCATCTATTGCTGCGTCACGCTTGTCTATTCGCTCTATTGCAAGCGCGTTGTCATTGTGGATGTCATCATTCTCTCCGCCCTCTATACACTGCGCATTCTGGCGGGCGCGGCCGCTGCGAGAGTCCCCATTTCCGACTGGATGGCCGGGTTTGCCATCTTTTTCTTCTTCAGCCTGGCGCTGGTCAAACGCTTCAGCGAGCTGGAAAATCTGCGCGCCCGCGGAGCAGCGCCTTCCAACGGCCGTGGCTACCTGGTCCACGATATGGAGCAGCTCCGCGCCTTCGGTACGGCCAGCGCCTTCGCCTCCATCGTTGTGTTTACCCTTTACATCAACAATCCGGACGTCCAGCGGCTCTATCACCATCCGCAGCGCTTATGGTTGCTAACGCCACTGCTGATCTGGTGGATGAGTCGCGTCTGGCTGCGGGCATCGCGCGGACAGATGCATGAAGACCCGGTGATTTTCGCGCTCACGGACCGAGCCAGTTTGCTGGCCGGCGTGGCGATATTTCTCATTGCGCTCTCCGCTTCGATATAACTAGTGATAATGCCAAGCAGATCGAAACAGCCCGTGTTCGAGTCGTGGGGCCGCTATCCCAAACTGGACTGCCGCCTGGAGCCGCTGTTCTGGACGGATGATTACCCGCGTGGAACGCGTCTTCCGCCCTCCGTTCTGGCGGTGGGCATGGGACGCAGCTATGGCGATGTCTGCCTGCTGGAAGACGGCACGCTGCTCTCCACCCTGGGCCTCGATCGTTTCCTGCATTTTGAGCCTGCCACCGGCCTGCTGCGATGCGAGAGCGGGGTCACGCTGGACCAGATCCTCCAGTTCGCCGTCCCGCGCGGCTGGTTCCTGCCCGTCACTCCCGGCACAAAATATGTCACGGTCGGCGGAGCCATCGCGAACGATGTGCATGGCAAAAATCATCACGTCGCAGCCTCTTTCGGCAA
>JAKAAZ010000069.1 GCA_021802085.1 Acidobacteriota bacterium
CTCCTGCGCATACTTTGCCCAGCAAGGAACCGAATCGCATCTTTTGGCCTTCAGACGTATTCTTATATCTTCAACAAGAACTCCACTCCGCGGGCTTAACGTCAGTTTAGCGTCCGTAGCGTGCAAGGGGATATTCGGTTTTGCTAGGGAAACCGAAAAGAAATTAAAAACGACAATCCCGCACAGGCTAGCAACGATTCCCATCCGGGACGAACTCAAGAAACTGATGCCCGCCACGAGTAGAAAGAAAACCATTCCGGGTAGCAGGTAACTAACTTCAAGCGGAAATTTTGCGAAAATTACAATATTTCCGCCGAAAGCTCCTAGGAAAATTGCGAATCCCTTTCCGGCATTGGCATTCATGCTCGAGAATTTCGGCGGTTTGAGGTTGCACGCCAGCAGGAACAGGAGAATGCATGTGGCGATAGGGCCAAACAGATAGATCATTTTGTAGATAAACCGGCCGACGTGCATTTTCATGGTCCACATCGCAGCGGGGCCGATTCCTGGAGTCAGAAATGCCATCGTGTGATGCGCCAATATCCACGATGGCAGGAAAAATAAGGCTCCTAAGAATGCAGCCACTAGACCCGATATGACCGCCCGAGCGACCTGCGGTAATTTCCAGCCATCCGAGAACCCATACAGCAAGAGTCCAGCATAAGCGCCAGCCAACACGAGGGAGTTACTGGCTCGAAATCCTATCGCCATTGCGCCAGCAATGCTCGCCAGCGCCAGCCTGGAATCGAGAAGAAGTTCGGCAGCAGCTATTAGAAAGGCGATCGACCAAAGATAATCCATGGTCGAGCTTGCTGCGATCAAAAAGGTTGGTACGAACAACACACAAGAAGCCAATAAGTATTCGTGACGAATTCCGATCTTCCGGCACAAGACGATGAAGCGCCATAGGATAAACGCACCCGCACACATGGACGCGATATTCGTCGCTATCGATCCCCCTAAATGACCGACTCCGTAAACCAGCGCTTCATAGAGCCAATAACCGGGATTTCTGGAGGTCATCGGATGCCCGTCACGCCAGGTTGACCGCCCAGCATCGAGAATTCCATAGGTATCGTTATCGCTGCCATAACCGAGGAAACACAGCGGCAGAACGATGCCAGTGTAGAGGGCGAAAAAAAATGCAGTATTCCGAGATGAAGAGGTCGCGGCCATAAGGAGCAGTCATAGCTAGAATAGCAGTCGCTGATTCTTCCAAGGTCACAGACAAAGCCCGGATCGCTGCGGGTCTTTGTGCTGCGAGATGAAAAACTGCGTTACGCCTTCCCCGCCAGTTGCCGCAGCACATACAGCAGAATTCCGCCGTGCTGATAGTAGAGAATTTCCTGCGGAGTATCGATGCGCACGGTCGCGGCGAAATTACGAACTCCCAATGTGTATTTGCTTGTCGGGGCTTGCGTTGCTATAGCTTTTACTTCTATTTTCCGTCCGTTGGAAAACTTGCTTTCAAGCATTGCTCGCAAGCCGACGATTTCGTACTCCTCTTCTCCGGTCAAGTCGAGGGATTCAGCATTTTGCCCGCTTTCAAATTGCAGCGGCAAAATCCCCATGCCAACAAGGTTCGAACGATGAATCCGTTCGAAGCTTTCCGCGATCACCGCGCGCACGCCCAGCAGTTTCGGTCCCTTCGCCGCCCAATCTCGCGACGATCCGGAGCCGTATTCTTTCCCAGCCAGAATGATCAGCGGCGTCTTGCGCTCCGCATACAGCACCGAAGCGTCAAAGATGCTCATCGGCTCGCCTTCCGGCAGCAGACGCGTCACGCCGCCTTCCGTGCCGGGTGCCAGCTTGTTGCGCAGTCGCACGTTGGCGAAGGTTCCGCGCACCATCACCTCATGATTGCCGCGGCGCGACCCATAGCTGTTAAAGTCGGCGGGTTTCACTCCGTGCTCCGTCAAATACTTCCCTGCCGGGCCATTCAGTTTGATCGAGCCCGCCGGGGAAATGTGGTCCGTGGTCACGCTGTCGCCCAGCACGGCCAGCACGCGCGCGCCGTGGATATCCTCGACGGCCGCGGGTTCAGCTTTCATTCCGTCGAAGTACGGCGCTTTGCGGATATAGGTCGAATCCGCCTCCCACCCATACGTGTTGCCGGAGGGAAATTTCAGGTTCTGCCAGTTGCTGTCGCCATCGCTCACTGTCGCATACTGCTTGCGGAACATCGTCGAGTCGATCGAACTGGCCAGCGTACTTTGCACTTCCTGCTGCGACGGCCAAATGTCCCGCAGATATACGGAATGGCCCTGCTTGTCATTTCCAAGCGGATCGTGTTCGAAGTCATGATCGATGCGTCCGGCCAACGCGTACGCCACAACCAGCGGCGGCGACATCAGATAATTCGCGCGCACATCGGAGTTGATGCGGCCTTCGAAATTGCGATTGCCGCTCAGCACGGACACTGCCACCAGGCCATGATCGTCAATCGCCTTCGTCACGTCCGGCGGCAGCGGGCCGGAGTTGCCAATGCACGTCGTGCAGCCGTAGCCGACGATGTTGAACCGCAGCGCATCGAGATACTTTGTCAACCCGGCCTTGTCGTAATAGTCCGCGACCACGCGGGAGCCCGGCGCCAGCGAGCTCTTCACCCACGGCGGCACTTTCAATCCTTTTTCCACGGCCTTCTTCGCCAGCAGCCCAGCAGCCAACATCACCGAGGGATTGGATGTATTCGTGCAGCTGGTAATCGCCGCAATCACGATGGAACCATGGTCGAGATACTTGTCAACGTCCATCCCAAAGCGGTCATGCACGGAGCTTGCATGGCCCGGCTCAGGCGCTCCATTTGCATTGTTGTTGCCGTTTCCATTCGCGGAGGGATGACCACCCTCCCCATTCCAGCGTTGCACCTGACGCTCGTTGTTCGCATGCGCGTTCGGCCCTTTCAGCGCAGGCAATTGCTTCTTGAAACTCGCGCCTGCTTCGCTCAGTCGCACGCGGTCCTGCGGACGCTTCGGGCCGGCCACGCTTGGTTCCACTATGGCGAGATCGAGCGACAATGTCGCGGAATACTTTGCCTCCGGCGCATTCGGCGTGTGGAACAGGCCCTGCTCCTTGTAGTACGCCTCGACCAGCGCGATCTGCTCGTCGCTCCGTCCTGTCAGCTTGAGATAGCGCAGCGTCTCCGCATCCACTGGGAAGATGCCGCAGGTCGCGCCATATTCCGGCGCCATGTTGCCGATCGTCGCGCGGTCGGCGAGCGAAAGTTCGCTGATGCCGGGGCCGTAAAACTCTACAAACTTGCCGACGACGCCATGCTTGCGCAGCATCTCCGTCACAGTCAACACGAGATCGGTGGCCGTGGTGCCTTCGCGCAGCTTGCCTGCCAGCTTAAAGCCGACCACCTGCGGAACCAGCATGGACACTGGCTGACCCAGCATCGCGGCTTCGGCCTCAATGCCGCCGACGCCCCAGCCCAGTACGCCCAGACCGTTGATCATCGTAGTGTGCGAGTCCGTGCCGACCAGCGTGTCGGGATACGCCTGCACAACGCCGCTCGCATTTGGCTGCGTGGTGAACACGACGCGCGCCAGATATTCCAGATTCACCTGGTGGCAGATGCCCATGCCCGGCGGCACAGCGGAAAAATTATGGAACGCCGTCTGTCCCCATTTCAAAAACGCATACCGCTCCACGTTGCGCTGGTATTCCAGCAGCGAGTTGATCTGATATGAGTCGCTGGTGCCATACTGGTCCACCTGCACTGAGTGGTCAATCACCAACTCCGCCGGCTGCAACGGATTGATCTTCTCCGGATCGCCGCCCAGCGAGCGCATCGCATCGCGCATCGCCGCCAGATCGACCACGGCAGGCACGCCGGTGAAATCCTGCATGAGGACACGCGCAGGCATGTAGGCGATTTCCCGCGAGGGCTCGGCCTTCGCGTCCCACTTGGCCAGAAATTCAATGTCGTCGGCGGTAACGCTTTTCCCGTCTTCATGGCGCAGCAGATTCTCAAGCAAAATGCGCAACGAGTAGGGCAGGCTTTCGAGCGAAACGCCATGCTTCGATAGCGCGCTCAGTTTGAAAATTTCATAGGTCTTGTTGCCGGATTTCAATTCCGACCGGCTGTGAAAACTGTTCATAACGTGGCTCCTCTGGGATCGGGTAATACGGGGTCGGATAACAGAATATCGCTTGTCATTCTGAACGGAGTACGCCGTGGCGGACGGAGTGAAGAATCCAGACGGTGATGGCACGGCGAAGATTCTCTGGATTCTTCGCTGTTCTCAGAATGACGGCCTCTGGGCTGCGGCCTTGTAGATATGCGACTGCCCTTACCCGCGATCAGGCTTGCCGCGGTGCCAGCGTTTCAGGAACAAAACCTTGGGCGTGAAGAGCATAGCGATTCGGCAGCCTGTGACCGCCTGCCACTATGGTACCGCCGGAGGGCTAGGGGAAAAAGTGACCGGTTCAGAGGGTTGGGTTTCTCCGGCTGGTTTATAATGTGCCACCATAGGAGAGCAAACAATGGCGTGTCCATATCTGGAACCCGCGCATCACTCAACTATCGATCTCGTGCATACTTTCCTAGAAATTGCCGCAATCCTGATAGCTGGATTTTGGAGCTATATATCTTATCTCCGTGGCCGTACATTTAAACTGAGGATGGAACCAAGCATTGTCGGCAAGAGTGTTGAGGTGGGCGGCGTACAGTTCATATCCGGTATTGCCCGAGTCAAGAATGTCGGGCTGTCAAAACTTCCGATTGAGCAGACAGGGACGGCAATTTTAGTATCTGACCTTCTGTCTCCTGCCCCTACTTTAGAACCGACATGCGTGAATGAGGGTTTCACCTTAGTATTGGAAGTGTTTAAAAAGCATACGTGGGTCGAACCTGGAGAACCAATCGAAGAGGTATTCATGCTGCGATTACCGGAGAATCCTGAGCGCGTGGCACTCAAGCTTCAATTGCGGCTGGTAGTCCGTGGTATAGAGTGGAACGCTGATTCGATCATAGATTTGAGTTCTACCAGCAAGTAGAAGTACTACACACCAAAGTCTCAAGTTCCACACAAAAAATGTCAAAAGGTAAGAGAGGAGTTCAGATGATCGAAAACAAAGACACCACAAAAATTATTGAGAATCGTAAACCTCAATCTGGCTTATGTTCGAGAGCGTTCGACCAAATGCCGGAAGATTTAATTCAGTCGAATCAAATTGAAAATTTGAAACACCTCAACACAAAGTCTGGCATTATTGTGGGGGGGGTATGCACTACTCAGTCGGTTAATCAGTCGGTCGAAAATAAAGACACCACAAAAATTATTGAGAATGAGAAAAGTAAATCCGGTAAAGAATAGCGGGGCTGTAGGTGCCCCTACATCTACCCGCGTTTTGTGCGAGGAGATGTAGGATGGTCTCACTCCCTCACCACACTGTATATCTTTTTTCCCAGATGGGCCGCGAACAACTCAAATGGGCGCTCTGAGAATACTGACCGAAAATACGAAGTCGATACCTTCTGGATTCCCATTCGACTCGCCTGCGGCTCGCTCAGGGCAGGCTTTCGCTACGTTCAGAATGACTCATTTTCTGAAGGAGAGTCATTCTGAATGAAGGGCGTTCGCTGTGGCGAACGTCCGCAGTGAAGAATCCAGAGAATACCGAATGAAAATACAGGGCCAGCATCGTCTGGATTCTTCGTCGGTCGCGGTGGCTACCTCCTCAGAATGACTCCTCACATATTTGTTCGGCAACGCCCAGAGGGGCACTCAACCTTGATTCAATCCTGTATATGCAGTACTGTATATACAGGTGCGATTCACCTGGGAAGCGCTGAAAGATCGCAACAATCGGCGGAAGCACGGCATTGGATTCGATACGGCGGCCAGGGGCTTTCTCGATCCTTTCCACCTTTCCCGGCAGGACCGAGTGGTCGAAGACGAAGCGCACTGGCAGACCATCGGCATGGTAGACGGCGTACTGCTGGTGCTGGTCGCCTACTCCGTGGTGGACGAGGAAGAAGAAGTTATCCGCATCATTTCAGCACGCAAGGTCACTCGGCAGGAGCGAATCGAATATGAAGAAGCGAGCAAAATCTAAGCCAGTCATCTACGAGTTGAAGCCCGGCCAGCCGCTGACCGCCCGCCAGAAGCGCGAGATTCAGGCGCTGGCCGCCATGCCGGAAGACAAGATCGATACTTCGGACATTCCGGAGCTTCCGCCCGGAGCGTGGAAGAACGCGGCACAGGGTAAGTGGTATCGTCCCGTGAAACAACCTGTATCCATCCGCCTGGATGCGGATGTGCTGGCCTGGCTCAAGTCACAGGGCAGCGGGTATCAGACGAAAGTGAACATTTTTCTACGGGAGAAAATGTTGAAGGAAATCGGCAAGTAGCTCCGATCCTCCCCGCACCACTGTATATCTTTATTCCCAGATGAGCCTCACGACGGTGAGAGCGTGGGGGAATCCGCGCATCTTTTTTGCCTCTCCATCATCTGAAAGTTATGCCCTCCATTCATCCACAGACCCGCATCGGTCACGTCCATCTCAAGGTCGCCGACCTGGATCGCGCGCTTGCCTTTTACCGCGACGTACTGGGATTTACGGTCACGCAGCGCATGGGTAATTCGGCCGCGTTTCTATCGGCAGGCGGATACCACCACCACATTGCCCTCAACACCTGGGAAAGCCTGCACGGCGCGGCCCCAGCGCATGGCACGACCGGTTTGTATCATCTGGCGATACTCTATCCCACTCGGGCAGAGCTAGCGGATGCGCTGCGGCGACTGCTCCGGGCAGGCATCCAGATGGAGGGTGCGGCGGACCATGGCGTGAGCCACGCGCTCTATCTCCGCGATCCGGACAACAATGGAGTCGAACTGTATTGGGACCTGCCCGCCGAGCAATGGCCGCGGACGCCAACCGGTGACTTGGCCATGGTCACGCAGCCGCTGGATTTGCATGCGCTGTTGGCCGAGGCGGACGCGCCCGAGACGACCCTGGGCTCTGCTGACATGGCCTAAGCCGCACGTCGAAGCCACCTCGCCTTATTGCGATTGCCAGATGTATGTTCCTACCGAACCAGCCAGCAACGTCCCCATGACCGTGTTGCCGCGATAACGAATATTGAATGTCTGCACCGAAGTTCCAGTATTGGCGATGACCAGTACCATGTTCCCATCTGGAACAAGGAAAGCCACATTCGCCAGTTGTTCCAAATCGTTCGATCCAATCCGCACGGAGCCGGGCCGCACAAATTTCGAAAACTGCGCAATCGTGTAATAGGCGAGATTGAAGGTCGCTTTGTTGCCATCGAGAGTGATCGCTCCCTGGCACTGCGTACATCCCCCGTTCGTGTGCGGCCCGTCATTGGGATCGGCGGCAAGGTTCCAAAGCAGAACATTTCGGCTCCAGTTGCGAGTGGCGCCGATCACCACCCGGCTGACCGGCTCCGCGATGTCCATGGTGGTTGCGCCAGGCTTTTCTGTGACCCACTGCTCGGTGAGGTAGAGGTCCTTGTTCGGGTAGGCATCATGCACCGTCGTCAGCGTTCCGACCTCGCCGCCATATAAATGAAACGCGGTTCCCGCGACATCCTTGTAGGCGCGGGGATCTTTCAAGATCGACAGTGGATACGATGGAACGTCGGAGTTATGGTCGTACATAAGAATGTTTGTCTTGATCCCAGCTTTTTGCAATGCCGGCGCAAGATACTGGACGATGAATGTGTCCTGCTGTGAAGCGAGCATCACCATGCTGGGATTGTTCTTGGGGTTCAAAGGCTCGTTCTGCACGGTGATGGCGTGGATCGGTATGCCTGCCGCTTTCATCCCCTGGATATACTTCACAAAATAGTTCGCGTACGGTTTGAAATACTTCGGCTTGAGACTGCCTCCCTGGGAACTATCGTTGGTCTTCATCCATGCCGGCGCCGACCAGGGAGAAGCAACGATCTGAATCTTGGGATTGATCGTCAATATTTCCAGCAGCACGGGAATCAAGGTGTCCTCGACCGGGGCAAGGGTGAATTTGGTTAGGTGTGCATCCGTTTTTCCTTCCGGCAGATCGTCGAAGGAGTACACGCGATCATCCATGTCGGAAGACCCGATGCTGACTCTCAAATAACTGACGCCGATGTCGTTGCCTTCCGTCGAAAACAAATCCTTCAGAACCGCGCGTCTCCGTGCCGGGTCCATACGCATTAGAAGCTGGGCGCTCCCGCCCGTCAGGGCAAAACCGAAGCCGTCCATGGTTTGGAAATATCGCTGGGCATTCACGTCGATCGTCGGAAACTGGTTGTTCGGCGTGGAGAAATGCAGAGGGGTGGCTTGGCGAGCGAACAATGCGGATTTATCCGGGTTCGTCAACCAGAGTTGAACATCGCTCCGAGACTGGCCCCTGGCTACCTGCGACAGCATCCAACAGCATGCCATCGGCAACAGAAATGCGACGCGGAACCTCATTCGATCCCCTCAGACAAACTCACGTGCGGATAGCGGCTTCACTATATTCCCTTCGCTGCAGGATACTCTGGGATTCTCAGATGGGTCACGAACAGCGCAGGTGCATCTGGGGCCGCCATGCGAACATCCTACATTTCTGTAGGCTCGACTCCATGCGCACCGCCCTTCTGTTGGTCTCCATCGCCGCCGGGATTTTGTCTGTACCGCATGCAAACGCTCGCAACCATTCGGCGGCATCCGGCGCGACGACTCTGGCGGATGGATCGATGCCGACGGCAACACCTGTCCACGAAAACACGATTGCGGTTGCCAATGCAGACGACTCCCTGAAGCACTGGAGCACATGCGCCCAACCGGAATGTTATCCGGGCGGGAAGGGCGTTCCAGTTTCGACCAGCCAGACGATCGACAACGCCAGCCCGTCGGTCGATGGCGCATCGATGCGACTGACGGAGACGGCCAATTCGACAACTTCCTACACGAACGTTCTGTGGCCGTACAAGATGAAGGGCTGCGATGCTTGCACGCACATGCGCACGAATTTCTGGGCATATCCGGTCAGTTCCTCCCACGTGGCCTCGCTCGAATACGATGCGTTCCTGTTCGACGCAGCGCATCAACTGAACATCATGTGGGGGGTGCAGTGGAACCAACGCGCTGGCAAATGGCAGATATGGAACCAGGGCACCAGCCAATGGGTGGATACTATGGTGACAACCGGGCCCAGGTTCGGAGTCTGGAATCATCTCCAGTTTTCCGACCATCGCGTGATTGGCGACACCAGTTGCGGCGGGACGGAATGCTTGTACTACGACACGCTGATGCTGAATGGAACAACCTACGCGTTGAACCTGACCGAGCCTGCGGGACCGCTCCATCACGGCTGGGGCTCAGTGAGTGGATTCCAGTTCCAATTGGATGCGACTCCCGTGGCCAGCGGCTCAGCCACGTTAAGCGAATACATCGATGAAGCCGACATGTGGGCAAATTAAGTTCACTCCTTCGCCGACAATACAGTTCGTCGCATGGACTCCCGCAGTAGACGCATAGAGCTGTGCTAGCGGTGCACTACAGCCGCGCAATTGTCTGAGAATCGAACATGCCTCCGAAAAACTTCTTCAACGCTTCGAGAAAAATTTCTTTTTCCTGGGTGGCATGCGCAAACAGGGTCATCGAAGATTGGAATTTCAGGTTATCGGGATAGCCCAGAATCTCATCGATCGACTTGCCCTCAATGTTTGTCACCAGCCGGGTGCATTCTCGCAGCCTCACTCCCAGAACAGGATGCAGCAAATATGCCATTGCTTCCTCGCGAGAAGAGATGGCAAAGGTTTGCGCCATCGCGCTGGAACCGAGGCCCCGAATCTGCGGAAAGATGAACCACATCCAGTGGCTGGTTTTTCTGCCGCCGCGCAGCTCCGCGCATACTTGCGGATACACCGGCGCCTGCGCATCGACAAACCGTTCGAGACGGTAGGGGTCGTTCATGGCAACGTTCATCGCAACCTTCCAGCGTGAATCCGAGCGGCGCACACCGCGTCCCGGACTGATACCCTGTTTTTATACCAAGGAGTCACTATACGCATGAAGGTTCTTGTCATCGGCGGCGGCGGCCGCGAACACGCGCTGGTCTGGGCCATCGCCCGGTCACCTCGCGTGCAGGAAGTGGTCTGTGCGCCGGGAAATGGCGGCATCGCGGCGCTGGCCCGCTGCGTACCAGTCAATCAGAAAGACCTCGACGACCTGGTGAGAGTGGCCGCCGCAGAGCAGCCGGACCTGACCATCGTCGGCCCGGAAGTTCCATTGAGCCTCGGCCTGGTCGATGAACTGACACGTCGAGGCATGCGCGTCTTTGGTCCAACCCAGCGCGCAGCAATGCTCGAAACCAGCAAAGTCTTCGCCAAGGAATTTATGCAGCGCCATCATCTGCCCACTGCGGGATATGCCATCTGCCAATCCGCCCAGGAACTGCCGGGTGCGCTGGCGCATTTCCACGCACCGATTGTAGTGAAGGCCGACGGTCTGGCGGCAGGCAAAGGCGTGGTCATCTGCGAGTCGAAACAGAAAGCTGAAAAAGTCGCGAAACAAATGCTTACCGGCGAATTGCTGGGCGAAGCCCAGCATCGGGTGATACTCGAGGAATTTCTTGCAGGTGAAGAAATATCGTGGCTTGTGCTTGCAGACGGAACGCACGTGCTGCCCCTTGTTGCCGCCCAGGATCATAAGCGCATCGGCGAAGGAGACACTGGCCTGAATACCGGCGGCATGGGCGCGTACTCCACAGACACGTTGCTGGCGCCGGAGATGCGCGACTGGCTGGTGCACCACATTGCGCAGCCGGCGATCGACGGCATGGCAGCCGAAGGAACACCGTTTCTCGGCGTCCTTTATTGCGGTCTGATGATGACAGCGCGCGGCCCCATGCTGCTGGAATTCAACACGCGATTTGGCGATCCGGAAACGGAAGCGATTCTGCCACGGCTGCAGGACGGCGCATTGCTGGAAGCAATGGAAGCGGCTGTCGACGGCCGGCTGGATCAGGTGGGGTTGCTGTGGCGCAGCGAACCCGCCGTCACGGTCATCGCCGCATCCAGGGGCTATCCGGGAAGCGTCCAAACCGGGCATGAAATCACGGGACTCGATCTAGCCGCGCAAGAAACAGGCGTCACCATCTTCCACGCCGGCACCGCGCTGAGCGACGATAAAGTTGTCACCTCCGGCGGTCGTGTCCTGGCCGTGACAGCCGTCGCCGAAACTCTACAGTCGGCCTGCGATCATGCCTATACGGCCTTGGGGAAAATTCATTTTGACGGGATGTACTATCGGCGGGATATCGCCCATCGCGCGTTGAAGAAAGGCAAGGAAAAGGAATGATGGCGGCAGCGATCACGCTGGAAGAGCTACTCGCCGATAACGAAGCCGGCACTCGCACTTGGCAGGCATGGTTCGCCGCCAACCCGGCCGCGCTGGAACTACCCTGCGCGATTTACAACAGCGGCACCGTCCGCGGGCTGCTCAAACATATCTTCGCGGTGGAGTTGCGTCACTCGCAACGGCTCAACGGCGAAGAAGTCGTCGCGTACGACGCCATTCCCGCCGGTTCGCTGGGCGATTTATTCGCCGTCCACAGCCAGGCGATGCAAAATCTGCGCAGATTTCTGTCCAACGCGAACGACGCCGCGCTGCGGGAAGTCATCGCGCTGCAAACAGTGTCTGCTGGAACTGTGCATGCCTCTCGGCGCAAGCTGTTCGCGCATATTCTCCTGCACTCCATGCGCCACTGGGCTCAACTGAGCACCCAATTGCGCGAGGCTGGCTACAAAACCGATTGGCCGAAGGATTTTCTTTTTTCTGAGGCGATAGCCTAGTCGCCGGTCACTAAGAATTCCCCACTACGAGGCCCCTGGGGTCGAACGCTGCCGAGAACTTCAAACGTGCGCAACGCTATTTCGAGAAAGCGAGTAGATTGAAGTCATGATCGAACGTAAGGTCACACTTCCTGAAATCATGCTTCTTGCCGGAACCCGCGTCGCGCTCGGTTTTGGGCTCGGACTTTTGTTCTCTCCGAAATTTGACGACGATCAACGGAAATCCGCCGGGTGGACCTTGGTGTTTGTTGGGGCCCTTACCACCATTCCGCTTGTGATGGAAATGATCGTGAAAAAGGGCGCGGACGAGCCGGTTTGAATCAGACATCCATGCTGAAATGATGGGCGTTGATAACCATGCCATGTTTCAAGTAAAACCGGTGCGCGTCAAATCGCTGGTGTCCTGAATCCAGATGCAATTGTTCACAGCCCTGCCGACGAGCTTCGTCCACCAGCCAGCCGAATATCAGGCCCGCATGGCCGTTCGCGCGGTGCGAAGGCAGCGTCACCAGATCGTCGACGTAAAGAAACCGCGCCTTCGAAAGCTGATGCAGCACGCGAAATCCAGCGGCGGCAACCGCGTCGTGAACTCCCGGAAGAAAGGCAGCCACCACGCGATAACCTTCCGGCCTCTGCGTGTGGTTGACCCATTCAGTGAAGCTCTCGGCAGAGGCCATCACTGGACGCCCCTCCCGCAGTGCGCAGAACGCAGCGTAGGTGCGGGCTGTCTCCTCCGCGCCCACTTCTTTCACGTGTGCGGTTTGCGACAGCTCAACCATCCAGTTTCCTCGTGACCAGCTCATTTAGCAGCGCGGGATTCGCCTGCCCCCTGGAGAGCTTCATCGCCTGGCCGACGAAAAATGCCGCCACCGTCTTTTTGCCGCCGCGATATTGCTCGACCTGCTTCGGGTTGGCGGCGATCACTTCGTCGATCATTTTTTCGAGCGCAGACGAATCGCTGATCTGCTGCGGCTTCTCGCGTTCGTAGACCACGGAAAAGTCTTCGCCGGTCTCAAAGCATCGGTCGAACAGCTGCTTCAGCATCTTGCTGGACAGCGCGCCGCTTTCGGCCAGGTCGGCAGCTTGCGCAATTCCCTGCATCGAGATGGGCGACTGGGCGAGTTCCAAGCCGGCTGCCTTCAGACGTCCAACCAACTCGCCCTGCACCAGGTTCGCCACGCGCTTCGGGCTTTTCGCAGCCTTGGCCGCCTGCTCAAACTGGTCGGCAAACTCTCGGCTGCCGGTCAGCACCTGCGCGTCCTGCGCGGTAATTTCGTATTCAGCAATCATGCGCTGGCGGCGCGCCTCGGGCAGCTCCGGCATGGTTGCGCGAATCTCCTCCTGCCAGGCTTGGTTGACCACCAAGGGCGGCAGGTCAGGGTCTGGAAAATAGCGGTAGTCATGGGCCTGCTCCTTGGAACGCATGGAGTAGGTGCGGCCTTCCCCGGCGTTGTAGAGACGCGACTCCTGCACCACGCGGCCGCCAGCCTCAATCACTTCAATCTGCCGCTCGATTTCATATTCCAGCGCGGCGCGCACGAAGCGAAAGCTGTTTACATTTTTTACTTCCGCCTTGGCGCCGAACTTTTCCGCGCCCTTCAGCCGCACACTCACGTTGGCATCGCAACGCAGCGAGCCTTCTTCCATATTGCAATCGCTGACAGCCGTGTACAGCAGTATCTCCTTGATGCGCGTCAGATATTCGTATGCCTCGTCGGCGGAACGGATGTCGGGCTCGCTGACGATCTCCACCAGCGGC
The DNA here is from genome assembly GCA_021802085.1 of Acidobacteriota bacterium. GTDB lineage: Bacteria > Acidobacteriota > Terriglobia > Terriglobales > Acidobacteriaceae > JAKAAZ01. Next base: position 13,555 of record JAKAAZ010000069.1, read on the forward strand.
GTGCCGCAGCGGTTCAGATCGATGTAGGTCCGCTCGCGTGAGTCCCGGAACCCCTCATGCATGCTCTTGCCGGCGTCCTCTTCCATATGCAGCCGCGTGATGCCGATACGCTTCGTGCCTGTGGGCGCGGGTACATCGATCCAGCCATGCTCCCCCAGCGGCTTGTCGAACTGCGAAATCTGATAGCCCTTGGGCAGATCGGGATAGAAATAATTCTTGCGGGCAAAGATGGAAGTTTCATTGATCCGGCAATGCAGCGCCATGGCCGCCAGTGTCGCGAATTCCACCGCGCGCCGATTCAGGACGGGCAGCGCCCCGGGAAGCCCAAGGCAGACCGGGCACACCTGCGTGTTGGGCGCGGAGCCGAAGCGCGCGGAGCAGCCGCAAAATGCCTTGGTTTCCGTCAGCAGCTGGACATGAACTTCCAGTCCAATGACTGGCTCGTACTTCGCAAGAACTTCAGGAGAGAGCGTTGTTGTGGATGACATGCTGGCTTCAATATTAGCAGTGGGACGGGAATGCGGAGTTGAGCGTATCAGGCGAGCCGGGAAGTATCCGCTTCTGATGTTTCATTATCCAAAAACATTACGTACTGTATGCCAGAGTTACGGAGCAATAAAATGCCCAGGCCGTTGATGGGCACTGCTTTGCCGCTTTGATCTATCCATTTGGCCTTTTCCAGGAAGAGGGATGCGTCTGCAGAATCATCTGAGTAGGAGTGAACCCAGCCGATCACAATCCTACCGTCGGTCAACCCGACTTGTACCGTTCCGCTGGTTCCCAGAAAGGTGTCTATCCAGATATCTGTGCGCGCTGTACGATCCGTGACACGTAACGTGCGAAGAAGAGTTAAGGCCCAATCATGGTTGATATTTATCGCGTAAAGAATACCGAAAAGTATCGCCCCCGCTATCAGTGAGACAAGCTCCTTCCACTCTACGGTAATCCCATAGCTCTGCAAGCCCTTGATTAAAACCGGATGCCATCCAATCGGCACGGCAAATCCGAAAAACGGCCCAACGCAAAGGTAGATAATGAAGCTGAGTAACAAGGCTTCAATGATTTTATCGAGTTCTGTTTGTTTGGGACGTATCGCAAGTCGCTGTGCGACATATGCACAGAGGAAACCCGGCAAAAGTGTGAGGAAAACGCCAAGGGTCTGAATTGTATTGGGCATACGCCTCTATTCGCTCCTAACTTCCTTTGTTGGAAGTAGGCGGGAGGGGTACACGCACCGGAGTTGGCGATTTGTAGTTTGCGGGTACAGTGGACTTAAATTTGCGAAAACCCGTAGGCATACTATCGTATGCTCTGCCCTTCACGCCCTCGTTGATTTGGCCGGATTGGCGGTTGTCTGTCTGCTCGTTCGATGCCATTGGAATCCCTCGTTTCGATGAACCTTACCTTCGATTTACTAGCCACCCTTAAGTTTAGCTGAATCATCTGCGAGCGACAATCTGCAGGTGATCGGCTTCGATCAGGCGGCGGGCCTGGCCGCGCGCGTGGTTCGACCACGGGCCTGTGGGATCGAGTTTGCTGTAGGTCATCCAGTGCGGCAGCGCCTTGCGATGCTCGCCGGTTCGTTCATAGGCTAGAGCCAGGTTGTAATGCGCATCGGCATAGCTTGACACAAGGCGAATGGCGGCCCTGTAGGCTTCAATGGCTTCCGGCAAACGCTGCAGTTCATCCAGCGCATTGCCAAGGTCAAAGAAGGCCAGAGCATAATTTGGGTCGGCCTGCGTTGCCCGGCGATAGGCTTCTTCGGCCTGGGGATATTGCCGCTGGTTGTAATAAATGGTTCCCAGGTTGATCAGCGCGGCCGCGTGCGCAGGATGCAACTCGATGGCGCGGGTATAGAGTTGGATCGCTTGTCCCAGCGCACCCCGCTCATCCTCCAACCGCACCGCTTCATAAAAAAGCTGGGCGGCTTGCGCCTCGCGACAGCGCTGACTGGCGGCTTCTCCGACGATCATGCATTGCCCGTCGGGATTGCGGCCCTCGAAATCGAAAACAAGCTGTCTCGATAGCGGATCGACAATGGCGCCCTGATGTCGGAACACCACTCGGCTGCCCACTTGCACCACGCCCGCTTCCAGCAGGGGGTTGGTCATTCCGGAAACACGCTGCATCGCCGCCACGGAAGCCGAAATGCGCGAACTCGGTATCCGCCGCAAAGATAAGAGACGAAGCTTACTGAGCTGAGAGAGTTGCTGAAATGTGTAGGCTTCCTGGGAGTCAACTAGGCCGGCCCGCTCCCAGGCTTGCAGTTGGCGGGCGGACACTTGCAGAATGCGCAGAACATCTTGACGGTTGTATCGGGTCACAGATAAGTGCTCGCAGGTACCGTCTCTCGCCACGATTATCCAATGTTCTGGCGGTAACCGCAAGAAGATTTCGTCGATTTACGAGGAAAACCCGGTACCAAACCTATCCCTGCCGAGAGAGGGATTGCGCTTCGAACCGGTCAGCAATAACACCCCGCCCCGCCTAGCCGCGCGATCCGAAG
>JAKAAZ010000306.1 GCA_021802085.1 Acidobacteriota bacterium
CGGCAAGGATGCGTGCGAGTCTCTCCGGGCCGCTCTTTTGAATGTATGATCGATGCGCAACCGACGTACATCACCTCTTACAGTGTTCTTGCGTACTGAATCAGCAGCGTCTCAGGCGGACCATTGCAGGGGATGAGATGGAGCCTTCGCGGTGCGCCTACAAATTCCGAGTCACGCCGCAGTCCCGTGGAGGTGATGGTCACGGTCAGGGCTGGGCATTTCCCGGCTAGCCAAGATGGATTGGTCGCACGAATGCTTTTCTTCTTGTTCGGCTAAGGCGTCTTCGTATTGAGCGTGCGCTGCGGTTGCAAAGCAGATTCGACAGATCGAATCGAACGACCCATCGTAGTTGCGTCTGTGCGGATAGAGTGCATTGCGAGCGGTGGTCACGGCAGCACCTCTTTTCTGGAGGAGAGACCCTAAGATTACGAAAACGCGGCGCGGGAGTCTGTTCAATTCTGCTCATTTGTTTCGAATATCTGGAACCTGTGGATTTCAAATTGACCCACTCGCCTGTAGTGCGGATGCCTGCGAAACATGCAGACGCAATGGTATAGTTGCTGTTAGCGCATTCTGCGGAAGTGGTGAAATGGCAGACACACCATCTTGAGGGGGTGGCGCCGAAAGGCATGGGGGTTCAAGTCCCCCCTTCCGCACCAAAAGTAAGGTTTTCGCCGCGCTTGTGTATCCAGTTTCCCAATCGAAAGTGACCCTATGATTTATCTGTTGACCATACTTCACGTCGCCGTTTGCTTTCTCCTGATCGGTATCATCCTGCTGCAGCCGGGAACCGGCGCGGACCTGGCGGGCGCGTTTGGCGGCCAAGGCTCGCAGACTGCTTTTGGCCCGCGCGGAACCGTCAATGTTCTGACCAAAGTGACGACGTGGGCGGCGATCGTGTTTGCGCTGACATCGATCTCTCTGACCGTCCTGGTTGCCCGTCGCAGCACCGGACAATCGGTGTTGCATGGGATGCAATCGGCACCGGTTCAGACTGGCAGCGCTCCAGCGAAGCCAGGGAAATAACTGAACCCGGAAAAGGGTTCCGGGTTGAGCCTGGAGTTCCGGGGCAAGGTGAAACTTCCGGCTGCGCGAGTTGAGTCATTCTGAACTGAGGTCGCGGTGATGACCGTATGATTTTGATGGAAAATCCAAGGTCTCGCCCTGTAAATGCTTTTCTCACCTAGTTGCGCTGCTTATGGGTCATTGTCGCGCGATTCCCAGCTTCATGCTTGCCTATGATTCACGAAATTTTCCCTGTCGGACCTCTTGCCTGCAACTGCAGCATTCTCGCGGATGAAACAACGCTTCGGGCTACGGTTGTCGATCCCGGCGAGGACATTGAGAAGATTCTTGCGGTCCTGAAACGCCACCACCTCACCGTCGAGCAGATCATCATCACCCATGCGCATATCGACCACGTGGGTGGCGCGGCGCAATTGAAGCGTCTGACTGGCGCGCCGATCTATATGAATCAGAAGGACCTGCCGCTGTTGAATATGATGGATGTGCAGGCAGGCTGGCTGGGAGTCGCGGCCCCGGAAGTGGCTGCGCCCGATGTGGATGCCAGCGATTTGCTGGCGCTGCGCATCGCGGAGCAGCCAGCCCAGGTAATGCATACGCCGGGGCATACGGAAGGCAGCATTTGCCTGCATCTGCCGGAACCGCAGTTGCTGCTGGCGGGCGATACGTTGTTTGCCGGATCGATTGGCCGGACCGATCTTCCGGGCGGCGATCGGAAGAAGATTCTGCGTTCTTTGCAGGAGCGGATATTGACGCTGCCGGATTCGACGCGGGTTGTGCCCGGCCATGGTGTCCCGACGACGATCGGCGAAGAGCGAGAAACGAATCCGTTTTTGATCCGTGGTTAAAACGCCTGGGGATAGAATGCCCGGTGCGGTCTCCCCACCTTTGACAGAAAAAATAAAGACGCCGTCGAGGATGGAGTCCCTGGCTTTTCGTGGAAATGCATGGATTCTTCGCTTCGCTCAGAATGACTAGCTGTGGCCGTGGGTGTGTTCCTGATAGCACTTGAGAACGTCGGCTTGGGATACGACGCCTTCGAGCAAGCCTGAGACCGCGCGGTTGACGATCGGCAGCAACGGCCAGCGATGGAAGTGGGCCAGGGTCTCATTCAGCGGCAAGTCGGGATAGAGGTAGGGCGTGCGGTCTTCGGGCAGCAACTCTTCAATCGGCTGGCCGATGCCGGTGGCCGCCTGGGTGATTTTCGGCAGGTCCGCAGCGGGCAGCACATACCAGCGATTGCCTGCGCAGCGGAGCAGAGCGATGTCTTCCTTTTCCTGCTGCAGCCTGGCCGCAATCACGGCGGGAGGGTCGGAGCCAGCGAAGACCTGGCCATCCAGCGGATGCAGCGCGTCTTCGATGCGCAAGGTCGTTTCTTCGCGTGCCTCCTCCATCGACGGGAGATTCAGGCCGTCCTGCAGCGTGAGCTGTTCGAAGATTGGCACCGGCTGCAGGCTGCGCGCGATCAGGTACGCGAGCGTGTTGGCCAGAATGACCGGCAGAACGATGGAATAGTTTCCACTGAGTTCAAAGACCATGAAGACACTGGTCAACGGGACGCGCAAGAAGGCGGCGAAGAGGACTCCCATGCCTACCAGGCCGTAGGCCCCAACGGAACCCACCAGTTGGGGGAAGAAATGTTTTTCAAACATGCCTACAGAAGCCCCCAGCATGGCCCCGATAAACAGGGTGGGCGCGAACATGCCGCCCGGCGTACCGCTGGAGAAGGAAACCGTGGTCGCCAGGATTTTAAGGATCGCCAGAGCCAGGAGGATGTGCCATAGGTATTGGCCGTGCATGGCGTGATCGATGGTGTCGTAGCCGGCGCCCATCACCTGGGGAAACCCGAAAAACCCGACGCAGCCGACTAGCAGGCCGGCGGCGGCGGGCTGCAGCATCCGCGTCCAGTCTGGCAGAGAGCGCAGCCATGGACGAAGGACGGCCAGAAGGCGAGAGAATAG
>JAKAAZ010000070.1 GCA_021802085.1 Acidobacteriota bacterium
CATGTGTCCCCGAGCGGCTGATTCATTGGGGAACCGCTTGAAAAAGGCGTAAGCACTGATCGTCGATCTGCTCATGTGCTCATTCTAGATAGGTTAGCTCAGGGAGTAAAGTGTATAATTCCCATTTATTTCACCGCGCATACTTATCCCGACCGCTCTTCTTGAGAAACTATCACGCTCGCAGCTGGAGCAAATTGTCCTGCATGAAATAGAACACCTGCGGCGTGGAGATGACTGGATCAACCTGCTGCAGAAGTTGAGTCTCGTGCTGTTTCCGTTGAATCCAGTGCTGCGGTGGATCGAGCGCCGTCTCTGCATCGAGCGCGAGCTTGCGTGCGACGAGAGTGTGCTTCGTTTCACTCAGGCCCCGAAAGCATATGCAACCTGCCTTACGAATCTGGCGGAACATTCCATGCAGCAAAGAAAAACGTCCCTTGTACTCCGCGCATGGGAGCGGCAGTCTGAGTTAGCGAGCCGTGTGCATCGCATACTACGACGACCCAATGTCGCGATGGCACGAGTCCCCGCAAATATTATGGCGAGTTTCCTGGTCCTGGCAGTCCTTGGCGGTGCGGCTGCCCTGTCGCACTGCCCACGATTTGTCAGCTTCGTGCCTTCCTCTATTTCCGTGAACGCTGCGGCCGCACCGCAGGCCGGACCTCCCTCACCGTTTCAGGATGCAGTGTTTCATCCCGGCAGCGCTCATCCGACTCTAGTGAATGTGGAGGTACAGAAAAGACGCCCTGCTCAACGAGCAGCGAGCAAGCTGCAACGACGACCGAAAGAAAAACGCCGAGATCGCCGCCCCGCAGTCCTGTCATCCTGGTTTCTGGTGACGGACTGGAATGGATATTCAGTTCCCGCACACGTGAGCTTCGCAGTCGTCGAAACTCTTCGCCCTTCCGCCGATTCAGCCGAGCGGCCCGCCGTCGGCTGGGTAGTTTTTCAACTTTAACCGTGTCAACAGTGATGGAGAGAGGATTTCTATGTCCGATACAACTAATCAATTAGTTTTTAGAAGAAAAGAGATCGCAGCCACCGCCGCACTTGTGCTTGCGGTTCTACTGGGAGCGATTTTGCCCGCCCAACACCGCGTTCGCGCCGCCGGAGTCGCAGCCACTCCGCTGGATGATCGCAGCGTTGCCGCATTGACCTCCCTGGACCAGGCCATGGAATCGGTCGCGGCTCGAGTCACGCCTTCGGTCGTGAATATTGCCGTTACGTCGAAGGGGTCGCCCGAGCAGGCTGTCTCGGATGACGACCGGCAGGGAATGCCGCCTGGCCTGGAACAATTTTTCGGCCAGTCGCAACCGCAGCGTCCGCAACCCTTGCAGCATGGAGTCGGGAGCGGAGTCATCATATCTCCGGACGGGTACATCGTCACTAACAATCATGTCGTCGACGGCGCGGTTCAGGTTCAGGTCACGCTACACGACCGGCGCACCATGAATGCAAGGGTCGTAGGAGTGGACAAACTCACCGATCTCGCTGTGCTGAAGATCAACGCAACCGATCTGCCCAGCATTGCATGGGGCGACTCTACAAAACTGCAGCCCGGCGAGACGGTCCTCGCTTTCGGAAGTCCCTTTGGGTATTTCCGGTTCTCGGTGACCCGTGGCATCGTGAGCGCTTTGGACCGACCGAACCCCTATTCGAATGATCCGCGAAAGCCTGGCGATTTCATTCAGACGGACGCAGCGATCAATCCAGGCAACTCGGGTGGTCCGCTGGTAAACGCACGCGGTGAACTCGTCGGCATCGACACATTCATCGTTTCCGAAAGCGGATCCTTCGCAGGTGCCGGATTTGCGATTCCTTCGCAAATCGTTCACTCGGTCGCAGGGCAATTGATGAAGTCGGGCTCCGTGCAACACGGCTATCTGGGCATGAGCATGAATGACGTCACACCGGACAACGCCCGCTTTTTCAATCTGCATGACGCGTCCGGCGCTATCGTCTCCGCAGTGGTGCCGAATTCTCCTGCGAGCCGCGCGGGTCTGCGAAGGGGCGATGTGATTCGCCAGCTCAACGGAGAAAACATTGTGGATGGAAGCGCACTCCAGGTTGCCGTGAGCGAAGAAACTCCCGGAACGAATATCATCCTGGGCATCCTGCGGAATGGCAACCCGCAGACGTTGGACCTGACCGTCGGGGAATATCACGCGAACGCGCAAGAGGCGAGTGATAGCGACGAAGCTGCATCGCATGGCGCAAAGATCGGCGTTGGCGTGATCGACCTTAGTCCCGACGTGCGGCAACAGCTTCAAGTGCCGGACCAGGTCCAGGGGATCGCCGTGCAAAGCGTCCGTCCCGGCAGTCCCGCGGAAGACGCTGGTCTCGCGCCTGGCGACGTGATTCTAGAAGTCAATCGCAAGGCGGTGACCTCTGCCGAACAATTCGTCGGTGCAGTCCATGCGAATCCGCCGGGAAATGACATGCTTTTACTCGTGTGGTCGCAGGGCAATACGAGTTATCGCACCATCCAGCCTGACTCCCCTAACCAGAATGGCTAGAAGCTGTCTCCGGTCGAAACAAGCTGCACCCATTCACCCCGGGCAGGTGTTCCGACCAGAACGCCCGCACAGAGTGGATGGGTGCCGGACTGTGTCCTCAACAGTTTGAAAATTGGGGTTGTCCGCGAAGAGTGCAACCCATGGGTTGGATGTCGGACCGCCAACAAACACGTAGTTCCCTTGCGCCAGGTCCCATCGGTTCAGATCGCGTGCCGGACACAACGCAATCTGGTCGCTTTGCGATCCCGCGAGCTTCGTCAGGGTCGAGGCCACCACAAGATCTGCGAAAGATGTTAGCTGCGATTCTGAGATATATTTCACCAGTAGGGAGACGTTCTCGTCCATTCGCGGAGGGGTCATGCTCGCCAGAAAACCTGGCTGCAGATATCTTTCGTCTGGCCGGTCGAGGTTGCAGATGATCGACGAGTATTTCAATACCTCCGCCTTTACTCTGAATGCCCTGGGAACGTTCGGGGACTCCCCTCGCAACCCGATCCGGAACCCTGTTTATTTCGATGTGGACGCCGGCCTGCAACGGATGTTTCCAATCGGAGAAAGGTTTCGGCTCGAATTCCGGGTGGAAGAGTTCAATGCAACCAATCATGTGAATTTCAACCAACCGGGAAACAACGTCAGTGCCGCCAGCACTTTCGGTAAAATCACAAGCGCTGGCGATCCTCGAATATTGCAGTTGGTCGGTCGCCTGGAGTTCTAGATGCGCCGCTTATTCTTAGCCTTGTCTTTATTCGCGATGCTGCTGCCAACCGCGGCCGAGTCCGGAAAGCCGTGGTTTTTCGCTGTACTCGCCGATCCACAATTCGGCATGTACGCAAAAGACAAGAACTTCGCACAGGAAACAGCCAACTTCGAATTCGCAATAGCGAACCTCAACCGGCTGCATCCCCGTTTTGTGGTGATTTGCGGCGACCTGGTGAATTGAACCGGAGACGCCAGCGAAATTGCGGAATATAAACGCGTGCTGCAAAAGCTGGATCCATCGATTCCGGTCTACAACGTAGCCGGGAATCACGATGTGGGAAATGTTCCGACACCTGAAACCGTCGCGGCATTCCATACTGCAATCGGCCGAGACTATTACGCCTTCTCGCAGGGCGACATCTTCGGCATCATGCTCGATTCCAATCTCATCCGCGCACCTCAGGGTGATCCGGACGCGGCGAGACAACAGGAAGTATGGCTGGAGAAGACGCTGGCAAGCGCCAAGTCAAATTCTAACCAGCAGGTCGTTATCTTTCAGCACATTCCTTACTTTATTCAGGATCCCAACGAAGCCGAAGGTTACTTCAATATCCCACAGCCTGCTCGCCGAAAGTACCTCGACGTACTGGAGCAGGCAGGCGTTACCTACGTCTTCGCGGGTCATTACCATAGGAATGCCATGGGCGTAGATGGACCGCTTACAGAAGTTGTGACAGGCGCGGTTGGCATGCCCCTGGGTGGATCGCTTTCAGGCTTTCGAATCGTAACTGTAGAAGGCCGGAAACTCAACTCCATCTGGTATTGCTTCGGAGGAATACCGAATCAGGTGGACCCGCGGAAGCCATCATCCACTCCTTGCCCACAATAACGTAATCGATGGCGACAAGGAGTTTCGCGAGTTCGCGATTCGGTACCGGTCGCAGTATCGTGCGCTAGATTGCGGCGGCGATGGCTTCTCCCACCTCGCGCGTGCTCGCCTTACCGCCCAGGTCAGGAGTGCGCGGACCTTTGGTTTCCAGGATCGACGAAAATGCTTGTTCGACGACCCGGGCCGCCTCGGGTTCATGCAGATGGTCCAGCATCATTGCACCGGACCAGATCTGGGCGATTGGATTGGCAATTCCTTTTCCCGCAATGTCCGGAGCCGAGCCGTGGACTGGTTCAAACATCGAAGGAAACTCGCGCTCCGGATTCAGGTTCGCGGAGGGAGCAATTCCGATGGAACCCACGACGGCAGCGCCTAGATCCGAGAGAATATCTCCGAAGAGATTGGACCCCACCACCACGTCGAACCACTCAGGATGGCTGACAAAGTGGGCCGCCAGAATGTCGATGTGATACTGGTCCGTTTTGCAGTCGGGAAATTGCTGCCGCATGGCCGCGAAGCGTTCATCCCAAAACGGCATGGTAAACACAATGCCATTCGACTTGGTTGCAGACGTCACATGCCGATGTCTCATCTGCGCCAACTCGAATGCGTAGCGCATGACACGGTCACAGCCACGCCGGGTAAAAATATTCTCCTGAATCGCCAGTTCAGCATCCGTATCGCGGTACATTCTGCCGCCCACTTCGGAGTATTCTCCCTCGTTATTTTCGCGGACAATGCAGAAGTCAATTCCGCCTGCACGATGGTTCTTCAGCGGGCTTTCAATACCTTCCAATAAACGAACGGGCCGTAGGTTGACGTACTGTTGAAATGCTCTGCGGATCGGAATCAGCAAGCCCCACAGCGAAATGTGGTCCGGCACTCCGGGGTAGCCCACGGCGCCCAGATAAATGGAATCAAAGGCACGCAATTGATCGAGGCCATCCGCCGGCATCATGCGACCCGTTCGGGTGTATGTCTCGCAGCCCCAATCAAAGTGCGTCCAGGAGAAATCGAGATCAAATTTCCGCCCCACAGCTTCCAGTACTCGCAGCCCCTCGGGAACGACTTCCCGACCGATACCATCTCCTTCAATCACTGCAATTCTGAATTTTTTCAAGACTCCCCGCCTATCGTTTGAAATAACTTGTCGGATCGAACGTAGTGCATGACGTCGTGGCATCCTCGTTCATGTAGCGGCCTTCCAGCTAGGGAACAGAAGGTCCCAATGCCAGGTTCTTTCGCAGTTTGCCCACGTCAAGTTCCTTCTCCCATCGGGTCACCACAATGGTGGCTACCCCATTCCCAATCATATTCACCACAGCGCGCAGCATACTCATAAAGCGATCAATTCCCAGAATCAAAGCCATGCCAGCAACTGGGATCGTCGGCACAACCATCAAGGTCCCCACCAACGCAATGAACGCTGCGCCCTGCACCCCGCTTGCTCCTTTGGAGGTAAGAACAGCGACCGCGAATATCGTCAACTCCTGGACAAGTGAGAGGCGCGTATTGGTAGCCTGCGCAACAAACAATGCGGCCAGGGTCATGTAGAGACTGGTGCCGTCGGTATTGAAGGTATAGCCAGTAGGCACCACCAGCCCGACAAGAGACTTGGGACAACCAAGCTCCTCCATCTTCTCCATCAGCGTCGGTAACGCTGTTTCAGACGAACTGGTAGCCAGGACAAGCAGAATTTCTTCCTTGATGTAAGAGAGGAAGCTCGTGATCTTAAAGCCGGATGCGCGAGCGACCCCTCCCAGGACGGCCAGCACAAAAAAGATGCAAGTCGCGTAGAAGGTAACAACCAGCTTGGCCAAAGGTTCCAGCGAGCCGATGCCGTACTGGCCGATGGTAAAGGCCATCGCGCCAAATGCGCCAATCGGTGAAAATCGCATAATGATATTCACTACATTGAATACCACCGTGGTAAGAGCCTCCATGAAATCGATGACGGGCTGGCCACGGGATCCGGCCATCGTCAGCGCAAACCCAAACAGGATCGCAATCAGAAGGACTTGAAGGATGTTTCCCCTGGCAAAGGCATCCACGACGGTATGCGGAATAATGTTCATCAGGAAGTCGCCCGTACTTTGACCCTTCGCCTGATTCGCATAGGCGGATACGGCGTGACTGTCCAGGCTCGCTGGGTTGACGTTGAATCCCTTGCCAGGACGCACCGTGTTCCCCACAATCAAGCCAATCAGTAACGCTAACGTGGAGACAACCTCAAAGTAGATGAGGGCCTTCCCGCCAACCCGCGCCACTTTCTTCAGGTCCCGCATTCCAGCGATGCCATACACGACCGTACAAAAAATCACGATGGTGATGATCATCGTAATCAGCCGGATGAATGCGTCGCCCAGAGGCTTCATCGCAACGCCTGTCCTGGGGCTCACAAATCCCACGACGATCGCAAGAATAATCCCCAACAGCACCTGAAACCAAAGGCTTCTGAAGAGCGGAGTCTTGTGTCGTTTCGCCGGGGCTGGGATGGTGGATTGCCCGTTCACCGATGGAGGCTCCTGACTGATGTCTGCTGGATCAAACCGATCTATGAGTGCGCCTTGGACGTAACTCCGTGCGGGCCCTGTCATCAAGCTCGCCCTGCTTGGACCATGCAGTTGGATCCTATGCCAATGTACCAGTGCCGCCCAAGGATCCATTCTCGCCACTAGGATTACTTCCTAGAAAATACTGTAATTGAGATGAGTCTGCCGTCCTGAGGCGCGCGAAAAATCCAGGAGCGGCAGCGGCCCTCGCGAAGCAAACCTGCCCATGTTTCGACACTCATTCGCCTTGTGCTTCGGATAATCGGAAAATTGGGAGGAGTTCAGCAAGGCGATGCGGTCACCGCCCCGGCTGTTGGCTGCACGAAACCGTACTCTCGACGACACGGTGGTACCCCGGCCCAGCAACTGTGAGCATGCTATAAACTTGGAGTCATTATGAGCACGCCCGTTCAGCAGATCCCTGTGCGCCGTATAACCGGCGAAGAAACCACCCTCGGCGAGTACAACGGCAAAGTTCTCCTCATCGTCAACGTCGCATCCAAGTGCGGGCTGACGCCTCAGTATGCAGGTCTCGAACAGTTGTATCGCAATTACCGCGACCGCGGCCTCGTCATCGTTGGTTTTCCCGCGAACGATTTCAAGAGCCAGGAACCCGGCTCCAACGCCGACATCCAGACCTTTTGCACCGCCAACTTTGGCGTCGACTTCCCGATGTTTGCAAAGATCACCGTGGTCGGCGACGCGAAACATCCACTCTACAGCGCGCTGATCGCCGCCCAGCCGAAAGCCATCAGTACATCAGAAGTCCCATTCGGCGAGGACTTGAAACGCTATGGGATTCAGCCGAACCCCGAGCCGGAAATCCTCTGGAATTTCGAGAAATTCATCGTAGACCGCAACGGCAGAGTGACCGCTCGCTTCTCTCCCAACACCACGCCGGACGATCCAACGCTGGTCAGCGCTCTCGAAACGGAACTAGCCAAATCGCAGGTCTGACGCAGCCTGCTCCAGGATTGCAGTAAAGACGGGGTTGGCAGGGACCTCGTCCATGGATTGCCGATTGCAGTCAGGCACCCCACTCCCCGAAAGATGCGTCTATATCAATCAAGGACGTGCAGCGCCACCCGGCAAGAAATCGCGTGAAGAACCGACCCCTACATGCGCTGGTGGCTTCCCTGTTTTCACTTGCGGTACTGGCCTGTGGAGGCGGTACCGTTGCCGGTCCGACCAATTCTGTATCCCCCACTCTGTCCTCTGTTTCGGTAACCTGCAATCCTTCCACCGTTGCTCCCAGCGCAACCTCGCAATGCAACGCAACGGTACAGGGTACTGGAAGTTATAGTTCCGCGGTTACGTGGTCGGCGAATGCTGGCACCATCAATGCAAGCGGCCTTTTCACCGCACCGGGTTCGGCCGCCACTGTGACGGTGACCGCGACCAGCACAGAAGACTCAACCAAGTCAGGTACGGCGACAATCGCGGTGCAAGCTCAAACACCGCAGAGCAAGCATGTAGTGCTCGTGATGGAAGAAAATCAGAGCTACTCAACCGTAGTCGGTCAGACCAGCGTTTGGCCAAACCTGAATCACCTGATCAGCATCGGGGCTCTCCCGACCAACTACTACGCGAACACGCATCCCTCGATCGGCAACTATTTCATGCTGACGACAGGACAGGTGCTGACGAACAATGACAGCTCCACCACTGTGTGGAACGTGGACAATATGGCCCGGCGGATGCTGGCTTCCGATGTCTCCTTCAAGATCTACGCGGAAGGCATTACGCAGGGATATCTTGGAGGAAATACGGGACTGTACCTGATTCGGCATAATCCGTTTGCAATGCTCTCCGATATTGCCGACAGTCAGCAGGTAGCAAATGCGCACATCTGGCCATTTACGCGGTTTGCCACCGACCTCGCCAATGGCGCCTTACCGGAGTATTCCTTCATTGTTCCAAATATCGATGACGATGCGCACAATGGAACTCCTCAACAAGCGGACACGTGGTTGCAATCGAATGTCATCGACCCCTTGTCCACCTACTCGGCATTCGAACCGGGCGGGGACGGCGTTCTGATCGTGGACTTCGATGAAGCGGCAACCAGCGATACCACTTACGGCGGGGGTCATGTCGCTTGCGTTCTCTGGGGACCTGATGTCACTGTGGGCTACACGCAAACATCCGGCACGGTCTATCAGCATCAGAGCATGTTGCGCACGGAGATGGAGTTGCTCGGACTGTCGAATCCCCCCGGCGCCGCAGCCACGGCGCCTTCGATGACGGAGTTCTTCGTGCAGAAGTAACCGGAATCTATCTCGCGATCGAACCGTCAATCGGGCTGGATTCGCACTCTTCTTGAAATCGTTGCGCCGCAGCCAGACGAACATCTTCGCCGCCATCAACGCAAAGCGCTCTCTTTTTGCGCGTGCAACGCGACGCGCTGTCCGCATCCGATACAATTCCGTGGTGTAAGAATTTCATGTTTGCCGGTTCCCTTGCCTCGCGACACGGACAATCCCAATGAGTAAATTCACGCGCCGGCGCTTCCTCGTCACTGCTTCCACGGCTGCCGGAACTCTATCGCTGGCCCGGCGCTTTGGATTCGCTCAGCCCTCCGCCGTTGAGGACGCCGACCTGAAGCTCTGGTACACCAGTCCTGCCTCGCAGTGGGTGGACGCTCTGCCCATCGGCAACGGACGTCTGGGAGCCATGGTCTATGGCGGAGGCGCAGCCCACTCCATCGATCCCAAGGACCCGAAGCCCGATCACTCAGCCGGCCCGGTTCCCACCGATCCTGCGAAAGAGACACTGCAGTTGAATGAAGACACGCTCTGGTCGGGCCTTCCTGTCGATGGCAACAATCGGGACGCGAGACACTATCTGCCCGCAATCCGTCACGCGGTGCTGGAAGAGAAGGATTATCATCAGGCCGATCATCTATGCCAAAAGATGCAAGGCATGTTTGCCGAGGCCTATCAACCGATCGGAAATCTGCACGTGGATTGCACCCACCCGGGCACAGTGACGGAGTACCGCCGCGAACTGGATCTTGCATCCGCCGTGGCGACAACAAACTACAAAGTGGGCGATGTCGAGTTTGAACGCGCGGCATTTTCCTCCGCTCGCGATCAGGCAATTGTGCTGCGCATCTTTGCCAGCCAACCCGGCCAGTTGAATGTCACGGTGTGGATGGACGGCGCGTTGGTGAATTCGATCCGGGCTGAAGGCGGCAACCGTTTGCTGCTGACGGGCAAAGCCGCACGCCATGTTGCTGGGGCCGGTCATCCGGACAGCGAGGATCCGGTGGTATTTTCCGATGTCCCGGGTGAAGGCATGTACTACGCCGCCACGCTGCAAGCGAATGTTGACGGCGGCAGCCTATCCGCAAATGGCGACAAACTTCTCATCCGCGGCGCGGCGTCCTGCACGATCGTACTGACCGCAGCGACCGGATATCGCGGATTTGACCAGAAACCCGATACGCCGCAAGCTCTGGTCAACGAACACGCCGGCCGACAACTCGATGCCGCGCTCCAGCAGAGTTACTCCTCCTTACTGCAGCGGCACGTGTCGGATTACCAGAAACTGTTTCATCGCGTATCGCTGACCCTGGGGCCAAACGTCGCGGCAGCGCAGCCGACCGATCAGCGACTCAAGAGCTTTGCTGCCACTCCCGATCCATCACTACTGGCGCTGTATTTCCAGTACGGGCGATACCTGCTCATCGGCAGTTCGCGGCCGGGTACGCAGCCGGCAAATCTGCAGGGTATATGGAACTATCAGGTGCAGCCGCCGTGGAGCAGCAACTGGACGGCGAACATCAATGTGGAAATGAATTACTGGCCTTCGGAGACCTGCAATCTGAGCGATTGCACCGAGCCGCTGCTACAGCTTGTTGCAGACCTCAGCCACACCGGCGCGCGCGCTGCGCAGGAAACGTATGGCCTGCCAGGGTGGGTATCGCATCACAATATCGATCTCTGGCGAGCCGCAAACCCTGTCGGAATGGGCGTCGGCGCGCCCACCTGGGCCAACTGGTGCATGAGCGGGCCGTGGCTCTGTTCCCACCTGTACGACCATTATCGTTTCACGGGCGATCGCGAATTTCTGCGCGCAAATGCGTATCCGTTGATGAAAGGTTCTGCGGAGTTCCTCCTGGCATGGCTGATCGACGATCGCAACTGGGGTGGAAATGGGCACCTTACCACGTGTCCGTCGGAGTCGACGGAGAACGATTTCATGGCTCCGGACGGCAAGCCCGCCATGACCAGCGCAGGCTGCACCATGGATATGGCGCTCATCCGGGAGCTGTTCACCAACTGCATCCACGCTTCTCGGGACCTCGGCATCGATGAGCAGTTTGCGGCCAAGCTTGCAGTCGCGCGTGCCCGTCTGGTTCCGTATAAGATTGGCAGATATGGCCAGCTGCAGGAATGGTCCATCGATTTTGTCGAGAGCGCGCCGGGTCAGCGGCACATGTCGCACCTGTATCCGCTGTATCCGGGCAGCGAGATTACGCCGCGCGGCACGCCGGAACTGGCAAAAGCGGCGCGCACTTCGCTGCAGCGGCGGCTGGACAACGGGGGCGCCTATACCGGTTGGAGCCGGGCCTGGGCCATCGGTTTGTGGGCGCGGCTGGCCGACGGCGATAAAGCGTGGGAATCTTTGATCATGCTGATGAAGCACAGCACGAATATAAACCTGCTCGATACGCATCCGTCGGGTGAAACGTCGATCTTCCAGATTGATGGAAACTTTGGCACAACTGCGTCGATTGCCGAAATGCTGCTGCAAAGCCATACGGGTGTGATCGACTTGCTGCCCGCATTGCCTGCGGCGTGGCCTGCCGGCGAAGTCAAGGGTCTGCGGGCGCGCGGTTCTGTTGAAATCGATCTGCGCTGGCGGAACGGCAAGGCGGCATCTGCCATGATTCGACCGGAGTTCTCAGGTGAAGTTCGCTTGCGCGTACCAGCCGGACAGAAGATTCGCAGCATCGTTAGTGGAAGTAAAGTGCCCCTGCGACCTCAAGCCGACGGCAGTGTCTGCGTCACATTAGACGCGCAGCGGAGTTACCGCGTTCGGTTCGCATAAGCCCATATCGCAGAACAACGCGAAACTTGCCCCCTTGAATCTCGCTGACGGGCAACGGCTCGTGCCACAATGGTACGTAACGCCATGTCTAACGAGATCATCCCAAACTCATCATCCCCGGTTGAAGCCAGCTCGGAATCCCCCACGGAATCGTTTGGCGAGCTGCTTGCAGAGTTTGAACACAGCCATTCCCACAAGGCCGAAGGCGGCGCGAAGCAGCTCGAAGGTACGGTCGTTTCCACCGACGCCGAATTTGTGTACCTGGACATCGGCTACAAAGCCGAAGGAGTTCTGCCGCGCGGCGCATTTGAGAACAACGCCGAGGGAGTTGCGTCAGGCGACAAGTTTCCAGTCTCAGTGAAGGGCCGCAATCTCGAAGGCTACTACGATCTGACTCGTTTTCACGTGACGCAGCCCAAAGACTGGTCATCGCTGGAAGAAGCGTTCGCGCAAAAATCCGCCGTCGTGGGCACCGTGACGGGAGTCGTCAAGGGGGGCTTCAATGTTGACGTTGGCGTGCGCGCCTTCATGCCTGCCTCCCGCAGTGGCGTGCGCGATTCCGCCGAGATGGAGAAGCTTGTCGGCCAGGAAATCACCTGCCGCATCATCAAGCTGGATGTAACCGACGAGGACGTCGTGGTCGACCGCCGCGTGGTCGCCGAAGAGCAGGCGCGTTCCCTCGAACAGAACCGCTATTCCGAACTCAAAGAAGGCAACGTCGTCAGCGGCCAAGTACGAAGTCTTGCCAGCTATGGCGCCTTTGTCGATCTTGGCGGAATCGATGGCCTGCTGCATGTCAGCGATATCTCGTGGAGCCGCGTGAACACTCCGGAAGCCGTGCTGTCGATCGGCCAGCAACTCCAGCTCAAGGTCCTCAAGGTCGATCCGGAGAGCAAACGCATTTCTCTTGGACTCAAACAGCTTGGGCCGGAGCCATGGGATTCCGCAACAGAAAGATATCAGGCCGGCCAGCGGATTACGGGAGCCGTCACACGTCTGATGGACTTCGGAGCCTTCGTCGAGCTGGAACCAGGAATCGAAGGTCTCATCCATGTTTCGGAGATGTCTTGGGTGAAAAAGGTTCGCAAGCCCAGCGACATTCTCAAGCCCGGAGACACGGTGGACGTGATCGTCTTATCCGTCAGTCCCGGCGAGCGCCGGATTTCTCTCGGGCTGAAACAGGCGCTCGGCGACCCGTGGATAGAAGCGCTGCAAAGGTTTCCAGTAGGCTCGACCATCGAAGGTCCGGTCACGAAGCTAATGAAGTTCGGCGCATTTGTGCAACTCACGGAAGGTGTGGAAGGGCTGATTCACGTCAGCGAGATCAGCGCCGAAAAGCATATCGATCATCCGCAGGATGTGCTGCGAGCCGGCCAAATCGTCAAGGCGCAGGTGCTTGCGGTCGATACGGAAAAGCGACAGATCAAACTGAGTATCAAGCAACTGGTTCCCACCAGCCTCGGCGAATATCTGCGGGAGCACAACGCGGGCGATGTGGTATCCGGTCGAATCGTCAGGCAGTCTCCCGAAGCGACCACCGTCGAGCTCGGCGAAGGGATTCGCGCCACCTGCCGAACCGCGGCAAACGCTCCTTCCACGCCAGAGAGCAAGAGCAACGTCGGCGCAGACCTGTCCGCACTGACATCGATGCTGCAGGCTCGCTGGAAGGGCGGCGCGCCGCCTTCCGGCAAGCAATCGGAACCGCTCGCGGAAGGCCAGATTCGCAGCTTCCGTATCGTGAAACTCGATCGCGCGACGGAAAAGATCGAGCTGGAGTTGGCCTGATCATTCGCTGGGGCACAGCAGCAGATAGACGCGTTGCGCGGAAAGCGTGTGCGGAGATCTTCAGCCAGGATTAACCTTGTTCCGGTAGAAGAAACTATGCGCCTTCTCCTCATTGAAGACGAACGCCGCCTGGCCGAAAATATTGCCGCCGCTCTCAGAGAAGGCCCCGGCTATGCGGTGGATCTCGCCCATGACGGCGACGAAGGCGCGCATCTCGCGGGGATGGGCGAATACGATCTGATCGTACTCGACCTGATGCTGCCAAAAATGAGTGGCCCCGACGTGCTCAAGCAGATTCGTGCGCGCGGCGATCGAACCCCGATACTGATCCTCACCGCCGTCAACACCAAAGCGTCCGTCGTCGAACTACTGAACACCGGCGCCGATGACTATCTGGGCAAACCCTTCGATCTGGGTGAGTTGATTGCCCGCGCCAAGGCGCTCATCCGTCGCGGCAAAGGCGTTAGCCATCCCATCCTCCACGTCGGCGATCTGGTGGTCGACACCATCGAGAAAACCGTAACGCGTCAAGGCGTTGAGCTAGACCTTTCCCCTACCGAATACCGCATTTTGGAGTATATGAGCCACCGGCCACGCTCGGTGATCTCAAAGCAGACGCTCCTCGAACATCTCTACGATTACAACTGGGAGCATCACTCGAATGTCATTGAGGCTCACGTCTCCAACCTACGGCGCAAGCTGAATCGCGCATCTCAAACCCGGGTCCCGTCAGCACAATTTCTAGAGACCCTGCGCGGACGCGGTTACCGTCTTCTGGCTTCTTCACCCGATCCGTCCTACTCGGCGTCGTCATGAAGACCTACTCTCTCAGCCGACGCCTCATCGTGACTGTTCTCCTGGTGGAGACGCTGCTTGCTATTGGCACCACCGGCGTGGCGCTCCTTTATGAACGGCGCCAACACCTGCTGACCTTCGACGTGATGTTGCGCGGTCGCTCCGACTCCCTTCTCGGAGCTGTTCAGGACGCTGAAGACAATGCCGACAACGTCATGCTGTCGCCAAAATCCATCGACCTGCAACGCGATGATCTCTACCAGGTCCGCGAGCCATCGGGACGAGTCCTGGGACAATCGCCCCAGTGGGATAACCAGATTCAGAGCAATTTCCGCGAAGGCATCCACGGCAAAGATTTCCGCTTTCGGAACCACGAGTATCGCGGCCTGGTGCTTCACGGCGTGCGCCAGGTGGATCAGGACGGCGATCACCCTGGAATTTCGCGTCCTGTCATCATCGACTATGCTGCGCGGCTCAAGCCTGTCCGGCACGCAATCGCGGACGCCGCGAAATTTCTGCTGCTCTCGAACTCTCTGGTGCTACTGCTCACCGGAATCGCCCTGTACTTTCTGCTGCGGCGAGGCATGGCTCCGCTTGAATCGCTGGCGGCACAGGCCGCAGCCATATCGCCTCCATCCTGGGATTTTCAGCCTCCGGAACAGGCATTGGCGGTGTCCGAACTGGCCGTTCTCGCGCGTGCGCTCGAATCCTCCATGCGCAAGTTGGCAGACTCCTTCAATCAGCAGCGCACCTTCGTGAATGATGCAGCTCACGAGCTCAAGACCGCCGTCACCATCATCAAATCGTCGCTTCAACTGCTGGATTCGAGACCTCGCTCGCTCGAAGAATATCGCCGCGGGCTCCAATCCTGTCTGGTCGATTGCGAACGACTCGAAGAACTGGTCCTGAAACTCCTCACCCTCGCACGCCTCGAACAGAGTACTGTTAGCGAACTTACCGCCCGCGGCCAGACGAATCTGAGCGAAACCCTTCGCGAGATTGCCATCCAACTCGACTCTTTAGCCGCGCTGCGAGGAGTCAGCGTACAACTGAACCTCAACGACAACGTCAATGCGCTGCTGCCGCCTGAGGAATGCGAGACCCTCGCCTTTAACCTTGTTCTGAACGCGCTTCAGCATACCCCTTCCGGCGGCAGAGTCGCGTTGAGCACCGAAGCAACGGAGACCACCGTCCGGATGGAAATCGAAGATACCGGCGAAGGCATCGATCCTGCCGACCTGCCCTACGTGTTCAACCGCTTCTATCGTGGCGATCGCTCCCGCGCCAGAACAACGGGAGGAACCGGCCTCGGGCTGGCCATCTGCAAGGCGATTGTCGATGCCTACGGCGGAACAATCGAAATTCGCAGCGAACCGGGCCGCGGCACGCGCCTGCGGGTCACGGTGCCGGCAGCCAGGGCCGTGCCTCATCTTCAGACTGTCTTCACCCTGGACAGTTAATATTGCGGTTGCCGCTTCTGAGACGGCACTCGCAATCGGCACGGAGGAGCACATGAGAAAAATTCTGAAGCCGCGTTGGAACTTCAAGCCGTGGTGTTTCTGTCTGCTGGCTGCCAGC
>JAKAAZ010000307.1 GCA_021802085.1 Acidobacteriota bacterium
CTTGAACAGGACAGAGCGCCGCGCGACTTCAGTGGGGTGGGCGGTAAACACAGGAATGACGCAAATCTTCGCGAGGAATTCCATCGCCTCGCTGGCGGTGATGCCCGCCTCGCGCATACGCCGCAACGTGCCGCGCATCTCGCCCGGCTGGGGTGTGCTCTGGCTGCCGCGCAGGCGGTGTGCCCTGCGGCGACGCTTGCGATGATTCGTTTCCGCCAGGTTGATCAGTTCAAAGTAGAAGGCGAAGGCCCGCGTCAGTTGTTCGGAAAATCCCGTGTCAAAATTCTGAATGCGCGCGATGGCTTCAGACAAAAGCGAATCGGCTTTTTTTGTGTCGCCCTTCAGTCGTGCTTCCCGGCCCTCCGTGGTGAGGCGGCGCAAATCTTCTACAGCCTGGAACAGCGCATCGCCAGCCTGTTCGCGAAGGACGCGGCCCAGCAGCGTTCCCAGGGAGCGAACATCGCGGCGCAGCGGAGCTTCCTTGCGCTCGGGGTCAAAGGACTGGAGCTCTTCCAGGCGTTCCGCCCAGTTTTCCGGTTTCCACAAAAGATCCATACGTATCTGAATTATGCAGGAAGGAGTGGACAGTTTCCTACGCGTGGGGCTAAGAAATTTCCGCCTGCTCTTCGAGTTGCAGGATGAGTTCTTCCCATTCCGCAAGCAGCGTGTTATGTTCGGCGCGAAGACTGTCGAGTTGGCGCTGCTGGGTTTGATATTGTTCTGCTGAAACATAGACGCCCATCTGCTGTTGAATCGTCTGGATGGCTGCCTCCGTGCGTGGAATTTCTTCTTCGAGGGTGGTGCAGCGGTCCTGCATCTGTCGCAGCCGAATGGGATTGATGCGCTTGATGCGCGCGTTTTCACTCTTTGGGGGATCGGCGGGAAGGGCTTGTAGGCCACCAGCGGACAGGTTGCCATTGGATTTTTTCAAATCCGGCGGAGATGCCAGCGCGGCCTGCGCTTCCGCTTGCCGGGAAGTCTGCCAGAGATAATCTTCATAATTGCCGGCGTACACACGAACGGCGCCATCTCGAATTTCAAAGACTCGCGTGGCAAGGGCGTCAATAAAGGCGCGGTCGTGGGAGACAAACACGACGGTCCCGGTAAAGTTTCGGATCGCCTCCAGCAGCACCTCCTTGGCGCGCATGTCGAGGTGATTCGTCGGTTCATCGAGCAGCAGGAAATTGGCCGGGCTGACCAGCAACCGGGCCAGGGCATAGCGATTGCGTTCGCCGCCGGAAAGAACGCCCAGCTGCTTGAACACGTCATCGCCTGAAAATAGAAAGCACCCCAGCAGGCTGCGCAGTTCCGTCTGCGGGATTCTGGGCGCGCTGCGTCCGATGTCGTCGAGCATGCGGGCATCGGCGTTCAGCTCTTTGTACTGATCCTGCGCGAAGTACTGCAGTACCACGTTATGTCCAAGGCGAATCTGGCCGGTCGTGGGTTCGTCGAGGGCGGCAAGCAGGCGAATCAGTGTCGATTTGCCCGCGCCATTGGGGCCGATCAACGCGATGCGCTCTCCTCGTTCGATGGTGAACTGGACCCCGGAAAATACATGTTTCGATCCGTAGCTCTTGCTGATCTGCTGCGCCTCGGCCACGGTGCGTCCGCTGGCTGGCGGCTGCGGGAAGGTGAAGTGAATCTCGGTTTCTTGTGGGGGCAACTCAATTCGCTCGATGTGCTCCAGTTCTTTAACGCGACTTTGTACCTGGCGCGCCTTGGTGGCTTGTGCGCGGAAGCGGGTGATGAATGCTTCCAGATGTTCAATATGTTCGCGCTGGTGACGATAGGCAGCTTCGAGTTGGGACTGGCGTTCGGCCTTCTGCTGGAGGTATTTTTCGTAGTTGCCGGTATAGCTATAGAGGCCGCGATTCCAAAGCTCGACAATCTTGTTGGTGGCAACGTCGAGAAAGAAGCGATCATGCGAGACCAAAACATACGCGTACGGATAGGAGCGGAGGTAGCCTTCGAGCCAATTCCTCGCTTCCAGATCCAGATGATTCGTCGGTTCATCCAGGAGCAGGAGATCGGGTTTCTCCAGCAGCAGCTTGGCCAAGTCAATTCGCATTTGCCAGCCGCCGGAAAACTCCTCTGTCTTCCGCTCCCAATCTTCCTTCAGGAAGCCGAGTCCAAAGAGCACAGTTCCGACGCGAGCTTCAATCGTATATCCGTCCTGCGTGTGAAATTGGGCATCGCTCCTCGCCAACTGATCGGTGACGGAAACATACTCGGGGGAATGCGGGGAGAGGTCTGCGAGCCGCGAATGCAGTTCCTGAATTGTGCGCTCGATCGCCTGCGTCTTTTCAAATGCGGACAAGCATTCTTCAAACACGGAGCGTCCATTCAGATGCAATCCATCTTGAGGAAGATAGCCGAAGGTCATGCCGCCGGTTGACTCGAGCGAACCATCATCCAGCGAGTCAAGGCCGGCCAGAATTCGCAGCAGCGTGGACTTGCCGGTGCCATTGCCGCCGACCAGGCCGGTGCGGTCCCCGGGAGTGATCTGCCAGTCGACCTTTTCGAAGAGGAGTTTGTGGCCGAAGCGCTTTCCGGCGCGGGTCAGTTGCAGCATGATATTCGCGCCCGAAGCGCCGCTTGAAAGCGCATATACCGTATTGTCGCATTCTATGTTTCGATGGGCATACACAGGAATTTGAAGGCGTGGTTTCCCATGGACAGAGATGAGCCCGCAACGCGTCCGGGTAGGTTGGCCTGCATGTTGCGGAGCGGGCGGCGACCCTGGACTGGTTGATATACTCGCAACTGACCCGATATATGAGGATGGAAATGGCTGCTCACCGAGCGGCGGCGGTTGCAATGCAATCGAATTCGGAATGAAAATTGGATCCATAGTCCGGGCCCGCTATGAATGCACATATTTCGATAGCATCGAAATCGCCACGCAGTGAGTCATTCGCAACACGCCTGCAAGTAAGAACCAT
>JAKAAZ010000071.1 GCA_021802085.1 Acidobacteriota bacterium
GCCTCGCGAACCTCATGTCCCACCTGGTCGGCGTTCCCGTCTACGAGCGGTATGTGTGGGAGTACGAAGGCAAGCGTCACCTGGCCATGCATGGGCACCAGTTCGACGGCTTCGTCAAAAAGAATCGATGGCTCAACCGCTTGGGAGAACGGATCTTTCTGGAAATCCAGAAAGTGGATTCGCGCACGAAATGTTTCTCGCGTTTTCTGGATCGCCTGAACACGCGCTGGTTGCTGCTCTCCGACAAAGTGGCCAGGGGAGCGATCCATGATGCTCGCATTGGAAAATGCGAGCGCGTGTTCTGCGGCCACACGCATGCCGCGTTGTCGCTGCTCTGCGACGGCGTGGAGTACTACAACTCCGGCTCGTGGGTCGATGCGCGCGCCACGTTCCTTACCATCAACCAGCACGGCGTGGAGATCCAAACCTATGCGGGCGGAACTCACTATCGTCATTCCAGCGCGGAACGAGAGCCAGTCGTTGCCGAAGTTGCTGACCTCTTTGAATCGGCAGGATTACCTGCGCTTGCCGGATACCAGAGTGTTCGTTGCTGATGCCAACTCAACCGACGGCACAGCAGAAATCGCGCGGTCGTTTCCCGCGAGGTTTCGCGTCGAAATTATCCCCGGAGGTTTGCCTTCTGTGGGCCGCAATGCAGGCGCGCGTCGCGCTACCACACCTTATGTGCTTTTTCTTGACGCGGATGTAGTGCTTGCCGATTCAACTCTGCTGCGTCGCGCCGTTACCACCATGCAGAAACGCCATCTGCACTGCCTGACGACGAACGTCGCCTGTATCGAAGGCAACGCCGCCGATCGGTTTCTTTATCAGGCCAGCAATATCGTTCAGCAAGCGTCGCGCTGGGTCGCGCCCTTTGCCACCGGCATGTTCATGCTGTTCGACCGGCAGGAGTTTGAAAGACTCGGTGGATTCAATGAGCAGGCGCTCTATGCGGAAGATTATCTACTGAGCAAACAGGTGGCGCGCCGACGCTTCGCGGTCATTCCTGGAACTGTGCTCACATCGAATCGGCGCTTTCAAAAAATGGGACACATGCAAATTGCGGCTATGTTTTTGAAGACCGCGCTTCACTCTGGCGATGAAAGCTATTTTCGTCGCGACCAGGGCTACTGGGAAGAATCCTGAGGCCGCCCGGCACGTGTTCGGCACCTTACTCCGCGGGGTGCAGCCGGAAAGATGGTCTGCCTTCATTGCAGACTGCCGCTGCCGAAGGCGCAACCACTGCAGCGCGTTCTTTCAGCTTTGAAAAAGCCAGTCGCCGCTCGATCGCCTGTTGCGCCAACCGTACATAAGGAAAAGACCCTCCGAAACAGCCGGAAGGTCACAACTGGAATCCAAGCGAGGCATGCGCTCTGTCACCAGTAGCTGCGAAGAATCGTTGGAACATGCCCTTCCCGCGAACGTCGAAGAACTCTGGAGTGCGTCTGCACGGCTGGTTACTGCTGCGGAGTAGACTGTTCCTGATCGGTGGCGGCCTTGGCTTGATCCACGTCAGATTTGTCTCGCTGCTTGTCTGCGGTGGCCCTGGTTTTGGCAGCCTTCTCTTGGTCCTTGAGAGCATTCACGCGGTCTTTTTTCGCCCTATTCTTATACTTGATTTGCCGCTTGACTTCTTTAGCCTGCGCTTTCTGCGCTTGAACCCCGTTCGAATCCGGCTGGGTAGTATTTTGCGTTGTTGCTGGTTGGTTGGCAGCTGGCGCGGGAGTCCGTACCTGTGCCCCTGCCATGCATGCAGCAAGTAGCCACGCGTGCGATGCGATGATTCGACTTACTTTCATAGATGTGCCTTAGGGAGTGTGCTCTTCGAGAGGCTGGGAGATCGAGGAAATTCCAAGTAGGCTTTCAATTACTGGCCTGAGGCCATTATACCGGAGTGGAAATCTTCCGCAGCACAAACTAGCGTATGTATCTCAGCCCATAGAGCAATGTATTTTCTCCGGAAGCTTGAAGAGCCGGCATCGGCTAGAGGAAGCGAAGCTGGGGCGCGGGCGGCAGGACGCCGCATTCGGCGGCGTAGCGGAAGAACAATTCCATTCCGGCGAGGCAGGACTCATCCAGCACGTAGTGAATATTTGTTGACAGATAGGTGCGAATCGTTGCCGCCGGAACCCGGATGCGAGGCGCCCATTCCCGGACAAGGTCCTCGATGTGGGCCGTGCCGTGGTCGCGCGACTGGATGAAATCCTCGATGATGCTGGCGGGCGCGAGGCAGGATGCGGCGACAGCATCGGGCCGCACCGCCCACACGGCGGAAACCCACGGCAGGCCAGTATGGCGTTTCCATTCCTGCCCCAGGTCCACATATTCCAGATGCTGGCCGGTGCGGGCGAACCGCGCAGCCTTTTCTTCCAGCGCCAGCAGGGCCGGGTCGCCAATCAGGATCGCGGCATCGCAGTTCTCCAGCATGGACTCCAGATTGGGCGCATGTGGAACAAATTCCGGGTCGACGCCAAGGAATTTTCGAAAGATGATTTGCGCGTAGGCATTCGAAGCGCGCGAGGCCGTGTCGGCGGCAACGCGGCGCACAGCGCCCATTCCATCTGGATGCCTGACTACAAGAATGATGGAGCGGACACGATCGAGCGAAGCGATGGTGCAGCCTGGGAGGATGGCCAGCTCCGGTGTCGTTGCATACGCGGCAATGGGAATCAGCCCGATATCGGCGGTACCATCGGCCAGTTCCGTCGCGCATTGCGACGGCATTGCGGAATGAATCCGGTAGCGCTCGGCCAGCCGCGCCATCTCCGGCGGATGTTCAAAGTCCCACATCAATGGCGCGGGATTGAGAAAGCGAATGGCAGAGATGCGGAGGCGATGCGTCACACACAAGTGTAGCAATGTGTCGCGTGAATGCCATTGTGTCGATCATTACGACATGAACACTTGTATATCGCTCATATATACTTACTGTGTGACCGCTTCCGATCCACTGGAGAACTGTACCGGGTTTGATTGGGATGATACCAACGTCCTCAAAAATTGGGAACGGCATCGGGTGACGCCGGAAGAAGCAGAGGACATTTTCTTCCAACAGCCGTTGGTAGTGCGTGGCGATGTTCGGCATTCCGCAGCCGAAAGGCGCTATTATGCGCTGGGAAGAACGGGTAAAGGGCGGCATTTATTTGTAGCGTTTACGGTCCGCGGACAGTCGATTCGGGTGATATCGGCGCGCGATATGAATCGCAATGAAAAGGACATCTATGCAAGGCACGAAAAAAACAATCCCGAAGTTTAAGAACGAAGAAGAGGAACATAACTTCTGGGCCAAGGCAGACTCGACTGGATACGTCGATTGGTCGAAGGGACGAGCGCGAAAGTTTGTGCAACTGAAGCCCTCGCTACGGACCATCTCGCTTCGCCTGCCCGTGTCCATGATTGAAGACTTGAAGTTGCTGGCAAACCAGCGGGACGTTCCCTATCAGTCGCTCCTCAAAGTGTTTCTCGCGGAACGGCTGGCACAGGAGCGGCGTCCAGGCCGGGCAACGCATAAATAAGAACGATCGCATGTTGGTCCGCACTCACACTACTGTCCTCGGTAGGATCGATCAGTGTTTAGACCAGTTTCACAGTTGCTGTAATGCGGACATAGCGCTATCCCACCCTAACTGCGCTAGGATGGGGCCGCACTCACACTACTGTCCTCGGTAGGATCGATCAGTGTTTAGACCAGTTTCACAGTTGCTGTAATGCGGACATAGCGCTATCCCACCCTAGCTGCGCTAGGATGGGGCACCCAAACCTTACGCTATCTGTGAAAATGCTCTAGCAAATTTTCAAAAGGAAATCATGTATTTTGGGCTTCGGAGGTTGCAAGCAAAATGGATTGGAAACTATTTTCTTAGGTGGTAGTTACCATAGTTGTAGCCATCCTAGGCGGATGGATGGGCCATTTCTTTTCCGCGCGTCGTGACGTTACCAATGAAAGGCGAAAACTTCGAATCTCATACCTACTTGAGGCATACAGAAGGCTTGAAGGTGCTCCTAATCGAGATGATCCAAAGAAGTGCTGGGCACAATTGGAATCGGCTATAGGAGATATTCAGTTACTTGGCTCAGCACGACAGGTTTTGCTGGCTCGGCAATTCGCTGTTGATATGGCAAAGAATCGAGCTGCACCCCTCGACGAACTGATCTACTATCTTCGAGAATCCCTGTGGTCTGAACTGGTGCTAGAACCTATATTTGAAAATGTGATCTACTTGCGGTTCGTCAGTTCAGACATGGACGTACAAAATAACTGAGAGCGCGCGCCATTTCATCCTGCTTGACATTCCAGCCAGTCCCGGATACGCTCGGCAACAATCACACCAATTTCTCATGGAGATTGTAGACGGAGCGGAACCTCCGGCAATGTTGCACCATCCCCCAACGTGACAGATACAACGACACACGCTTCCGATGAATCCGTGCCGGCCAAGCAGGCAACGCCTGCGGCTCCGGTCTTGCTGGATGGCGAGCGGCGGGCATGGCTGGCGCTCGCGATGACCAGCCGGCTTGGAATGACCCGCATTTGGCGCGCCGTGAACACCGTCGGTAGCGCGGAAGGCGTGATGGCCCTGCCGCTGACGCAGTTGGAGGGTTTACGCCTGCCAGCCGTGTCTGCGCAGTCGATCGTCTCCGGCAAGTCTCTGATCGAAGCGGAAAAAGAGTGGAAGCGCGTGCAGGAGGGTGGTGGAACGCTGATCACTCCGGCGGATGAGGAATATCCGGAGCGGCTGCGCGAGATCTACGATCCACCAACGGTATTGTGGTTGCGCGGCGACAAATCGCTGCTGGCGCAGCCTGGGATTGCCATCGTCGGGACGCGCCATCCCACGCCGTATGGCACGGGGATGGCGGAGATGCTGGCGCGCGATCTGGCGGCGCATGGCTTGATTATTTTGAGCGGCATGGCACGGGGCGTCGACACAGCGGCGCATCGCGGCGCGCTCGATGCGCGCGGCAAAACCATCGCCGTCTGGGGCACAGGGATCGACGTCATCTATCCCAAGGAGAACAAGCGGCT
Source organism: Acidobacteriota bacterium (assembly GCA_021802085.1). Lineage (GTDB taxonomy): Bacteria > Acidobacteriota > Terriglobia > Terriglobales > Acidobacteriaceae > JAKAAZ01. The sequence continues at coordinate 5,027 of JAKAAZ010000071.1, forward strand.
GGCGGAGCAGATCCTCGAGACGGGAGGCGCGATCCTGAGCGAATATCCGATGGGAACCTTTCCGGCGCCGCAGAATTTTCCTATTCGCAACAGAATTCTCAGTGGGATGAGCGTCGGCGTGCTGGTGATTGAGGCTGGCGAAAACAGCGGCACACGCATTACCGCCCGATGCGCGCTGGAACAAAATCGTGAAGTGTTCGCTGTCCCCGGCAATGTGACGTCGAAGAATTCCTGGGGGCCGAACACGTTGATTAAACAGGGCGCCAAGCTGGTGGCCACGTGGGAGGATGTGTGGGAAGAACTGCCCACGCAGATTCGCATGGAGGTGGAGGAACGGCAGGGAATTGCATCTTCCGACGGGTCTGCCGCATCGTTATTCAGTAAGCCGGATTTGCCCGATCTGCCGGAAGATCAGGCGCGGGTCTTCGATGCGCTGCGTCCGGACCAGGCACTGCAACTGGATGAACTGGTCGAGATGCTGGAAGAGAAAATGAGTTCGTCGGAGATTTTTACCGCGCTGTTTGAGCTGGAGCTTGCCGGGCGCGTGCGCGCCATGCCGGGCAAAAACTACGTGAGGACATTTTAGAGCGGGCCAATTTCGCAGCCGGTGCAACCTCAATATCCCCTTTGTCCGATCGGGCGGATCTGCCCGTTTCGGAAGCGAAGCCCAGAGGAGTTTCTGCCGCGCACTGGTATCACCGAGCAAAACCATGGTAGTTTCGCTCTTGTTACCTAATTCGGATCACCGCGTCCTTTAGAGCATTCCGAACAACACACGATCAGTTACTGAATAAGGAAGTGTATCTGCAATGGCAAAGTCACTCGTGATCGTCGAATCTCCTGCGAAGGCGAAGACGATCAACAAATATCTCGGCAAGGATTTCATCGTGGAGGCCTCGCTTGGCCACATTATGGATTTGCCGAAAAGCAAGATTGGCGTGGAACTGGAGAACGGCACATTCGAGCCGGAACTGATTGTGATGCCCGGCAAGGAGAAGGTCGTCGAGCGGCTGAAGAAGCTGGCGTCGGCTGCGGATGCCGTGTACCTCGCGCCCGATCCTGACCGCGAAGGCGAGGCCATTGCGTGGCATCTGGAGTTGCAGTTAAAGCCGCAACTACGGAATAAAGCGACCATCCAGCGAGTCACGTTCAACGAGATCACGCAGAAGGCCGTGAAGGCCGCCTTTCAACATGCGGGCAACGTCGATGCGCGTCTGGTGGATGCGCAGCAGACGCGGCGAGTGCTGGACCGAATCGTGGGTTATCAGATTTCACCGCTATTGTGGGACAAGGTGCGACGCGGTTTGTCGGCAGGCCGCGTGCAAACCGTAGCGGTGCGGCTGATCGTCGAACGCGAGCGGCTCATCAAGGCTTTCCAGCCAGTCGAGTATTGGACGCTGGACGCGCAGCTAACGCCGGTTTTGAGCAATGGAAATGCGGGCCAGGAGTTTACCGCGCGGTTTGTCGGTATCGACGGAAAGCGCGCGACGGTGGAGACGGTGAATACTCCGTCACTTCCAAATCAGGCGGAGACGGATGCCATTGTTGCCGCTTTGAAAACCGCCGACTGGAAAGTGCGGTCTGTCGAAAAGAAGGAGCGCCGGCAGAATCCGACCGCCCCATTTACCACCAGCAAATTGCAGCAGGATGCATCGCGCAAGCTCGGCTTCAACGTGCGGCGGACCATGGGTGTGGCGCAGCGTTTGTATGAAGGCGTCGAGGTCGGCGGTCAGGGAACGGTCGGTCTGATCACCTATATGCGTACCGACTCGACTCGTGTCTCGCCGGATGCGATTGAAGAAGCGCGCGACTACATCGGGAAAAAACTTGGGCAGAAGTATATGCCGGCGAGCCCAAACGTTTTCAAAAGCAAGAAAGATGCGCAGGACGCGCATGAAGCGATTCGTCCGACCAATGTGGACCTGGCGCCGGATGAGATCAAGCGGTATCTGAGCGACGAGCAATACAAACTTTACAAGCTCATCTGGCAGCGCTTTATCGCTTCGCAGATGGTGCAGGCCGTGTTCGATCAGACGACAGTGGACATCGTTGCAAAAGCGGACCGCAGTTACGATTACCGCGTGACTGGATCCGTCTTGAAGTTCGACGGCTTTCTCAAGATTTACGAAGAAGCCAAAGACGCGAAAGATGCCGATGATGAGGCGCTGAGCAACCGCTTGCCGGAGCTGAACAACGGGCAGGCGCTGAACCTGAATGCGCTGAAACCGGAGCAGCATTTTACCGAGCCGCCGCCGCGTTTCAATGAGGCTTCCCTGGTGAAGGAACTGGAAGAGCGCGGCATTGGCAGGCCTTCCACCTATGCCTCGATCATCAGCACGATCCAGGACCGGGAGTACGCGGTGAAAGTTCCGCCGAAGGGATCGAGCAAATTTTATCCAACCGAACTGGGTCAGGTGGTCAATGACCTGCTGGTGAAAAACTTTCCGTACATTTTCGATCCGGCCTATACGGCCAAGCTGGAAGTGGAACTGGATGCGGTGGAAGACGGCACGGAGAAATGGACGGACCTGCTGCGCGGCTTCTATGGATACTTTCAGGAGGAGTTGAAGGTCGCCGACAAGAACATGGAAGACATCAAGCGGATGGAACAGCCGACGGAAGAAAAATGTCCGCAGTGTGGTGCGCCGCTGGTGCTGAAGTGGGGTAAGTTCGGTTCGTTCTACGCATGCTCGGCCTATGACAAGAAGAAGCCGGTGACGATCGCCAGCTCCGCCTGGGAGAAGGATTCGAAGAAGGCGATCAAGAAAATTGAAGCCAAGCTCGATTACCCGATGACGGTGAAAACCACCGGCGGCACGGGACCTGCGCCCGCGGCAGCGACGGCCACGAACAAGAAAGAACTGGAAGCTGCATTGGCCGCAGCGGCCGGGCCCGAGCGCAAGCTGATGGCGGAGCAGGTAAGCTGCACGTTTACCCGGGAAAATTATGATGCGAAGCCCAATCTGCAGACGACGGATGCTCAGGGAGCCGAAGCGGAGGAAGAGTTCTGCGAGAACTGCGGACGAGTCATGGTGCTGCGCAATGGTCCATTCGGCCAGTTCATGGCGTGTCCTGGCTACAACGAAGATCCTCCGTGCAAGACCATCCGGAAGCTGACGCATAAACAGCAGCAGAAGCCCGCTGTCCTACTGGATGAAACTTGTCCCAAGTGCGGGATGCAGTTGGTTTTGCGAACCGGCCAATATGGGGAGTTCGTCTCATGCAGCGGTTATCCCAAGTGCAAATACATCAAGCAGAATTTGACGGGAGTGAAGTGCCCGACCTGCGGCACGGGAGACATCGCGGAGCGGAAAGCGCGGCGAGGAAACTTCTTTTACGGCTGCACGAATTATCCGAAGTGCGATTTCACTTCAAACCTGAAGCCGATCCCGCAAGCTTGCCCAGAATGCGGCAGCCCGTATTTGTTAGAGAAGTCGCTTAAGTCCGGGGTGTATCTGGTCTGTCCGAACAATGAGAAGCAGAGTGCCGCCGAGAAAAAGCGCGGCAAAGGGCGCAAAAAGTCCGCCGGCGACACGCGCACTGTTCCAGCAAAAGCCGTCGTTTGCCATTACGAGGAACGCATTGGCGATGCGCCTGCACAGGAAGAGAAGCCGGTCGAAGCCGAAGCCACGGTTGCTTAAGAAAACTTGCAGTTGTACCCTAAATCAATTCTTCCAGTCAGGAAACGAACACACATGGAAAGTCAGATTGCCACGCACAACGATGCCGATATCATTCTCAAGCTGTACGACCTTCGCCGGGAGGCACTCCTGCGCAAGGCGCGCCACTGGCTGATCTTTGAATTCAGCCCGAAATCCGCTCAGGAATTTGTGGCCCTGGCTCAGGGCGGGGACACGCAGGAGAACGCCTATTTCCGTCAGGTCATCAGCTACTGGGAAATGGCGGCTTCGCTAGTGATCCATGGCGCGGTGAAGTCGGACCTGTTCATCGACTCGAATGGCGAGGGAATTTATATTTTCGCCAAGTTTCATGCCTTTCGAGATGAATACCAGAACAAAATGGGCATGCCCTTCATGCGTCAGACAGCGCAGCTCATCGAGAAGTACCCGGCTGCCCGGGATAAATTCCAGGGGATGCTGAAGTCTATCCAGCAGCGCAACTCCTAATGTTCGCCGTCCCTATTGATCTTGATCCGCGAAACATTTGATTCCATGTTATGAAAAATGCGGTTGTACATTTTTCCGGCGTTGAAGGTCGGCTTGCCAATCGTGCATCCAACCGGATACAAAGATGTGGTTACAGTTGCATTCCCTTCCCGGGAAGAAAGTTCAGAGGAGCGGACCATGAAGCGTATTGCATTTGTATTGGCTCTCGGCAGCATGACGGCATTCGCCGGTGCTCAAACAGCGAAGACCCACAAACTCACCGGCTGGATCGGCGATTCCAAGTGTGGTGCATCCATGCACACACCCGCATGCGTGAAAAAGTGCGTGGCGGCAGGCCAGAAACCTGTTTTTGTGGATTCCAAGAACAAGGTCTGGGCCATCGATAACACCGATGCTGTCAGCGACTATTACGGCGACCACGTCAGGGTTGTCGCCACGGTCGATCCTTCCAGCAGCAGCATTCATGTCGATAAAGTCATGAAGGCAGGCGGCAGCAGCATGTAAGCGGCGGCCCATTGAGACTTACGGCCTGGCTGGAAAATCCCAGGAAGGGAGGACGCGCAATAAGTGCGTCCTCCCTTTGCTTATGGACTCATGTGACGTGTGTCTTCATCCGCGGGATGACCTCATGATATGGTGAAAGATGAAGGAGTTTAGGCGAAATTATGGCGAAAGCGGTGTGGAATGGCAGGGTGCTGGCTGAGAGCGAGAAAACTCAACTGGTAGAGGGCAACGTTTATTTTCCGCATGAGTCGATCGATCGCGAATACTTCCGATCCAGTTCAACAATTTCGACTTGTCCATGGAAGGGGCAGGCGCGCTATTACACGATCCTGGTTGATGGGCAGGAGAATTCCGATGCCGCCTGGTACTATCCCGATCCCAAGCCTGCGGCGCGTGCCATCAAAAACCATGTTGCCTTTTGGCGCGGCGTCGAAATCGAAAAATAGGAGCTGGTACCCGGCTCAGTAGGCTCCGGTTTGATGCAACGGGATACTGACCTGGAAACAGGTCGCTCCGGGTTCGGACTGCACATGGATTGTCCCCCGGTAGCGGCTTAAGATGCGATTCACAGTATCGAGGCTCAGTCCCAATCCTAGCCCGATCGGCTTCGTGGTAAAAAACGGTTCGAAGATTCGATCATGCAATTCGGGAGGGATGCCCGGACCGTCGTCCCAAATCTCGACCCGCACCATATCTCCGCCATCCTGGGTGCGCACCCGGATCGTTCCGCGGTTTCGGACTGCATCCAAGGCGTTTTCCAGCAACGCCATCCACACCTGATTCAGCTCGCTTCCATTGGCGGTGATGCGCGGCAGTTTTGGATCGTACTCGCGGATCACTCGCACATCGTTGAGCCTGTAGTGCAACATGCTCAATGTGTCGTCCAGAGACTGGGCCATATCGATATCCTGCAGCGGGGCCTGGTCCATGTGGGAGTATTGCTGGATGGCGCGAATCAGGTCGAAGATCCGCGCGGTCGATTCGAGCATGGCGCCCGTCATGCGTTCGGCACGAAGCGTGGAAGCAAGGTGGCTTAGGGCGAGGTTGGCAGCTTCGCAACCCAGAAACTCATCCAGGGGAGTCAGTTCCTGAGGTTCGATGCCGGCCTCAGCGAAAACGGGTGCGATCGACCACGGTTCAGTAACTTTTCGTTTCTCCAGCCAGCGGCTGAGCCGCTCTTCCTGCATACCCGCTTCGAGCGCGCGGGGTTGCTTCAAGCGCGTTTCGATAGTGGTTCGGATGCCGCGGTTCCAGTCCATATAGCGGCGTTCCTGCTCGTCGGTTAGACACAGTTTCCCGGCCTGGAAACTGACCTTGCCGTAGTTGCGCAATTCTTCCAGCAGATTGCTGGCTGCCCGCTGTGCCGCGCTGGCCGGATTATTCAGTTCGTGGGCCAAATTGGCGGCCAGTTTTCCCAGCGCGGTCAGCTTTTCCGACTGCTGCTCGAGCCGGGTGACTTCCCGCACCCTGTCCAACAGCACCGACACGCAGCGCTGGCCCATGGACGGAATGGCCGCCAGCATTTCCGGGAACTGATCTCTGGCGATTTGCAGCGCCCAGACCGGCTCGGAAACGACGCCGCTGCCGCCAGTTGTCTTCATGCGGGAGAAGGGAAGCACCCCGGTAATCTGCCCGGACCGTCCGATAAAGAGGCTTCCCTGGCTGGCATGCTGGCGCCGGACCTGGATTTCCCCTGCCAATAGAATGGTCATGTGCGTGGCAGGCTGGCCATCGCTGAACAGACGGGTGCCGGCAGGCGCGGAAAACTCCCAGCTATGGCGCACCAGCCACAGGTATTCCGCGTTCGTCAGTCCGTCCAATTGATGGACCCCGCTCAGCGCATCCAGGAGCTTCGATTCCGGTGAATAAAGCAGGGACACTCCGCGGGGAAGTTCCGGAACTTGAACGGCTTGTTGCGTTGTGCCTTCCATAACGATTTCCTGATGGTAGACCCGTTGGGTGACAATTCGGCGACAAAGAGCGAAGGCAGCCAGTCTCGGCTGCCATCATTCTTTCAGCTTTTGTATCCTTGCCGCGAGCGATTGCTTTTCGGCTATGCGCCCACGGTTGCGGGCGCGGGTTTCTCCGCAGCCTCGACCGCGCCGTCTTTTACCGTGACGGGATCGAGGAACGGCATCGCTGCGCGCAGCGGCGCGCCCGTCTTCTCGATCGGATGCTGCGCTTCTTTCCTGCGCTGTTCTTCAAACCATTTGCGGCCGGTTGCATTCTCGTTCAACCAATTTTTTGCAAACGTTCCATCCTGGATTTCGGCCAGCAGTTTTTTCATGGCGGCGCGAGTCTCGTCCGTCACGATGCGCGGACCCGCAATGTAGTCGCCATATTCCGCGGTATCGGAGATTGAATGGCGCATATAGGCCAGGCCGCCGCGATAGATCAGGTCCACGATCAGCTTCAGCTCATGCATGCACTCGAAATAGGCAACCTCGGGCTGGTAGCCGGCCGCTGTGAGGGTCTCAAAGGCAGCCTTGATCAGCGCGCTGACGCCGCCGCAGAGCACAGTCTGCTCGCCAAACAGGTCGGTTTCCGTTTCTTCCTTGAATGTGGTTTCCAGTACTCCGGCGCGGGTGCAGCCGATTCCTTTTGCATAGGACAGCGCCAGGGCCTGCGCCTGCCCGCTTGCATCCTGGTGAATAGCCACCAGCCCCGGTGTGCCGCCGCCTTCGACGAAGACCTCGCGCACGCGATGGCCGGGAGCCTTCGGCGCTACCATGCTGACGTCTACATTGGCAGGCGGCTGAATGGTGCCATAGCGAATGTTGAACCCATGGGCGAACATCAGGGTCTTGCCCGCAGTCAGGTTCGGCGCGATCGAGTCGGCATAGATCTTGCCCTGCGTCTGATCGGGCGCCAGCAGCATGATGACATCGGCCCACTTCGCGGCATCGGCGGTGGTCATGACCTCAAGCCCAACTTTTTCTGCCCGCGCCTTCGATTTGCTGCCGGCAGGCAGACCGATGCGGACCTCGACGCCGGAATCTTTCAGGTTGAGTGCGTGGGCATGTCCCTGTGAACCGTAGCCGAGAATGGCCACTTTCTTCTGCCGGATCAATTTCAGGTCTGCATCTTCATCGTGGTAGGTCTTTGCCATATCGTTGTTCTCCGTTCGGTTGAATTAAGCTTGGTCGTCTTCCGCCATCAGGTCGGGCGCATCATGTTTCCTGTCGCCCGCCAGCATTGTGGGTTCGACGCGCGGGGTATCGCCGAGGGCTTCCAGCACGCGGCTGGTGTGATGCCCGCGGCGCATGGCCATGCGTCCACTGCGCGCCATTTCAAGAATACGGTAATTGCCTTCGAGCAGGATCTGCACCAGTCCTTCAATCTTGCTGGCGCTGCCCGTGATCTCCATCATCAACGATTCCGGGGCCAGATCGACAATGCGAGCACGGAAGACCTCGGCCAACTGGAAGAGGTCCGAGCGCGTTTTCTGGCTGGCTGCGATCTTCAGCAAGGCCAGTTCGCGGACTACCGCCGAGTGGCGGCCAACATTATCGACCTCCAGAACGCCTTCCAGCTTGTAGAGCGACGCCATGATGCGGGGCGCGCGATCATCCGCAGCCTCAGCCACGATGGTCGTGCGCGATACGCCCGCCGTTTCGGTGCCGCCTACTGTCAAGGAGGTGATGTTGACGTTAAGCCGTCGAAACAAAGAAGTGACGCGCGATAGCAATCCGGTCTTGTCCTCCACCAGCGCTACAAAAGTGTGCAACATGGAATCTCCGCTCCTAAATTTCCGTTGCTGTTTCTACCAGGGGACTTTGTTTCGGACGTCGAATCATTTCGTGCAACGCCGCGCCGGGGGGAATCATGGGATAGACGGAATCTTCCTGCTCCACGTGGAAATCGATGAGGAACGTGCCCGGATGCTGACGCGCCGTCTCGACTGCGGAGATGACTTCCGCGCGATGGCGAACATGTGTGCCTTGGATGCCATGGGCGTCCGCGAGCTTCACGAAATCCGGGCTGAGCAACGGCGTGCCCTCATAGTTCTTGTCGTAAAACTTTTCCTGCCATTGGCGCACCATACCGAGATAGCCGTTATTCACGATGGCAATATTGATCTTCAGTTGTTCCTGCACAATTGTGGACAGCTCCGCGCTTGTCATCTGGAAGCCGCCATCGCCGGCGACCACCCAGACTTCCTTGTCCGGGCAAGCTACCTTGGCGCCAATCGCTGCAGGCAGCGCGAATCCCATGGTTCCCAGGCCGCCGGAGGTGACGAGCGAACGCGGCTGTTCGTGCTTGTAATACTGAGCTTCCCACATCTGGTGCTGACCGACGTCGGTCACAATGATCGCGTCTCCGCCGGTTTCGCGCCAAATGTCGTTGATGACATGCGCGGCGTAGAGATGGCCGTTGTCCGGCAACTGCTGAATATCATGCACCGAAGCATCGCCTTTCATGGTGGAGATGGTACGGAGCCACGCGGAGCCATCGCGCTTCGGCATCAGCGGAAGCAGCGTCTCCAGAATCTCCTTCAAGTCACCCACCAGCGCCACATCGACGTGAACATTTTTATTGATCTCTGCCGGATCGATTTCGATATGAATTTTCTTCGCGTTCTGCGCGTAGGTGGAAAGAGACCCGGTGACGCGGTCGTCGAAGCGCATGCCGCAGGCGATGAGGAGATCCGCCTGCTGAATGGCATGGTTGACCCAGCTCTCGCCGTGCATGCCCATCATGCCCAGGTTCAGCGGATGCGACGCCGGGAATGCAGTCAGTCCCAACAACGTGCAGGCGACAGGAATCTGTGCCCGTTCTGCCAGCGCGCGTACCTGTTCCATCGCGCGCGAGTGCAGGATTCCTTGTCCAGCCAGAATGACCGGGCGTTTCGCCGTGCGCAGCAATTCCAGCGCTTCGCGGATCGCGGCAGAGTCCGCGGACAGCATGGGATGCGGGCGATACGGCGCTGGTGCGGCCGCGGCAAAGTCGAAGATGGCGGAATTTTGCTGCGCGTCTTTGGTGATGTCGACCAGCACGGGCCCAGGCCGTCCGGACTTGGCGATGCGAAAGGCTTCTCGCAGAGCGGGCGCAATGTCCTCCGTGCGGCTGACCAGATAATTGTGCTTGGTGATGGGAAGCGTGATGCCGGTAATGTCGATTTCCTGGAACGCGTCGGTGCCCAGCACTTTGCTGGAAACCTGGCCGGTCACGCAGACCATTGGAATCGAGTCGAGCATCGCAGTGGCAATTCCGGTCACCAGGTTGGTCGCGCCGGGTCCGGAGGTGGCGACAGCAACGCCAACCCGGCCCGAGGCGCGGGCATAGCCGTCCGCCATATGGGCTGCTCCCTGCTCATGACGAACCAGGATGTGCCGAATGGGGAATTTCCGCAGCGCATCGTAGACGGGAAGAATCGCTCCGCCGGGATAGCCGAAGACATCCCGCACGCCTTCGCCAACCATCGTCGCCCATACCGTTTCCGCGCCCGTCAGCCGTGTCGGCTGGCTGTAGAGCGCAGCCTCCGACGAATTGAGACTGTTGAGATTTGTTTTTCCAGAGTTGTCCATGGCCATCTTCTCCATCCTCAGTTTGTGACTGCGCCGCGTGCGGCGGAAGAAACGCTCTCCGCGTATTTGCGAAAGACCCCACGTGGAGAATTCGGTGCCGGGGTATGCCAGTTTTTCATGCGCGCCCGAAGTTCATCGTCGCTCAACTCCACGCGCAATTCGCGTTTCGGAATATCGAATACCACCATGTCGCCATCGCGCAGGGCAGCGATCGCGCCGCCCAACGCCGCTTCCGGCGCGACGTGGCCGGCCATCAACCCGCGCGTCGCGCCGGAGAAACGTCCGTCCGTCAGCAGCGCGACCGTTTCGCTTAGCTCCGGAATGCCCGCAATCGCCGCGGTGACTTGCAGCATTTCGCGCATGCCCGGTCCGCCGCGTGGGCCTTCATAGCGAATCACGACGACATCGTTCGGCTTGATCTTGCCCGTCTGCAAAGCGGCAAAGCATGCCTCTTCCGCATCGAATACCCGAGCCGGGCCGCGGTGGGTCAGGCGCTCGTGTCCGGCGACTTTGATCACGCAGCCCTCGGGCGCAAGGTTGCCTTTCAGGATCACGAGTCCACCGGTTGACTTGATAGGCTTGTCGAGCGAATAAATAACTTTC
>JAKAAZ010000072.1 GCA_021802085.1 Acidobacteriota bacterium
CTTATATCTCAAATAAAGCTATGTTAAGGATACAACGACAAGTGCGGGCCCATGCGTCGCTTGCCGATGGGACGGGCAGGAACGTACAGTAATCAGGTTATGTGAATCTCAAGCCGCGATGGTAGATCGTTCCACTGTGGATGCAACCTGTAGGATGAAGTACCCCCTGCGTTTTCCATCAAGAAGATCTACACCGCACCACCGATGATGGGTACCCGAGTGTCGTGAAATTGCTTCGCGCAACAAGCGAGACCCGTGTACGATTCAGGCCGAAAAGATTTGAGGAATCCTCTTGTATCAGCCAGAGACGTACACGATTGCTCTTCTATTCATGGTCATCAGCATGCTCGGCTGGGGATCGTGGGCCAACACAGTAAAACTATGCCCGACTTACAGGTTCCAGTTATTTTATTGGGACTACGGGATTGGCTTGTTTGCCGGGGCGCTGCTCTGGGGATTCACGCTCGGCTCCGCTGGACAAACGGGACGACCGTTTCTAGCCGATGTGACTGGCGCGGGAGAGGTCAGCATCATCTGTGCGGTCCTGGCCGGAGTCATTTTCAATATCGCCAATCTGCTATTGGTTGCAGCGATTGAGATCGCCGGGCTGGCTGTGGCGTTTCCCGTCGGCATCGGCGTGGCGCTGGTCGTGGGTGCAGTCAGCAGCTACATTTTGTCGCCGAATGGGAATCCGGTCCTGTTGTTTGGCGGAGTTGCGCTGGTTGTCGCCGCCATCGTGTGCGACGCTTTGGCCTACGGAATGCGAGAACGGGAACAACGCGCCATGAGCCGTCGCGGATTGGTCCTCAGCCTGGCGGCAGGCGTGTTGATGGGCAGCTTCTATCCTCTGGTCGCGCACGCAATGGATGTATCGCATGCGCCGGGACCGTATGCTACCTCGTTTTATTTTGTGGTCGGTACCGGCCTGTGCGCGCTTGTTTTCAATTCTTTGTTGATGCACAAACCGCTCGATGGAAAGCCGCCGGTGGCGATGTCGGAGTATTTCAGCGCGCCGTTCCGCTGGCACGCATGGGGGGTGCTGGGCGGGGCTGTTTGGTGCACCGGCACAGTGTTCAACTTTGCCGCCTCGCGCGCGCACATCGTTGGTCCCGCAGTTTCTTATTCCATCGGCCAGGGCGCGACGATGATCTCTGCGGCATGGGGTGTATTTGTATGGCACGAGTTCGCTGACGCGCCGCCACGCTCGCGGAAATTGCTGGGCCTGATGTTCATTCTTTTTCTGCTGGGACTGTCCGCGGTTGCGTTTGCTCCCATTTTTCGCGCTCATTGACTGCAAAGGACAACGTTGCAATGGATCGATCGAAGACAATGCGGCCCATTGTTGTGGTGGGAAGCATCAATATGGACCTCGTCTCCACTGTGTCCCGGATACCGGCGGGGGGAGAAACACTGCTCGGATCCAGCTTCCAGATGCATTCGGGAGGAAAGGGCGCCAATCAGGCCGTCGCTGTAGCTCGTCTGGACTATCCCGTAGAAATGATCGGGAAACTCGGATCGGACCTGTTCGGGGAACGACTGCGCGCGCAGTTGCAACGTGCCGGGGTTGGGATGGCCGGGGTCGAGACGGTGGAAGGCCCCTCTGGTATTGCCGCCATTACCGTTGCTGCAACGGGAGAAAACTCGATCGTGGTCACGCCGGGAGCCAATGCCGCCGTGTCCCCCGACTATGTTGAACAGCATCGATCTCTGATTCGGAGCGCCGGCCTGGTGATGACACAACTGGAAATTCCCGTTGACACCGTGGAGAGGTTAGCAGAGTTGTGCTTTCAAGAGCAGGTTCCGTTGATGCTGGACCCCACTCCAGCGCAGGCGCTTCCCCCGAGCCTGCTGCAGCGCATTCGATGGTTCACTCCCAATGAAACGGAAGCGGATTTTTATGTCGGACGTGTCGCGGACGGCCGTCGCGGGGGCAGTTGGGATGCGCGAGTTTTGCCTGACACTGCGCGCTCTTTGCTGGGGCAGGGTCCGGCAGGCATCATTCTGAAGCTGGGTCCACGCGGAGCCTACCTGGCCGCCGATGGAGTTGAGCAGCTCTTGCACGCGATGCCAGTCGAAGCCATAGATACCACCGCGGCCGGCGACGCGTTGAACGGCGCGTTCGCTGTCGGGCTGATGCTGGGAAAATCCGCGCTGGAAAGTGCGCGGTTCGCCGTGGCTGCCGCGTCCGTTTCCGTCACTCGACCGGGCGCGCAGCCTTCGATGCCGACGTTTGCTGAAGTCTCCAGGATGCTCGATAGTGGGCGATAGAAAATTCCAGCGTGCATCGTTCGAAAAACTCGTGATATAAGTCACTGCTGCGTGCGCCCTGCCCTCGTACAGTAAGTCTGGCAGGTGAGAATGCGCACAGAACCCGAGACTCGCGCCGAAGATCGGAAGGATTGTGACACTCCTGGCGCCCGGACCGTGAAGAAGTTGAGTCGGCGTCGCTTTCAGGATCGCTCGCAGCGGTTTCGCCATGGCGTGCAAACTGCGTTTGTGTTGCTCAACCTGTGGATCGGGACCCAGTTCTTCCTCTGGGTACGCTACTACCAGACCGGCGGCCAGTCCCTCTACGTGAACCGTCCCGCAGGGGTCGAGGGCTGGTTGCCGATTGCAGGGATGATGAACTTCAAATACCTGCTGGTCGCGCGAAGGCTGCCGCAGATCCATCCGGCGGCCATGTTTCTATTCGTCGTGTTCCTGCTGTCCAGTCTTCTGCTGAAGAAGGCGTTCTGCTCCTGGCTATGTCCGATCGGCACCCTGTCGGAAATGTTATGGAAAGCGGGCCGAAAGATTCTGGGCAGAAATCTCAAATTGCCCTTGTGGCTGGACATTCCATTGCGCAGCCTGAAGTATATTCTGCTGGCATTCTTCGCCGTTGTCATCGGGACCATGTCGGCCGCGGCGCTGGCCGACTTTCTGCATTCGCCCTACGGTTTGATTGCGGACGTCAAAATGCTCGATTTCTTTCGCGACCTGGGAGAGACCGGGGTCATCGTGGTCGGCGTGTTGATTTTGCTTTCGATCCTGGTGCAGAATTTCTGGTGCCGTTATCTTTGCCCGTACGGCGCATTGATGGGACTGGTTTCGCTGTTGAGCCCGGCAAAGATTCGCCGCGATGCGGCTGCGTGTATCGATTGCGGAAAATGCGCTCGCGCCTGCCCTGCAAACCTGCCGGTGGATCGGCTGGTACAGGTCCGCTCAGTCGAATGCGCGGCCTGCATGGAATGTATTGCCGCGTGCCCGGCGCAGAATGCCTTGCAGTTTTCTTTGCCGCCGCGCCGCGCGGTTGAGGCGAAGGACCGCTGGCGCAATCTTGTTCTGACTCCGGTAACAGTGGCCATTATGCTGGCTTGCCTGTTCTTCGGATTCGTTGGCTATGCCAAGGCCACCGGGCATTGGAACACGAACCTGCCGCGCTCCGTCTATCTGGAACTGGTGCCACATGCAAATGAGGTCTCACATCCGGGAATGTAAGGGAAGGTTCGGTCGTCCCGCAAACCAGGACGAGCGCGGGCGCAGATCAAATTCCTTCGCCCATGTTTACGTAATCGGACCTTGAGTACAGCTGGCTTCGATAGGTGGCGCGTTCTTCTTCCTCCACCGCAAGCGCGCTCTGCGGCTCCTCCTGCAAGGCGACCTGTTGCAATTCGCCATCCAGCCGTTCGACACGCGACTTCAACCGCTTCACCTCATCGCACAGAGCAATGATGACATCGGAAAGCGGATCGCTCACATCACGCGGATCGGTAATGAGCACGCGCTTGCCGCCCTGATACACGATGTGCGCCGGAACCCCGACGACGGTCGAGTCCGGAGGCACATCGCGCAGAACCACGGATCCGGCGCCAACGCGCGAATGTTCTCCGATGGTGATGTTGCCGAGGATGTTCGCATTGTTGCCGACAAAGACGCCGTCGCACAGGGTGGGGTGGCGTTTGCCCTCGCCTTTTCCCGTACCACCAAGAGTAACGCCCTGATAGAGCGTCACGTCGTTCCCTATGATTGCGGTCTGCCCAATGACCACTCCCATTCCGTGGTCGATGAACAACCGCCGCCCGATGCGCGCCGCCGGATGGATTTCAATACCGGTCCAAAAACGCGTGATCTGCGACAGAACGCGTGCCAGCAGTTTGAACTTTTTGCACCAAAGCCAATGGTGAATGCGATGGACCCACACCGCGTGCAGGCCTGGATAGCAAAGCAGTACCATCGCTTTCGAGGTGGCCGCGGGATCGCGTTCGAACACGCATCGTATGTCTTCGCGAATCAGTCGAACCAGGTTCATACTGTCACGGCGGACGTCTTCGTCTCCAGCGCCTCTTTTCGGAATTCGTCGAACAAGACCGTGGAGAGATATCTCTCGCCAGCGCTGGGGATGATGACGACGATCAACTTGCCGGCGTGCTTCGGATTGCGCGCCAGTTGCAGCGCTGCATGGACTGCCGCTCCGGAAGAGATACCGACCAGCAGGCCTTCCTCTTTCGGCAGCCGCCGCGCCATGGCGATGGCGTCGTCGTTCGTCACCGTGATGATCTCGTCAATCAACTCCGTCTTTAGGATCTTGGGCACAAAGCCGGCGCCGAGGCCCTGAATTTTGTGTGGCCCCGGCTTGCCGCCGGAGAGTACGGCGCTATCCGCGGGTTCCACTGCAACCGACCAAAAGCCGGGTTTTCTGGCCTTGATGTACTCGCTCACTCCGGTCAGTGTTCCGCCGGTGCCAATGCCCGACACCAGAATGTCTGCCTGGCCATCGGTATCGTTCCAGATTTCCGGCCCTGTCGTGTCGAAGTGGACCTTCGGGTTGGCGGGATTGTTGAACTGCTGCAGCATGTAACTGTTGGGCGTCTCGCGCAGCAGTTCTTCCGCCTTGGCGATCGATCCCTTCACGCCGTTCGGCCCAGGCGTCAGCACAATTTTGGCGCCAAAGGCCAGCAGAAGAATTCTGCGTTCGAGGCTCATCGTTTCCGGCATCGTGAGAATAATGCTGTAGCCCTTTACCGCCGCCACGAATGCCAGCGCAATGCCGGTGTTGCCGCTGGTCGGCTCAATCAGCACCGTCTTGCCCGGCGCGATCTTGCCTTCGCGTTCCGCCGCTTCAATCATCGCCAGCCCGATGCGGTCTTTGACGCTGCTCAACGGGTTGGAGCTTTCCAGCTTGGCCACCACCCTGGCCTGGCACCCTTCCGTCACGCGGTTCAACTGCACCAGCGGTGTCCGCCCAATCAGTTCCGTCACGTTTGCTGCAATGTTCATGGTCTACCCCCGAAACTCCATACCGAAAGCATACCCCGTTTGCATTCTTTCTGGAGCACTGAATGGAAGTTCAAGCAGCGCCTCGTGTGGGCAATGGAGAATGAATTTCAGGGCGAAGATGGGCGGGTGGATGCAACAGCGTTGCCGCGATGTTGACGGCGAACAGCACGACTGCGGTCAACTCCACGATTGCGGAGTACGGCAGCAATTTCCATGCAAAATTCCAATAGCTCTCATACGCAAGCGGTTCCAGCGTGACGCGCAGTAAGCAGCCGACATGCAACAGCAGCAGCGACCAGAACATTAGCCGCGTACTCCACAGCACGCGCATACCGCAAAAGGCCGGCAGAATACGCTGGCCGATGGCGAAGACCATGCCCGCAACAAACCCCACCGTCAGCGCATGGCGGCTGGCTCCCCAAATGCCGCCGGCATGGTCGTAGCGCACCGCGAGCGCATCCAGCACGCATGACACTACAAGCCAGACATACGCGACGCGGATGAACAGCGGAAATGTCCTGTGGACATGCAGCAGTTTTGCTGGCTGGACGGCTGGCTCCCACACGTGCAGCGCATCGATCGCCAATAAAGCTGCCAACAGAAATAGGACGGCAGCTATGGGCAGCCATTGCAGAAAGACGGCAACTACGCCTGCCACACTTAGCCCATACGCCACCAGCAGACGAATGCCGTCAGGCTTCCTGAATCCGGCAAATACCGGCAGCCAGCGCGCATTGAAACCCCAAATCGTAGGTACCAAAACGCCCCAGACCGCCAGTACCACAAGCTGCTGATCGAAAACATGCGGCAGCGCGGGCGATGTTCCATAGAGAGCCAGCCGGACCAATGCGGCACAATTTACCGCAACCGCAACCAGAAACGCAATGGTTGCCGCGATCACGACTACCATCCAGGCTTCCGTGCGATGCGCCGGGTCTGCGGGCCGATGACGCCGAACGGCGCGATAGAACAGCAGGCAGGCGATCAGTTGCAGCACTCCGGAAAGTGGCAGCAAAATTCTCCATTGCCAACCTGTAACACCGCCGATCCAGCGCATCGCAATCCCCAGTGTCCACATAACCCACGAAGTCCACGCCGCGCGTACCGGAAAGCTCAGCGTGCTCTGCATTTTGGTCAGCGAATAAAATCCAATTCCCAGAATGAAGGAGCCAACCCAACCGAAGATTTGTGCCTGGCCATGCGCCTGCAACCATGCTTGAGACAGGCTGCCGAGCGTGCGCTGCTGAGAGATGCCAATCAGGTTCCACACTCCCAGAAATGTCCCCGGCAGCAGCATGAACAGCATCCCGCTGGCGATGAAGGCGGTCACCAGCCGCTGGCTGTGCCGCTCCATTGCCACCCGCTGCGCATTCACCGGCTGCTCCAGCGATGCAAGCGGCGCACTCACGCCGTCCCCTTCGCTTGCGCAAGAGCGCGCGGGAACAGGATGTTGTTCTCCAGATGAATGTGCTGGTGCAGGTCCTGCTCCAGGTCTTCCAGTGCGCGATAGAGAGCGCGCCACGTGGGGCAGGCTGCGGTCGGCGGCGTGTAATTGCCGGTCAGGCCGCGCAGTTCGCGCAACTCCTCGCCCGCCTGGTCGTGGTCCGCCATCATGCGCGTGATGGGCTGCTCCACGCTGCCAAACATGGGCGGCAAAGCCGCTTGCCGGTTGCCTTCCAGCTTCCCTATATAAGGAAACAGGATGGTTTCTTCGCAAACAAAGTGGTGTGCCAGCTCGGCGCTGACCACGGCGAAGACCTTGCTGATCTGGAAGACTTCGGGATGGTGTTCCCCGTGGCGGGCCTCCACTTTCGCCATCAGACCGCCGATTAGCTGGATCTGGTTGCGCGTAAATGCGTGATGTTTGCCGACAATGTAGTCGGCCAGCTCCTTCAATGGAGCCTTCTGCCACTGCACGTCGGGAGTGTTTGTTTGCCGCTGCTGGTGTTCCAGTTCCTCCAGCACGGGCGCAAGGTTGACATCGCGCTTGGTGCAGGCTTCCGCCAACGTATGTTTCCCTCCGCAGCAAAAATCGATGCCGAGACGCTCCAGAACCGGGATCGTGGTTGGATATTCGACTGCAATGTCGCGAACTTGTGTTTCCGATGTGATGACCATGATGTAAATCTCCTAACTGCGACTGTAGTGATCGCTAGCACCCAACTCAGTGACTTAAATCACCGGCTGGCATGATCGTTCGACCGACGGGACTATTGCCAGTGATTGCCAATCTCGGCACCCATGCGGCAAGATGGCGCTATGTCTCTCGATCGCCGCATGGAAGTTCTGGCCAAGTCCGCCTGGTTTCAAAACCTTCCCGTCGGCGCTCTGGCGGAACTGGCGGTCCAAGGCCGCGAACGCAAACTGCAACGGGGTCAGATTTTATTTACCGCCAACCAGCCGGCGGAAGGAATGTATGTTGTGCTTTCGGGCTCTGTGCGCGCCTTCCGTGAAAACGTCGATGGCCGCGAGCAGACCATCCATGTGGAGGGCGTAGGCGGCATGTTGGCCGAGGTACCCGTGTTCGATGGCGGTCCGTATCCTTCCACCACCATGGCGGAAGAAGATTCGGAATTGCTGTTTCTGGCGAAAGACGATGTCCGGCGGTTTCTACTGCAACATCCCGAGGCGGCACTGACGGCACTGGCAATCCTGGCCAGGAAGTTGCGCACAGTCGCTTCCCTGGCCGAACAACTTGCACTGAAGGATGTGACCCAGCGGCTGGCGACGCTGCTGCTTGAGGAGGCCCGGCGGAAAAATCCCAAGCTGCAGGATGGCGTCTCGTTTTCTCTGCCACTGTCACACACGCAGCTGGCGTCGCGGCTCGGTTCGGTACGGGAGGTGGTCACGCGCAGTCTGCAAAAACTGGTGCAACAGGAGATTGTGGCCATTCATGGCCATCGCATCGTCATTCTGGATCTGCAGGCGCTCCACGCACAGACCGATCCGCATCCCAAGCCCGTGCCAACCAACACCGCCCGGCGCTAGCTTCCGAACACTCCACACAGTCCACCGGCCAGTTCGCCGCTGCAAAGCGCGCGCCGTTGGCCGGAATTGCCCTCTGGAGGTGTTGTGATGTACGTCACGGAGGAATGCGCGCAGGAATGAGATCGTATACCAGAGTGTCTGCATTCGGAGGTTTGGTATGACCTATCTCGACCAGAAACATATAGAGGCCATTTCCCCTGAAACATTTCGTGCGCAGTCACCCTATCCCTGGGTCAGCATTCCAGCGGCGCTATCGCAGGAGGGCTTCGACAGCCTTAGAAACGCCATGCCGGAAGTGGAGCTGTTCGACCGCAAGGTAGGGGTCAAACGAGGCCATGGACAGGCCCCGCACGACCGGTACATCCTGCACTACAGGCCGGGAATGGAGTTGCCGGGACCCTGGAAGGAGTTCGTCGCCGAGCTAAATAGCGATGTCTACCAGTCCTTTCTTCGCCGGATGCTGGGGCCGCAAAAATTCATCCTGACGCTGGAGTGGTACTACGCCTGGCAGGGCTGTTCCGTCTCGCCCCACTGCGATGCTCGGCGCAAGCTGGCCACGCACATTTTTTATTTCAACACGGAAGAAAATTGGGATACGACCTGGGGAGGCCAAATTCTGATGCTGGATGATGAAGGCCGGTGCAAGCCGCATTCCGCCCCAAGTTTCGACGAACTGAAGGTTGCCGCGGCACTGGTTCCACGCGGCAATGAGAGTCTGTTTTTTCAGCGGACGGACCACTCGTGGCACGGCGTGCGTCCACTCCAGTGCCCACCCGACAGCTTGCGAAAACTCTTTATCGTCACTGTCAACGTGCCCACATTCCAGGTATGGTGGCGGCGAGTGCGAGGCAAAGACCCGGATGGCTATCGCATCCACGCCGCATAAGCAGCAAAGCAGCGGGGATCGTCCACTTGCTGCGTTCGATACAAGAAATTTCCACATCGGCTCCCTCGCCGACGAGCAGCTTCAAAATCCGAATCGAGAAGGTGGTACTGCATGTCTTCAACAGAAACGATCGTCGCGCCGGAACAAACCCATACTCCGGTGTCCAAAAAGGCCATCACGGAACCGCGGGTGCTGAACGAGGCCTATGAATACGCAAAGCCATCGTCCTTCTCGCGCGGTCTGCGGCTGGACATTAAAGGGGTCACGATCCTGATGATCTCCGGCACTGCCAGCATTGATGAACATGGCAAAACCGTCCATATCGGGGATTTCCGCGCCCAGACCCAGAGAACGCTGCACAATATTACCGGCCTGCTGGCCGCCGAAGGCGCCACCTGGAAGGACGTGGTGCGGACGAGCTGCTATCTGCGCGATATTGAGCGCGACTACGATGCATTCAATGAGGTCCGCACGCGGTTCTTCCGTGAACGCGGGCTCGATCCGCTGCCGGCATCGACGGGGATTCAGGCAATTTTGTGCCGCCCCGACCTGCTGATCGAAATCGAGGCAATGGCAATGTTCGAGACTGACCGTGGAACCAAGTAATCCGTTCCAGCTGGAAGCGATCCATCTTGGCTTTGAAGTTGACGAAAGACAGCGATGCTCAAGAGCCGATCGTTGAAAAGTATTCTTTGACACCGCGAATTCCAGTTCTCAAGCGGAAAAGCGCTCCAGCGTATTGATCGTCCTTCCCTCTCTCATCTCCTGCGGCGGTAGTTATATAGATATCGGAATACATATCTCCGCCGAAGGTCAAACTGGATACCTTCTTGGCAGGTATGGAAATTCGCCGGTCTTCCTTGCCGTCGGGAGTATAGCGAATCAAGCAGCTGCCATCCCACATGGCCGACCAAAGGAAACCTTCCGCATCGATGGTTGCCCCGTCGGGAAAACCTTCTGCTTCAGAAACCTTCGCGAAGAGTTGTTTGTTCGCTAACGACCCTGTCTCTTTGTCGTAGT
Source organism: Acidobacteriota bacterium (assembly GCA_021802085.1). GTDB lineage: Bacteria > Acidobacteriota > Terriglobia > Terriglobales > Acidobacteriaceae > JAKAAZ01. Next base: position 10,151 of record JAKAAZ010000072.1, read on the forward strand.
CAAAAATATAGATCTCATGTGCGTAGGAGTCGGTGTAATACATCCGACGCTGATCGTGGGTGAACGCCATTCCATTCGAGCAGCCAATTCCTTCCAGCATCACCGTCAGAGTGCCATCACGATCGAGGCGATACAGCCTTCCCTTATGGCTCGGTGAGGACATGGTGCCGCAAAACACTCGACCGACAGGATCGGCGATTACGTCATTAAAGCGCGAATCTGCTTCTTCCGGGATGGACTCAATGATTGTGGTCAGGATGCCATTTTGCCAACGGGCAATTGCGCCGCAGGCCATAAATAGTAACAGGGCGCCATCGCTCTGAATGGTGAAGCCCCCGACCGGCTCACCTTCGAAACACATCTCATGCACGTTGGCAGCGGGGTCGTAACGGAAAATACGTCCGTTCGGAATGTCGCACCAATACAGGCGCTTCTCCATTGGGTGCCACAGTGGGTTTTCTCCAGTATGGCAAGCATAATCTGCGATAAGCTGCGGGGTTCCCTCGATAGTGTGAGATGTATAATCGCTCATCCTGCAATACTCCTACCTAACCATGATGGAATTACTCAATTTCTGATAGCTACTGACGATCAAGTCCGCCAATTCACCGTCGCTCTCGATTTTACACACGTCGTTGAGGGCGGCTCGGATGCCCTTTTCACGAACAATTCGTTGAAGAGACGCGCTGGAGGGGTCTTGGGGGGAGTTGTAGAGAAAGGCGGCGGCGATCCCACGGCTGAGTGCGACCGGCTTAACACCGTATTCGAGGGCCAGACATGCAGGACCAATTAGCCGGTCATTCCGGGATAACTTGCGAAGCGGATCGCGCGCATTCCGTTCAATTGGATCGACAATTTCTCGCTTTTGATACTTGGCGATGGCGGACTCCGCGAATTGTCTTTGCTCCTCGTGGTCGAATCCATAGCGTTCGCAGAGGGCGCCGTTCGCTTCCCGATATGCGCTGCGCGCCAGTTCTACGATTTCCGGGTCATTGGCCGCGTCGCTTAATAGCAAATACCCTTTCAGATGTCCTGTATAAGCGATGACGGCATTGATGCAGTTATAAGTAAACAATTTTCGGATAAGACCGCCCTGAAAGTTTTCCTTTGGCGAAAGGCCTTGAATGGAAGGAATATCGCCGACAAATGCTTCTTTGTCCGCGGGCATTTCCCACATGTCCTGCGCCTGGAGACTCAAAGGATCGTTCGCCTTCATATCGTCCGTAGGTTCAATAGTTGAGCGAAGAATCATCGTTTCGATAATTCCAACCTCGCGCGCAAACCATTCTTGCCGTGCCGACGGCAGAAATTCGGAGATGAGTTTGCGCAGCCATTGAGCGGGTTGGAAATAGTTTTCCCCGAGAATGATGTTCAGGCCGGTAGTACGCCTGTTCAGCCCTGCCGCCAACAGGGGTGCGATCTGCGGCAGGTTGGGTCCTCCGATCGAGACGAATACCACGGAAGCGTTTGCGACTGCCTCGGCAATTGCGCCCACTTCGCTGGTCTGGCAGACACGGAAATCTCGAATCGTAATATTCTTCTCGGGTGCGCCCATGATATGCACGGAATACTTGCCTCGCTGGCGCAAAGCATCGACAAGTCCCGGATTTTTTTCGACAAAAGTTATCGAATACCCGGAGAGGGTAAGCAGATGTGCAATGAAGCCGCGCGCGATTTTTCCTGCGCCGAAGACAACGGCTTGTTGCTGGCGCGCCATATCGCTCGCCTCATTTGCTTTGGGTTGAGTTTCGGCACTCAGCCGGGAAAGTGTTCCGTGCAGCGCGGGATACATCTCGCAGTACAGTGCATACATTCGATTCAAATATTCGCGCTGGCCGGACGATGGATGGAAATATTCTGTCCCCTGGGTCATTTGGCCTGCGGCAATCTCAGGGTCGGAGTACACTCCAACTGCAACTGCAGCTAAGATGGCAGCACCCTGGATTCCGGCGTGTGGATTGCGCAGAGTAACAACGTCCTTGTTCCAAATATCGGCTTTGATTTGATTCCATAGCTGAATTCTTGAAGCTCCGCCGGAAGTAATCAGCATTTCCGGTCTGATAAGCGCATGGGCTTCTATGAGTTCAAGATTCTGCCTCAGAGCGAACGCAACGCCTTCGAGGATTGCACGCGCCACATTGCCTTGATTGTGGACGGTGCGCAGTCCGAGAAGAACGCCCGAGGCATGTGGATCCCAAATCGGAGAACGTTCTCCTTCCAGATACGGCAAAAACAGCAATCCATCGGCAGTCGGCGTTGCGTTGGCGAGCAACTCGTCGATCGATTTACCTGAAAACTGAGTGAACCACTGAAGTGAGCCTCCACCCGACGAGATCACACCGTATAACAATTTTTTCCCAGGCAAGTAGGGTGCGCAAATCAGCTGTTCCGTAGAAGAATGCACGGTGGTGACAATACCGATATGTTCGCTCGTTCCAGTTACATCGAAAGCTTGCCCGCTTCGCACAACTCCGCTTCCCAGCACAGAGGCGTTGAGATCATTCCAGCCGGCAATGACAGGAACTCCGGCTTTGAGCCCTGTGGCGAGCGCGGCATCTTGTGTAACTTTTCCGATGATCTGCTCCGGTGCGAAGAGCGGCGGGAGAAGGTTTGGAAGATCGAGCTTTGTGAAGACATCGGTCGCAGGGCGATTGACAGAAAAATCGACCATACCTCGATTGCTGGATGGATCGCTCGCAACTTCACCCGTGAGTTGCAGATTGATGTAGTCCTTGGCTTGCAGGAGATAGTGCGCGCGGTCGAGTAAGGCTGGTTCGTGTTTCCGCATCCAGAGGAGCCTGGGCAACGGCCAGGTAGGCGCAGGGGGCAGATCGACGCCCAGCAGTTGGGCCAATGCCGGCCGGCTGTAGGTTTCATAGAGGCGGCCCACTTCCGCAACTGCACGCTGGTCTTGAAAGCCGATCGACGGCAGAAGCGGTCTGCCTTCAGCATCGATAAAAGTAAGGCTGGAAATATAGCCTGTGATCCCTACGGCCAGGACGGAGGCGTTCTCCACAATGCCAAGAACTTCGCGAACGCCATGGATGACCGCGTCCCACCAGTCGGACGGGTTCTGTTCTTTATAGCCTGGGCGAGGCTCAGCCGTAGCATACGGATAGTTTGCGGTCGCCAGTAATTCTCCGGTCTCGCGGACGAGTCCAACTTTTGCTGCCGATGATCCGATGTCGAGCCCGAGGAAACAATGCATGTCGCTATCAAAAAGATAGAAGATTCAGAATCATCGTGCCGCCCAGGGAAACGTGTTTCAGGCACGCGCGATAAGTTCAGGCGAGTTCGAAGAGCCTTTGTCGCGTCTCTATTCGCGGCTGCAGCAGATTCTAACTGGCCGACACGAAGCGTATGGCACAGCCACCGCCTTTGGCAAGAGGCAGTGTCAGCGTGTCGCTGCTGTGAACTGTTTGCTTGCGGATCGATACGTGTTTCGGATGTTGTGCGGCATCGGGGGCGTCCTCGTAAATCTCCGCAGTGTAAGCACCGCCGCCGAGAAAATCGAGCGGAACTGTTAGCGTACGCGGGCTCCAGTTGGTAATGCTACCCAGGTACCAATCGCGGCCATGCCGCCTTGCGACCGTGATGAATTCGCCCGGATCACCATCCAGTACGCGGGTCGCATCCCAAACCACGGGCACATCGCGCAGGAACTGGAAGCTGGGCTGATTCGCGTATGCGGAAGGGGCATCGGAAATCATCTCGAAAGGCGCTCGAAAGACGACGTATAGCGCCAACTGCTGAGCGCGCGTTCCAACCACCATGGGATGCACAGAACGGGGGACGAAATCCTCCTCCGTCACGTTGTCAAAACCGCCCGGAGTGTAATCGAGTGGACCGCTCAACATGCGCGTAAAAGGGTAGACAGTGCGGTTGAGTGGGCCGTCGCGCCGGGTCACTTTGTTGTATTCGAGACCGAGCACGGCTTCATAGTTGAGTATGTTCGGATACGTGCGCTCAATGCCCCAGGGTGGCGTCGCACCGTGAAAATCGAGCATGAGATGATGCTCGGCGGCGAACTTCCCTACGTCGTAGTAGAACTGGATGCCCTTCTGGTCATTGCGCTGCACAAAGTCGACCTTGACGCCGACCACGCCCCACTTCTCATATAGGGGAAATGCGGTTTGCATCTGTGCGGCAACCGCTTTCGAGTGGGCCCAGATCCACACCTTTACGTTTTTCTTCGCGGCGTAACGCACCAACTCCGGCACGTCTACGCTGCCATTCAGCTTGGTGATGTCGTCGCGCGCTGACCAGCCGGCGTCGAGCATCATGTACGGAAAGCCGGACTTGGCGGCGAAGTCGACATAATACTCCATGTTCTTGGTGGTATATGCGGGCCTCCCGTCAGGGTCAAGATCGCCACTCCACCAATCCCACGAAGCTTTGCCCGGATGGATCCAGCTGGTATCCGCGATGCGGTTCGGCGGATTCAGATCGCTGATCGCGTTCGATTCAATCAGCGCCCCCGCCGTATCGCCAAGCAGCAATACGCGCCAGGCGCTATGGTGGGGCAGGCTCGCATCGACTGCGGGGCCATGACCATCGACGGGCGGAGAAACCTTGGTCATCAGGGAATGATTTTTCCAGTCGCCAGGGACGGCTTCAAGATACATCGCGCTGTTGCCCTCGGTGTCTGCTTCACAGATGGCGGCCCATGCCACTCCAGGCAGGTGCAGCAGCATCGGTGCGCCGTTGAGGATATCGCTGCGCACGCCGCCCTCGTTGCTCAGCGCGCTTACCGTCTGGCGCATGTATTCGCCTTCGTATGGAGTCTGGTAGTTCGGCAGACGGATTGCCCAAGCCGTGGCGTCGTCACTCAAATGAAACTCCGTGTCCTCCTGCGTGAGTTGGTAGCGAGCGAGCGCGGCCTGCTGCGGCACTTGATAACGGAAGGCCACAGCGCTGTTGTACACACGAGCTTCGACCGCGAAATTGCGGCCGGGGCTCGCGCCTTCCGCCACCCGCACCGTCACATCGTTGTATGCATCCTGCACGGCGGAGGTCTTGCCTGCCAGCAGCGCGTAGTCATCCACGCCCGAGCCTGCGGTACTGCTGGCGATGTGCACCGCAGTGCCGAGTGGGGGCTGATTCGCCAACTGCAAGCTCAATGCGGAGTCTTCAAGGACTGGTTTGCCGCGGAAGGTAACCGAATACACCAACTGCCCTTCTCCAGAGGCTGGCCCCTTGCCGGGCACGACGGCAAAGCGCAGAGTGATCCGATGATCGGGCGAGCTGACTTCAGGCGCGCCGGATTGCGCCAGTCCGGGTACAGAGCCGAACACGACCAATGCAGACATAGCAAACAAGGCACGAACTTTCAGCTTCAACATCCTTACCCTCCAAATATCTGAACCTTATTTTCTCCAGGCGAGTGCCACATGCGATCGCCTTAAAGCCGACCGCATGTGGACGCTTCAAAACCGGCCAAGGGGTTAGTCGAAATCGTGAATATTCTACTCTGCCGCGGCGGTGTCGATCATGTGTTGCAGGATTCCGAAATCAAGCGCAAAGTTTGGTTCAAAAAAATCTTAAGGCAGTGTTAAGAAATAACAATTTCACTTACGCGGCAGAATCTCATAGTTCCATTC
>JAKAAZ010000073.1 GCA_021802085.1 Acidobacteriota bacterium
CGTAGCCGTACAGAAGCAGACGGACCATCATCTCCGGCGCGTAGGCCGCCTGCCCGCGGCCATCCTTGTCCTGATAGGACTTGTAGATGGCGCTCAGGTCCAGCGCCGATACCACATCCAGGAGAAAGCGGGCCAAGTGGCCCTCGGGAAGCCAGTCGTGAAGCGAAGGCGGAAACAGCAGCGTCTGGTTGACCGTGTCAGAAATGAAGTTCTGGCCCATGAATTAAAACTAAAACAAAACGCCCCACCCCTGCTGTAGACTCCGTCACCAATCTATGCCCGACACACTCCTAGAGCAGATTTACAGATACTGTAGTAAAAATGAGATGAGTCATTCTGAGCGAGGCGAAGAATCCAGAGGGTTACGGCGGCAATGACCAGGCGCATATCGTCTGGATTCTTCACTCCGCTGCGCGGAGCGTGCCCTGAGCGTAGCCGAAGGGTTCAGAATGACTCCCTTTCACAAATAACTACACCTGCTGTCAATCCGCTCTGGAGGAAATCCCTTCGGAGTTGCCGGAACTATTCCGAACGTACCTCGTCGGCAATTCGACGCAACCCCGGAAGTACATTGCCTAGTGGCACACCAACTGCGCTGCGCTGACCCAGGGCGAAATAGATATCGCGATAGAGCGGATAAATCTTCTCGTAGATAGCAACAGCACCCGGCTGCGGAATGAATGTTTTGTGACGCAGGCACAAGGCTGCTTGCGCATCTTCAATGGAAGAGTAAGCGCCCGCGGCCAACAGCGCCATGATGCCGGAGCCTAGGCTGGTCGGCACGCCATCCGGCACCAGCACGGGTTTACCCAGCACGTTGGCGTACACCTGATTCAACACGACGCTATTCTGTGGCACGCCGCCAGCATTGATGACGCGGTCGATGCGAACGCCATGCTCGGCCATGCGATCAAGAATAATACGGGTGTGCATCGCAGTACCTTCGATGGCGGCGAAGAGTTCATCCTGCGCGGTGTGCAGCAGGTTCCAGCCCAGCGTGACACCCCCCAATTCAGCATTCACGAGCACAGTGCGATCGCCATTGTCCCAACTCAGCCGCAGCAGGCCGGTCTGGCCCGCTCGATAGTTTTCCAGACCTTTCGATAGTTCCTTTACGCTGGTCCCGGCGCGCTGCGCAATCGCATCGAAGATATCTCCAGTTGCGGAGAGCCCCGCTTCAATGCCGGTGTAGGCCGGGTGTACGCTGCCCGGAACGATGCCGCAGACGCCGGGAACCAGCGTTGTCTCCTTGGAAATAGCAATGATGCAGGTGGAAGTGCCGACGACATTGACGACGTCGCCCTCACGAATGCCCGCGCCAATGGCATCCCAATGGGCATCGAAGGCCCCGACCGGGATCGGGATCCCTGGCTTGAGTCCCAACTGTTCTGCCCAGTACTGACTTAGATAACCAGCCAGATGGTCTGAGGTCTCGACGGGGCTTTGCAGTTTCTCCCGAACGCCGTCCAGCAGCGGGTCGAGCGCCGAGAGAAATTCTTGCGGTGGAAACCCACCCCAGCGTGGGTTCCACATCCATTTGTGGCCCAACGCACAGACGCTGCGTACTGCCTTTGCTGGATTGGTTACGCCGGCGAGTGTGGCCGCGACCATATCGCAGTGCTCGAAGGCGCTCGCAAACTGCGTGCGCTTTTCGGGGTTATGGCGGAGCCAGTGCAGTAGTTTGGCAAAGCCCCACTCGTGGGAATACACGCCACCACACCACTCGATGGCTTCAATGTTTTGCCGGTGGGCAAGCTGGGTGATCTCCTGCGCTTCGGACTTGGCGCGATGATCGCACCACAGGTAGTACTCGCCCAGCGGCTGCATGTGGGCATCCACGGGAATCACGCTTGACCCTGTGGTGTCGAGCGCAATCGCTGCAATCGAATCGCCCGGCACGCCAGCCTCTGCAATGGCCTGATGCACGGCCTTCACCAGTGCGTTCATCTGGTCGCTGTGCGATTGCGTGGCGTAGTCCGGGTCTTCCCGTTTGCGGTGCAGCGGATATTCCGCGACCGCAGTAGCCAGCCTCCCGCGCGCGCTGTCGAAAATCGACACGCGCACGTTGAGCGTTCCAAAATCTATACCGGCAACAATCGCCATTCGATTACTCTCCTTCAGGTCCGTGGAAGTACATGTTCCAGTCAAGGTAATTGCTGGCCGCCTCATATACTGCGCGAGCACTGTTGGAGAAGTTGGCGGCGACGTGATGTTCGAAGCCCTCTTCACAGATGAAGCGAAGCAACTGCTGCATCTGCGGAATCTCTACCACGCCCGCGCCACCAAAAGTCTCCAGTGGATCATTGGTAAATCGGCCTTCGCCGACATAACCTCGCATCTCGCCATGGCGGTCGTCGGTGGAAAAACGCGCGTAGCTCATCGCGCCCGCCTTCACACGTCCGACGCAGGTGCCGAACGTATTTTCCCTACCCACCGTCCCGGCGATGATGGCCTGAAAATCCATGATGACATCGTTGAAAAAATGCTTGGGCAGGTTGGAACAGTGGAAGCAGACGGCCTTGTCCGGATCGTCGCCATAATTATTGTTCCAATCGAGCAGCGCGCTGGGCGTTTCAGAAGCCAGTGCCAACGCGTGCATGCTGAGCGTGCCAACGACGTCCACCTCGCATGCAGAGGGAATCAGGTTCTCGCTCATCATGCTCATGATGGTACAGGGCACGACGCCGAAATATTCTTCCAGCGCGGTCCAGCACTGCACGGCGCTGATGGTGGTCTGCGTCTGTTGCATCCACTGTTCGATCACCCAGCCCAGCTTGGCCATTTTAATCAAAGCCGGCTCTGGAACCTCGCCAGTCTTCACGTATTTTTTTATGGCTGCAAGTTTCGCTTCGACGTTGCTGTCGCCATCCTTCAGGCGGTCGATGCGACCCAGGATCTCTGAGAGATCGATCGGCTCGACCGAGATGCCGCTGGCTTCGAGCAGCTTCTCGCTATAGCGGACGGTGTTGAAGGCGGCAGGCCGCGCGCCGATGGATCCGATACGCAGGTTGGTCAGCCCACGCACCACGCGGCAAACGGAGCTGAACCATGCCAGATCTTGTTTGAACCCGTCGGAACTGGGCGAAACCGTATGTAACTTCGTCAGCGAATAGGGAATGCCATACTGCATCAGGTTGTTGCACGCCGACATCTTGCCGCAGAAGCTGTCGCGACGAAACGCAATCGACATCTTGGAGGTCTTGTCGGGCGTAGCCTGAACAAGCACAGGCACTTTCAAAGTCGAATAGCGCATGGCGTCGGCGATGGCGCGCTCGTCCCCAAAGTTCGGCAGAGTAACAATCACGCCATCAATCTCATCGCGATGCTGACGGAACAGGTCGCCGCAGCGGCGCGCCTCCTCGTGCGTTTCGATGGCGCCGTATTTCGACTCTTCCGGAGTCAGCGCGACGACACGAATTCCCGCGCCGTCCAGAACCTTCATCATCTCCTCGCGACCCTCCTTGGCCAGGTGGCCGGGGAAAAATCCGCGATTGCCAACGATCATTCCAAATGTCATCTGCCTGCCGCTCATTGTTCGCTCCTGTGTACATAGTGTTCCGTTAATTTCCTTTGCCGGGCAGAAACTTCACGCAATACACCAGTCCCAGCGCCAGTAGGATACCGCCCCACCAGACCGGAGCATGCAAACCCGCCAGCATCACCGGGTCCCGCTGGTGCGTGATCCATGCATAGACGCCGTGCCCGCCAATCAGCGCGCCGTAAATGGTCAGCAGCACGCCCACAAAAAACCAGATCGGAATTTCCCCGCGAATTCCCAGACCGCGCATTCCCATGTTCCACTCTTCCCCGTCGCTCCCGCTTACCAGAACAATATGTTCAGCCCCGCGAACAGAATCACTACCACCACCGCCCAGAACCACTGGTTCTTATAGAACGGCACCGGCTCCTGAAACGGAAGTTTGGTGACGCCATAAACCAGCCCTTCCAGCTCCGCCATCGGCCGGGGCCGGGTAAACAGACTGACCGCGACCGTGACCGTGACCGCGATCAAAAAGCTCCACAGCGCGCGATACAGATTTTCCGCCATGCTCTTGGCATCCGGCGAAAGCGCGACCATGGACAGCGCCGAGGGGTCCATCCGCACCCACACAAACAGGCCCACCGAACTCAGGATGCCCAGCAACAGCCCGCAGAAGCCGCCCGCCGCGGTGGCCCGCTTCCAGAACATGCCCAGCAGGATGGCCCCCAGCAGCGGCGCAATGAAGAAGCTGAATAGCGCCTGCACATAGTCCATGATGCCGGCCGCGTGCATCACCAGATAGGCCGCGCCAATCGACACCGCCACGCCCAGCACCGTGGCCCAGCGGCCGATGGCGACATAGTGGCTGTCCGGGGCGCGCTTGCGAATCAGCGGCTGGTAAAGGTCGTAGGTCCAAACCGTGGCGAAGGCGCTCACATTGCCCGCCATGCCGCTCATGAATCCGGCCATCAGCGCGGTGATGCCCAGTCCCAGCAGCCCGGGGCCAAGATAGCGCACCATCATCAGCGGCAGCACTTCATTGAAGCTGTGCGGATTGGCCACGCTGACATGGTTTTCGCCCACTAGATGCAACAGCGTGCCGTCGGGATTTTGCAATACCACCAGTCCCAGCAACCCGGGCAGGATCACGATAAAAGGCACCGCCATCTTGAAGAAGGAGCCGATGATCGGGGCCATCTGGGCGGCGCGCAGGTTGCGCGCCGCCAGCACCCGCTGCACCACCAGAAAGTCCGTCGTCCAGTAACCGAAAGAAATCACAAATCCCAGCCCGAAGACGATGCCTGTCCAATGCACGCCCATCGGGTTGGCGCTGAAGTGAGCCGTATCGCGCCACAGATGGACGTAGTCCTGGCCCCGATAATTGCTGGCGATCCGGGCCACCATCTTGTGCCAGCCCCCGGCCTCCACCAGCCCCAGAATCGGCACCAGCAGCGCCCCTGCCCAGATCAGCACAAACTGCAGCACCTCGTTATAAATCGCCGAACGCAACCCGCCCAGCCCCACGTAAACCGCCACCGCCAGCGACGACATCAGGATGCTGAAGGTGATGTCCCAGCCCAGCACCACCTTCATCACCACGGCCATGGAGAACATGTTCACGCCGCTCATCAGGACCATTTCAATGGCGAAGGAGAAAGCCGCCAGAATGCGGCTGGACTCGCCAAAGCGCAACTTCAAATAACCTGGCACCGAGTGCGTCTTGCAGACGTAATAAAACGGCATCATCACCAGGCCGAGAAACAACATCGCCGGGATGGCGCCGATCCAGTACCAGTGCGTGGCCAGAATGCCGTATTGATACGCCGACCCGGCCCAGCCCATCAGCTCCAGCGAACCCATGTTCGCCGAGACAAAACTCAGCCCCGCAATCCATGCCGTCATCTCCCGCCCGGCCAGAAAAAACTGTTCGCTAGTGTTGCTGCTCTGCCGGAGATAGAAACCGATAAACAGCACCATCGTGAAATAGATCGCGATCACCGCAACATCCAGCGGTGTCAGGTGCGCCAGTTGCCCATGCGGCGGCGGAGTCAGCAACATGGCCAGCATGGATGACCCGGAAACAATGCTGGATGCGCTTGCGGAAACCATCATGCGGAGCTAGGCCTCCCCGTCTTTCTGGGTCGCTTGCCCATAGGTGGCGTTCGCGCCGTGCTTGCGCTTGTGATGCCGATCCAACAGGTGTTGCGGAATCCCTGCACTGGAACCAGCGAGCGTTTCCATGTGCAGAGCTAGCCGGGCGACGTATTCCAGGATCGCCGCGTGATGCACCGCATCCTCTATCGACTTTCCCCAGCAGAAGGGCGCGTGCCCGGCCACCAAAACTGCGGGAATGGACAATGGATCGAGTTCACGGAAACAGCGCGCGATCACTTCGCCTGTGTTGCGCACATAGTCATCTCCAACTTCGTCGGCGCGCAGCATCTCGGTCACAGGGACCGGGCCGTGAAAATAATCCGCGTGAGTAGTGCCATAACACGGGATCGGCTTCCTCGCCTGCGCCCACGCCGTCGCATACTCAGAATGCGTGTGGACCACGCCGCCAATTTCAGGGAAAGCTCGATAGAGCACAAGGTGGGTGGCCAGATCGGACGAAGGTCTCAACGTACCTTCCACAATCTTTCCCTCCAGATCGGTGACCACCATGTCTTCCGGCTTCAGAGATTCATACGCCACGCCGCTGGGCTTGATGGCGACCAGACCCTGTTTGCGGTCAATGCCGCTCACATTGCCAAACGTGTCCATCACCAGCCCCAGCCGCACAATCTCCTGATTGGCGCGGAGGACTTCACTTCTTAGTCGCTGCAGCAACACTGATACACCTCACCCGCCATAGACAGACATACAAAGAGATCATATCGAACAGGCCTGCAAATGGGCATTTTCCTGACGTTCCAAGATTTCTTCCGGCCACATTTTGGGTGTGTCCAAAGTGTCTCCAAAATCTGAAGTTCGAGCTTCGTCAATTTGGACTGGCCATTTCCACTACTCCCTCCGTCATTTCGGTTACTACAACCGTTTGCGATGCTGCCACGGGGGATTTTAGAAATGCAACCGGGTGAATCCGCGGAATATAGACCCACGTACTGTAATGGGACTGGTTGCGGCCCGCCGTGGACCAATGGGTGGTACAAGTTATTAGGTTATTTCACGGTTTGTTCGGCTGAGGCTACTTCAGTATGATGTAACTCGATGAGTCTGCCCGATACAGTCTTTATCTTCGTTTTGGCGCTAATCATCTTCGGGCCCAAGAAGCTGCCGGAGATTGGGCGGCAACTTGGCCGATTGGTCGGCGAGTTCAGGCGTGCCAGCAACGAATTCAAGTTTCAGATTGAAGAGGAGTTGCGACAGGTCGAATTGTCAGACCGGCAAACGATTTCTATGCGCAAGAATGAGTTGGAATCGTCTACCTCGACCCCATCCACTGAGCCGTCCACGACTGGCGCGACAACTGAGTCGGATGTCTCGACCTCATCGCCCGATCTCATCTACCCGGAAGAAACGCTTCCAGCCGGGCAGTATCCCAACATCGAAAATCTGGACGCCGACACACTGAACATACCGAATCGAAATCCGGCAGAATCGGAATCTTCCAGGGACGAGAAGGATGCCGAGCTTTCAGCCGATACGCGATCCGACTCGCCGACGATTCGCGCGGCCGACGGCGCGCAACCCCGGACTACCCTTCCCTATGCCGGTGCGGAAGCCGCTTCATACGTACCCGTGGAAACCGTCCCGCCTGCCATCGGCGAAGAGTCTGGATCGGCGTCGGATGCAACGGCAGCCAGCGTTCCACCAACGGCGAGTGCAACCCAGAAGCCTGAACACGAACTCGCTGGTCCCTACGCCGCTCCCCCTGTAGCAGCGGACATCACCCATGGTTGACCTGTTGGATCGCGCCCGCACGGCTGTGGGCGACCGAGCCGATCTACCCGGCATGAGCCTGCTGGAGCATTTGCAAGAGCTTCGCAAGCGCCTGGTGTATTCCCTGCTCTCCATCGGTGTTGGATTTTTTGTTGCCTATGGTTTTCACGACCGAATAGCCTCGCTGATGATCGCCCCTCTTACCAAGGCCCTGACGGCCCATCATCTCCCAGCGAAACTGGTCTACCTGAATCCGATGGATGGATTCAATTTTTATCTTAAGATTGGGCTGTTCGGCGGCGTCATTCTCGCGTCGCCTTTCATTCTGTACCAGGTGTGGCTGTTCATCGCTCCCGGCCTGTATCAGCAGGAAAAGCGCTATCTGGTTCCGTTCATGGTCGCGACCGTAGGGCTGTTCCTTACCGGAGCGTTTTTTGGCTATCGATTTGTGTATCCCGGCGCGCTTGAATTTCTGATCGGCTACAGCAAACAGTTCACCCCCATGGTGACCATCGGTGAGTATACAGAACTGTTTCTCACCGTCATTCTTGGTCTGGGGATCGTCTTTGAATTGCCAATCCTGGTCTTTTTCCTGGCGTTGTTTGGGATCGTCAATTCCAGGTGGCTGTGGAAGAACATCCGCTACGCTATCCTGGTCATTTTCATCGTCGCCGGCATCATCACTCCGACACCCGATCCACTCAGCATGTGCCTGTTTGCGACGCCCATGTTAGCGCTGTACCTGCTCAGCATCGGCGTAGCCCATATGGTCCATCCCGACACTCGAAATAAGCGGAAGAAAGCAAAACTGGAGGTTTGATGCGGCGACGGCTGGCGCATGTGGCAATACTGGCATGTCTGATATTTGTTTTCGGCCTTGAAGCTCCAGGTATCGTCCGGGCGCAAACGAGTCACCGCGACCGTGCTACTGCGCAAATCGAGTTCAATGGCAACCGCGCCTATCAGTATGCGCAGCAGATTGTGAACTGCGGGCCGCGCTGGATCGGAAGCCCCGGCCATGCTTGCGCGGAAAATTTTCTAAAGAAGCAATTCGCCAAAGACAATATCGAAGAGGATACCTTCTCGACGAATACGCCTGCCGGCGTCATGACCATGCACAACTTCATCGTGAAATTTCCAGGCAAGAAGGATGGCGTGATCGTGTTGGCCTCGCATTACGAGACGAATTATCCGTTGCGCGATATCCATTATGTGGGCGCCAACGATGGTGCCGCGACAAGTGCGCTTCTCATCGAGATGGCAAACTACCTGCGTGGCCGCAAGCTCGACGGCGACAGCATTTGGCTGGTATTTTTCGATGGCGAAGAAGCGATCCAGGAGTGGTCGGACACGGACTCCCTGTACGGCAGCCGTCATCTTGCGGCAAAATGGGACCGCGACGGGACGCTGAAACGCATCCAGGCGTTTCTCCTTTTGGATATGATCGGCGACAAGGACCTCGACATCGCGCGCGATCAGAATTCGACGCCCTGGCTGCTGGATCTGGTGCAGAAAGCGGCCAAACAAGAGGGCGATGCGTCCTATTTTTTCGCGACAACGAATGTGATCGAAGATGACCACCTGCCTTTCGTTCAGCGCGGCGTTCCCAGCGCGGACATCATCGACTATGATTACGGTCCGCATACTTTTTTGCATCCGGACGGGTATCATCACACCGCCGAGGACACCATGGATAAGATCAGCGCCCATAGCCTGACGGTGGTCGGCCAGACGATGCTGGAAACCATTCATTTGCTGAATCAGCGATAGCATCCATACATGCCATTCGGCACATATCTTTTGCATGGCCAGATGCTCGGCGGAGCGCCGTTGTGGTTATGGCTCCTCTTCCATGTATTGGTCCTCGCACTGCTAGGCGTGGACTGGGCCGTTACGAAAAACGCGCGCGAAGAGCAGACGTTGGCCCGACGCGCCCATTGGATGACAGCCGTCTGGATTCTGGCGGCGCTCCTGTTTGCGCTGCTGGTCGACCGCGTACTGTCCCACAGATACGCACTGGAATACCTGACCGGCTATGGCATCGAGGAATCGCTCAGCATCGACAATCTATTTGTCTTTCTCGTGCTCTTCCGCGCCTTCGGTTTGGAACCAGCGAGGCAGCGGAGCCTGCTTTTCTTCGGGGTTCTAGGAGCCATCGCGATGCGTGGCGTCATGATCTTCGCCGGCATTGGACTGCTGAGCGCCTTCTCCTGGATGAACTATTTCTTCGGCGCGATCCTGCTCTACACGGCATGGCATCTGCTCTGGAAGT
Organism: Acidobacteriota bacterium; assembly: GCA_021802085.1. Lineage (GTDB taxonomy): Bacteria > Acidobacteriota > Terriglobia > Terriglobales > Acidobacteriaceae > JAKAAZ01. The sequence continues at coordinate 9,636 of JAKAAZ010000073.1, forward strand.
CTCTCAAGTCGGAGCCTGACCACACTCCCCGCTGGATCGACTGGTTCACCGGCCACCTGCCCATGGCAACCCATGAATATCGAGAGCGCTTCCTGGTGCGGGAAGACGGGCGCCTGCGTGTCACTTCGATGTTTGTCGCGCTGATTGCTATTGAGATGACCGACCTGATGTTTGCCACCGACTCGATTCCAGCCGTACTGGCCGTGTCGCATCATCCCTTCGTCGTTTATTCTTCGAACATTTTCGCGGTAATGGGATTACGCTCTCTCTACTTCACATTGGCGGCGACACTGGAAAAGCTGCATCGACTGCGCTACGGATTGGTGGCGATTCTGGCTTTCGTCGGCCTCAAGATGATGCTAAGCAATGTCTACCCCATCTCCATTTTGGTTTCGCTCGCCGTGCTGGGATCGGCGGTCGCCTTTTCTGTCGTCTGGTCGCTGCTTTCCAGGCCGGAGTCGTCAAAAATACCCTCTAAGAAAAGTCGATGAAATCGACATGGCCCCGCACCATCCGCGAATGCTTGGCGCAGCCCGGATCGTGTTGCGGAAAATCCGTGCGCGCATGGGCCCCGCGAGATTCTCTGCGTGCCAAAGCGCAGGCCACAATCAGCTCCGCCACAGTGTGCAGATTGCACAGCTCAGCGTTCTCCCGGTTGGTGGCGGCTGGTAGTTCGCGACGCATGTTATCCAATTCCGCTTCCAGTGCGGACAACCCCACTTGATCGCGCAACAAGCCGGCGTGCAGCCACATCAGACCGCGCAGGCGTTCCCGCAATGCGGATACTCTGCTGGCTGCTGGCTCCGGCGAGAAAATTTTCTGGGCCGCCGCGGCGGCTTTGTCTGGGGTTGCCGGCGCTTCCCTGCGGGGGCCTTCCTTCAACATCGTCTCAGCCGCACGCGCACCGAAAACCAGTCCTTCCAGCAAAGAGTTGCTGGCTAGCCGGTTCGCCCCATGCACCCCCGTACATGCAACCTCGCCCGCCGCGTAGAGACCGGGCAGGGTGGTACGCCCAAACAAGTCCGTCCTGACTCCACCCATCAGGTAGTGCGCCGCCGGACGGACCGGGATCAAATCGCGAGCGAGATCCAAGCCATAGGTTTGCAAGCATGAAGAGATGCCAGGAAAGCGGGCGTGCAGGTCCTTGCCGGTAACATGGCGCATGTCGAGATACACCGGGAGTGCTTCTCCAGGCCGTTCGCCTCCGCCTTCGCGCATGATGGCCCGCGCCACTACATCACGCGGCGCCAGTTCCGCCATCGAATGGTACCGATCCATGAACCTCTCGCCACGATGGTTGCGCAAAACTGCGCCTTCACCACGCAGTGCTTCCGACAACAGAAAACGAGGCGCGCCGGTGACGCTCAGCGCCGTCGGATGAAACTGATAGAACTCCATGTCGGAGACTTCGGCCCCAGCACGGTACGCCATGGCGATACCATCGCCAGTCGCAACCAAAGGATTGGTGGTGTCACTGTATACCTGACCCGCGCCCCCGCTGGCCAGCAGCACTCCTCGTCCCACAAACAGCAGCGGTTTGGCCGCCGCATCCAGCGCATGCACTCCGATGATTCTGCCGTCGCGAGCAACCAGACCCCGAGTCGTGAGCCGCTCGTAGAGGCGAATGTTCGGCTCCTGCTGCACGCGCTGCAAGAGAGCACGGCCAATTTCCCTGCCAGTGGCATCGCCATTTGCGTGCAGGATGCGGGGCAAGCTGTGCGCCCCTTCACGCGTCCGCATCAGATCGCCGAAGCCGTCGCCCTCGCGATCGAAGTTGGTTCCCCATGCCAGCAGCTCGGCGATTCGCGCAGGGCCTTCTTCGACCAGCAGATGCGCAGCCTGCTCAAACACCAGTCCATCGCCAGCCTGAATGGTGTCCTGGGCATGCAGTTCGACGTCCTCCGCGCCTCCCATGGCGACGGCAATACCGCCTTGCGCATAATGGGTGTTGGACTCGGAGGCGCCTTCCTTGGTAATCAGCGTCACTTCCGCCGTTTTGGCCAGCGTGAGCGCTGCGCGCAGGCCCGTGATTCCAGCTCCAATGACAATCCAGTCAGACAGTAAAGACGTCTCCACGATGTTGAGGATAGCACGCAGACAACAGGTGTTTCTTGTGCCGATACTCCGATCGCCGCTCGAATGAGGTCAGTCTGCGATACGATAGAAAATCAGCGTGTCCACAATTCTTGTCAAAACCGCATCTGTAAATTACCCGGTGGTTGTTCAACCGCGTCTGCTCGAAAGGCTGGCCGGCCAGGTGTGCAAAGCCTGTGGTGAACAGCGTTCGATCTTCGTCGTCACTTCACGGGAGATATGGTCTCGCTGGGGGCACACCTTTCTCTCCTCCTTCGCAGCCAGGAAGATCGACATCTTGCCGCTGTTCATTCCCCCTGGAGAACGATTCAAGCAACTAAAAACCGTAGAGCATCTGGCCGAAAAAATGATCGTTGCCGGCGCCAAACGCGATGCTCTCCTGGTGGCTTTCGGAGGCGGCGTGATTGGAGACATGACCGGCTTTCTCGCCGCAATTTATATGCGCGGAATCCGCTATGTTCAGGTCCCCACCACCTATCTTTCGCAAATCGACTCATCGCTGGGCGGCAAAACGGGAGTCAATCTTCGCATGGGCAAGAACCTGTTGGGAAGTTTTCATCCGCCCGTCGCAGTGTTTTCCGACCCAACGGTTTTATCCACGCTGCCCCCCGCGGAGTTGCGATCCGGTGCAGTGGAAAGTGTAAAAGCCGCCGTGCTCGGCGATGCCCGCTACTTTGACTGGCTGGAACACAACCTCGACAGTTTGTTGGCTGGTGAAACAGAAACATTGACCCGGGCAATTGAAACCTCGGTGCGCATCAAGGCGGAAATCGTCAGCTCGGACGAACGCGAGTCCGGCGAGCGAATGTTATTGAATCTCGGCCACACCGTAGGACATGCCATTGAAGCGGCCACGCGTTACCGCGGCCTGCTGCACGGCGAAGCGGTGGCGTGGGGAATGATCGCTTCGCTGCATCTGGCGGTTGCGCGATCTGCTCTGACGCCCGAACAAGCCACGCGCATCGAGGAACTGACGTTTCGCCTGGGCCCATTTCCGCGGTTTCGTGCTACTGCGAAGGTTTTGCTGGAACGTACCGCTGGCGACAAAAAACACTTGCAGAGTGCACGCCGTTTTGTTCTGCCCATAGCGATCGGCAAAGCCATCGTAGTCGAAGACGTCAGTCAGCAGGAATTGCTGGCTGCAATTCAATCCATGTTGCGAACGCTGAAAGAACGTGGCGTATGACTGCGCCCGCCAGCGGGGCCGAGCCACCCGGGGCCGCGGATGAGCACAGCGCCAGCCAGGCCGTGCAGTGCATGTTCGACGGAATTGCGCCCCGGTACGACCTGCTCAATCACGTGTTGTCAGCCAATGTCGATCGCATATGGTGGCGCCGAACCGCGAGCACGTTTGCTCCCATCCTGAAAAAACCGCAGGCCGTCGTTCTGGATGTATGTTGCGGCACTGGAGACATGACCCTGGCACTGCTGCGGCACCGTCCAGCGGGCGCTGAACCAGTCCTGGCGCTCGACTTTGCCCATGCCATGCTCGAACGCGCGAAAGAGAAATTCTCTTCTCCTGAATGTTCCGGCAAAGCCGTGGTCGCCATCGAAGCGGACGCGCTCCACATGCCCATTCCCGACGGCTCCATCGACCTGATCACCACGGCATTTGGATTCCGCAACCTTGCCAATTATGAAGCTGGGCTCAAGGAGATGCATCGGGTGATGCTCCCCGGCGCGGAACTGGGAATTTTGGACTTCAACGAACCCGGCGGCCTCTTCGGGAAGGTTTACAACTTTTATTTCCGTCACATTCTGCCGCGAATTGGGAAGGCCCTTTCCGGTTCCTCCGCGCCGTACGCTTATCTGCCGCATTCCGTGCACCGCTTTCCAAAGCCGGAAGAAATGCTGGCGATGATGTGTTCCTGCGGCTTCATCCAGGCGACGTGGACCCCCTACACGTTTGGCATTGCGGGCCTGTACCGCGCTGTGAAAGCATGAATATTCCCCACGCTGACGCTGCCACATTTGCCTACAGCGGGGGATGACAAGGCAAAATGGAGCGCCCCATTTCCATCTCAAGCCGCAGGATGGTCGATCCTGCGATAAAAAAACGCACCGCCTCCATCTCTGTCATGGCCGCCGCGGTCATGACGTTTCTGAAATTGTGGACCGGACTGCAAAGCGGCAGTATCGGCATGTTGTCGGAGGCCGCCCATTCCGGTCTCGATCTGGTCGCATCCCTCATCATCCTTGCATCCGTAACCATCTCCGATCGTCCTGCCGACGAGGCCCATGCGTACGGTCACGGGAAGATGGAAAATTTGGCTGCGTTTACTGAAACGCTGCTCATGGTCGCTTCCGTCTTGTGGATCCTGGCGGAAGCTCTCGAACGAATTCTCGGTCACGCGCATCCGCTGACCCTCTCGGTCTGGCCATTTGCGGTCTTGCTGCTTTCCATGGCGGTGGACTTTGTGCGCTCACGAGCGCTGGGCCGCGTGGCCCGGCAAACGATGAGCCAGGCGCTGGAAGCAGACGCGCTGCACTTCAGTATGGACATCTGGTCGAGCCTCGCCGTCATTGGAGGCTTGCTGGCTGGCGCCGCATCCCAGCATTGGCATCTGCGCTGGCTGCAGTTTGGCGATCCGCTCGCGGCGGTCGTGGTCTCGGTTATCATCCTCAAAGTTTGCTGGCGTCTGGCACGCCAAACCGTCGACATTCTGACCGACGCCGCTCCCATTGCAACGCGCCGCCGCGTGGCCGAGTCTCTGCGCCAGTTGCCCGACAGCCTTGGAATTGAGCGTCTTCGTCTCCGCCTCTCCGGAAATCACTACTTTGCCGACCTGACCGTCGGGATGCCGAGAAACTTGAGTTTCCAGCGAACAGAACAAATGAAGGAACAGGTAGCGGATGCAGTGCATCGCATCCTTCCGGATGCCGACGTTGTGGTCAACGTTGTTCCGCGCGTGGGCCGCTCAGAGAGCATCTTCGATCGCGTCCGCGCTGTCGCTGCCCGTCATAATCTGTCTGTGCACGATCTCAGCGTTCAGCACTACGATGGAAAACTGCACCTCGAGCAGCACCTTGAAGTGCCAGAATCCCTAACGCTTCGGGAGGCACACACCCTGGTTACCACCATCGAAAGTGAAACCCGCGTTGATGTCCCGGAGATCGATACCATCCTGACCCATATTGAAAGCGAGCGCGGCAGCATTGAAGTCGAAGCCCGTCGCAGCGAAGATGCCGCGATCGAACTGGAACTGCGTCGCGTGGCCAGTGAGTTTCCAGATATTCTGGATGTGCATGCTGTTGTCGTATCCAAGGCGCGCGACCGAATGCAGATTTCGTGCCACTGCACGCTGCCCGACGACCGCAGCATGTCCGATGTCCACGCACTGATTACTGCGTTGGAGGATCGTGTTAAATCGGAGCTGCCGCAGATTGCACGCGTCTTTATCCATCCCGAGCCAGCGACCGATAATCGGCGGTGACCGCCCAACAGGTGATCCAGGAGGAGCAACCTGAATGGAAGCCAATGCGACATGGAAGCGCGAGATGGTCTTCGACGCAATCTCGCATAGCGGGCACGTCATCCCACTCGACGGCGACGCGGCACAAACCCACGGGGCCAGTCCGATGGAAATGGTTTTGATGGCTCTGTGTGGCTGCACCGCCATCGATGTCATCTCTATCTTGAAGAAGAAACGGGAGCCGTTCACAGGACTGACGGTTTCCGCTGTCGCCGGGCGGGCTGCCGAGCCGCCCACGGTTTTTACTCGTGTGAAACTGACATATCGTGTCAGTGGCGCTGTGTCCCGCAAAGCAATGGAAGACGCCGTGCATCTGTCGGAAGCAAAATACTGTTCGGTGGCAGGCATGGTGTCAAAAACAGCCAAAATAGAATATGAAATCGAATACGCAGGCTAGGAGCCTGTCGGGCATAGATTTCATACCCTTTAAAATCAACAACCTACAAAATCTACCATGTTTGGTATGTTGTTGATTCTATGTTGGTTACAAAA
>JAKAAZ010000074.1 GCA_021802085.1 Acidobacteriota bacterium
CTATGCCCGACAGGCTCCTAGCGCAAATACCGCCGTCCAGATAAACGAACGAATGGCCGCTGTCGTCTCGGGTAGCAGATGGAGGCACAGGGTCACGCAGGCCGCTAAGACCATTCCCTGCCAAATAGCGGAAATAAGACAGCTAGCGGCTATGGCAGGCAGCATCGCGATCATGTGAAGGACGGGCTGCATCGGCTAGCGCTTCTCCCGTGTATCTTCCGGGGTTTCTGCAATCGCTTTTTTCATCAGCTTCAGTTCTTTGGCGGTCAATTGCCCATCGCCCAGCAGAGAGAGCAGCAGCCGCTCGCGGGAATTGCCAAAGAACCGCTGCAGTACATTACGGATTTCAGACTTACTGGCTTCTTGTTCGGCAACTCGTGGACTGTATAGGAACGCTCTCCCCTCCTGCCGATGAACTACATAGCCCTTGCGCTCCAGAATGCGAATGGTAGTCAGGACGGAAGTATAGGCGAGCTGAGTTTTTTCGCTAGTTGCGGCAACCAGGTCTGAGACTGCGGATTCTCCTCGCGCCCAGAGAATTTTCATGAGCCTGAGCTCGGCTTCCGTCAGTGTGTTGGATTTCTTTGGAGGCATTGAAACTCTTTCACCTAGAACCAGAGAGTGCTGCATTGATCTCTGTGATCTCTAAGACGGGCAACTAATGAATTAGTTAGCAGAGATCCGTGAATATTGAGAGTGAAACAGACGGAACCTGCGAAATAGGCGTGCATCTTAAATGGAGAGAGCAACTTACAGACGAAATTTCGGCTTTGGATGGCTGCATCGTTCAGGAGTCCTGCCTCAGCTGTCCAGATTCGGCGGAGATATGTGGACACTCGTACAATGATTCTTAGATAACATATCAACAGACTAAACGACGGACAGGTTCTCCAGCTTGTATTTCCAGCGGAAAACGACCGGGGCCTCATTGATCTCCTTGAGGTAGAGGTCGATCCGCGTCGTCAGTTCATCGGCCGAGGCGACTCTGATTCCGCGCAGCAGGGTCTTGGCCATTTTGCCGAAGAAAGATTCGATCAGGTTGAGCCAGGAGCCGTGTTTGGGCGTGAAGATGAATTCAAAGCGGTTCGGCAGCGTGGCCAGGAACGTGCGTGTTTGGCGCGAGAGGTGCGCGGAGTGGCTGTCGAGCACGATTCGGATGCGCGCGCCCGCCGGGTAATGCGCGTCGGCCAATTCGAGGAACTCAATAAACTCCGCACTGCGGTGCCGTTTGCGCGCCAGTCCGAGAACCTCGCCCGTCAACAGGTCGATGCCCGCCAGAAGGGAGACCGTTCCGTGCCGGATGTACTCGTGGTCGCGCCCGATCATGGCATGTTTTCCCGGCACTGGCGGAAGGTCGGGTGCGGTGTTCTCGATGGCCTGAATTCCGGGTTTCTCATCATAGGAGAGCACCGCCACCAGATCCGGCGGAGGTGCGGCTTTCTCGCGCCAAATCTCCACTTCCCTGCAAACATGCAACACCTGCACCATCTTGGCGTCGAACTCTGGATCGCGTCGCTCCAGGTAGTACTGAATCCTGTGTGGCTGCACCCGATTCGCACGGAGAACCTTGGAGACCGTTCCACGCCCCAGCCGGGAGAGACTCGGATGTCCCGCCGCAGTGGAGTGCTTGCGGATATGCTGGGCCAATAGCCGCGTCGTCCAAAGTTCCTGCGCGTAGCCCAAATTCTTCGGCTTTTGGCAGGCCAGAAAGACCACCCACGCTCGTGCCTCCGGCGTCATCGTCGGCCGGCGCCCCCGGCCAGGCAAATCTGCCAATGCCTGCGCCACCCCAAATTCCAGGGCCTTGTTCACGCACCGTTCGACCCGCGGTCGGTTCGTTCCCATACTTCGGGCAATCTCTGAGATGGTTTCGCTTGCGTGATACCGCAGCAGAATCGAGGCCCGCTGCACACGGCCAGCCGCCTCCGTTCTCGACTGCGAAAGCATGGCCAGCATCTCCACCTCTGCTGGACTCAACTTCAACGGCGCTCGATGACTGACGAAAGGCATGCGACAAGGCTCCTCGCAATGGTATGCAAAGAGCCCACACCACAACCTATTATATTGAACTGCTATTTAGGAATCATTCTGCTACGAGTGTCATGTCGGGCATAGATTCGTGACGGAGCCTATAGCTTGGGCAGCCGGTTCTGTTTTTATGTTCGAGCCATGGGCCAGAACTTCATTGCTGACAGGGTCAACCAGACGCTGCTGTTTCCCCCATCGCTTCACGACTGGCTTCCCGAGGGCCACCTGGCCCGCTTTCTTTTGGATGTGGTATCGGCGCTGGACCTGAGCGCCATCTACAAGTCCTATCGGGACAAGGATGGCCGCGGGCAGGCGGCCTACGCGCCGGAGATGATGGTCCGTCTGCTGCTGTACGGCTACGCGAGGGGCGTCTACAGTTCGCGCAAGATTCAGACGCGCACATTCGAGGACGTGGCCTTCCGTTATCTTTCCGGCGACCAGCACCCCGACCACGCCTGGCGTATTCAAGCGGGCGCTATTCGCTGATGGTCGGCTCTTCTTTCGCGAATATTTTGCTGCATGGATCCGTGGAGTTTCACTAAAACTCTGGCCCCTGAGGTCTGGGCGGCTCGAAGGCCCTGTTGCCGCCCACGCAGCGCCGCCGCGAAAACAGTTCGGATGACGGAACAGGGATCTTTGCAATCGCGGTATTTGCGCCGAACCGGATTTGCGGCGGACAATATCGGCATCTCACTGTATATCCATGGCAGACCCTATCGACCGAACAATCGAAGAAACGAGGACCTTGTCGAACATGGCCCAGTGGGGACGGGCTGCACAGGTATTTCTTCTCGGCGGGATACCCGCGAAGACATTTCTTTCCAGGTTATGGTCATCCACCAATCACGATGAAATTATCGACCGAGCGGCCGAGCTTGCCTACTATTTTCTCTTTGCTCTATTTCCTGCGCTGATCTTGTTGTCTATCATGTTTAGCTGGTTCACACGCGTGCGCGGGCCGGCGAACTTGGAACTGATGTTATACCTGGCGAAAGTGATTCCGCCATCTGCTTTCGCCGTTGTCCAAAGCGCCTTCACCGAGACGACAAAAGCGAATAACACCGGGCACCTCGCATTGGGCGCGCTCGCAGCATTGTGGGCGGCGACCTACGGAATGTCCTCGGCGCAAACCGTTTTGAATGTGATTTATCGAAGCCGCGAGAGCCGGCCCTATTGGAAGGCCAAGGCCATTGCCACGACATTGACCATGGCGATTTTTGTCCTCGTGTTCAGCGCCATGTTGCTGCTGGTTCTCGGCGATTTCATGGCAAAGCTGTTGATCAGCGATTTGCTGGCCAATAGATTCGTCCTGGTCGCGTGGAAGGTGATTCAAATTGTTGCAGCCCTGTTTTTTATGTCAACGGTGTTTGCCATTACGTATCATTGGGGCCCCGATCGCCAGGAACACAAGTGGCGCTGGTTTTCTTCAGGCGCGGTGGTGGGGGTTCTCGGCTGGCTGGCGGCATCCATGGGATTGAGGCTGTATCTGCATATTTACAATCCCTATACCAGCATGTATGGACCGTTAGGCGCTGTGATTGTTCTGCTGGTTTGGTTCTATGTGACCGGCTTCATGCTGCTGCTGGGCGCGGAGATCAACGCCACCATTGAGCGCGCCATCACGGAGCAAGCGACGATTCAGCCTGAACCATTGCATCCTCGATCGCCAACCATGGTTGCGATTCTTTAGGAAACAGATTCATGGGGCCACCACAGGAAGCGCGACAACAGTGGATAATAAAGGCCCAGCCGGACCACACGATCACTCGGATACGTCGCGCGGGCAATGTCGCCATACATCTGCATCTGCTCGGCATACTGCTTCCGTTCTTCGAGCAAGAACTCCTCGACGTGTGCCAGTCCGTACGAAGCAGTTTTGAAATCCACAATCCACAACGCTTCCTCGCCGCTGGCCATGGGCGCTACGCCTGCCAGAAACATGCGATCGATGCGAATGGATCGCATGACATTGCGATTGAGCGCTGTCAGCGGAACCTCAAATCCGAGGCCGGACGAAACTCCTGGCACTGCCATGGGATGAGAATGGTGCGCAAGAATCCAGCGCCCATTCTCATCGCGCGCCACACTGTGCAATGCGGCAAGAATACGCGTCACTTCTCTGCCAGCCTCAATCGGTGAATGACCGCTGCGCAGTAGTTGCAGTCGGATCGGCTGGGCCAGTCGATCGATCGCTTGCGCAACAGCATTCGGGTCTGTATGTTGCGCAAGGATGGCGGATACCGGCTCCAAAAACGCGTGCAGTACCGTACCAAAGACACGGGCTCGCCACGATCCCTGTGGACGCTGGAAAGCTGTCAGTCCCTCGTCGCTGCCGTCGTCGCCGATGTCTGCCTGCCACGCGAACTGTGGCGCCAGTGGAACGTCGAGGAGCGCCGGAGGTGGCTGCCAATCGCCGCGAAGACGCTGAAAATTCTTGAGTCGAATCTTCGAATTGGATTCGCCAGACTTATGAGTCGCGCCGGCCGCAGCAATGGATTCCAAATGGCCCGGCAATTCGCGCGCAGGCCAACCCGTCGAAAATGGCGGCGTGGACGGCATTTCAAGAATCGTCCCAGCAGTGCTGTCGCCGTGCAACGTCTTGCTGGCATGGCGCGCGAAAATCGCTTCCGCAACCGGCCATGCCGTGTGGAGCAATGTCTGCGCGCGTGCTTTGCCGAGTTCGCCACTTTTCACTTCCCTGCATTGGGCGAACAGGTGCACCTCGAGCCGTGCCCGCGTGCAGCCCACATACAATACACGCTTCAGCTCCGCCCGGTCGCCTTCACTGCGGGCGGTGCGGATCCAGTCGCCAATGGCTTCCTTCTCCTCGGCAACATGCTTGATGGGCGCCAGAAATACTCGGCTGACAGCCTCGGAGCCCGCATTCCCTTCGCAGCGCGATACCTGCTCCATCCACTCCGTAAGCCGCGGGGCATTTCTCCGCGGCGAACGATGCAGGCCCGGCAGCAGCACGACATCCCACTCCAGCCCCTTCGCCTTGAAAAGAGTGAGTACCTCGACCGGGGAATTCTCAGTTGCCGCCGGTGGCGCATATAGATGCCGAATTCGCTCTTCCAACTGCGCGGCCATCGGCCAACCATTCTCGTTTTGCAGCTTGTCCAGCATTCCGAAAAATTCCTGAATCGCGGGCAGTTCTTGTTTAGAAATGCAGTGCGGCCCTCCCAGCGTATGCCAAATCCGCTCGACCAGCGTCGAAAAACGTTCCCTCCCAGACTGTTCCCGAGCGGAGTCCATTGCTCGTAAAACGCGCTCCGCCCGTGTCCGCCCATCCTCACTTAGCAGAGAAGAGCGGTCCCGGAACAGCCCCATTACCGTTTTTCTATTCCACTGCGGATCGTCATTGCCACACAACGCAAGCAGGTCCGCCAGCGCCAGCCCACACCACGGCGCACGCAACACTGCGAGCCACGCCACACGGTCCGCCGGATGCAGCAGACTGCGGGCAATCGCCAGCGCGTCCAGGATGGGCTGGCGATCCGGCAACGTATCCATCTCAACCGCGCGATACGGAATGCCGCGCGCGCGCATTTCTTTCAGGATCGGCGCAACATGGCTCCTGGCGCGTATCAGAATGGCCACGCTCGGCCGTCTTTCCCCAGGGGCCGATTGCATCCGATGACGTTCAATGACTTCGCAGACCTGACGCGCCTCTATAGCGCATGGATCTTCTTCGACCTGCCCGCTTGCGTCCTCACTCGCGTTCTGCGCCCGCTGCACATGCGGATGCCAGAACAGCCGCTCCGTTTCCTCTTCCCCGTGCGCCGCTTCCGACGGCTCAAATTCAACGCCGTCAGATTCTTCTTCCGCCTCGTTTTCAAAGATCCGCGCGAAGGCCTCATTCGTCTGGCGCACCAGGCTCGCTCGAGAGCGAAAATTGCTGCTCAAACGAAGCGGTTTCAGTGATACGCCGCCTAGGCCGTCGCGGCGCGCGCGCGCAAACAGTTCCACCTCGACATGGCGAAAACGATAGATGGACTGTTTTGGATCTCCGACAAGAAATACCGTCTGGCCATGCCCGTCCCACCCCTGCACCAGTTTGCTGAGCATTTCAAACTGCGGGATCGAAGTGTCCTGCATTTCATCCACCAGCAAGTGCTGAATCGCGGTGCCGAATGCCAGCGCAAGTGAGTCCTGCTCGTCGTTGAGTGCTTGATTGGCGGCCAGGGAAATTTCCACAAAGTCCGAATTGCCGGTCTGCGCAAACGCAAATTTCAAATGCGCCAGCGCGCGCCGCAGCAACAGAAAACTCGACCGCAAAATTACCCTCTGCTGCTCGGTGTAGCAGGCCGGCGGCAGCACGATCACTTTGCCCAGCGCTCGAACCAGCCGGTCTTCTCCCTGCAAAGAATTAAGCAAAGCTTTGAACTCCAGCGTACGCGGCTGCTTTGCCTCGAAGCCAAGTTGAATGCTGACCCCCCGTGGCTTTCTCAAACTGCATTCATTTGTGAGTAGCAATCGCGCAGCCGACTTCCACTGGGCGAGGTGCTCGTGATGGCACGGTGGCGCGCCGGAAGTATCCAACAGGTCGCGAAAGATATTCTTTTTTTCGGAAGACTCCAGTTTCCCGCCGGCGAATCGCGCAAGATCGAAGATCTGCTCCCAGTTTTTCTCCGGCAGCAACTGAAAAGCACGCTGCAATGCCTCGTCGCAAGACTGTCGTAACGGTGTTTCAAATTTTTCCCGGATGATCGTGTCCAGTTCCTCGTCGGAACGTTCCTGGTCGATGGGAAAATCGTGTCCCCATTGATCGCGGCTGCCCAGCATGTCCGCCAGCAGCTCCACAGCCTTTTCCATTCGGTTGTCCAGGTGCAGCAGCAGGCTCCGTACCGCCGCGCGCAAGCGGACATCGCCCCCGCCCACCTCCTCCAGGGCTGCCCGTGCGGCGGCAACGTAGAGATCGGAAGCGTCGTCCACCGGGCGCATTTCCGCACCCAACCGTGAAAGCACGGGAAGGCGATTCGTAATTTCGCTGCACAAAGAATCGATGGTGCGAATATTGAATCGCTGCGGCTGGCGAACCAGGTTCCATCCCAATCTCGCGTCGGCTTCGAGAGCCTCCAGCGCGAATTTCCGCGTTTGCAATTTGTGCGCGGCGGCAGGATCGAGAGGCGCGTCGGCCTGTGCGTCCCGCAGCGATTCCAGAATTCGGTCCCGCATCTCCGCGGCAGCCTTCCGGGTGAAAGTGATCGCCAGTACTTGTTCCGGCTGCTCCACGCGCGCCAGCAATCGCAGAAAACGCTGCATCAATAATTCTGTCTTACCCGAGCCGGCTGGCGCTTCCACAATCCAGGACTGCTCGACGTCCCATGCGTCTTCACGCGCGGAAGCCTCGCGATGCACTGGCAGCGAGTCTCGATCTCCAATGGAGAAAAATTTGCGCACGTTGCTCATGGCTCTAACCGTTGCCAATCGTCTGCGGCGGAAAAATTCTCCTGGCCCTCGTCGTCGGCGTCTTCCGCAGCGTCTCCCGTCTCGCCAATCCTGCACAACAAAGCCTGCGCGCAATATTTGCAGGTCTCGCTTCCATTTTTCGGGTCAACCACAGCCGTGCCAAGTCGAAAATCTTCCGCCAATCGTGTCAGTGTTCCGCTCCACTCTGCCTGCTGCTGTTCCATTTCTTCTGCCGATAGACTGGCGCGCTTGTTTTTCGCCGTTCCGGACGATACCGGGAAAATTCCTGGAAGAGAACCGACCACTGTGAAGCCGACGTTCCTTGCGTGCAGCCCCGCGAAAGCAATTCCCACCAGAGGATTGTTTTTCGACGCGGATCGTTGCCGCAAAACTGCGTAGGCCGGAAGCTGCGGCTCGTCGGGACGGTCGCCGTCGCACGCGTTGGCATTCACAGCTCCCGTCTTGTAATCCATCAATACAATGCCGTTCGCCACAGCGTCGATTCTGTCGATACGGCAGCGCAGTTCGATGCCGCCCAAGTGTGCAGCTTCCAGCGTGTCTTCCGTCTTCAGCACGGTAAAGTCCGCGCGCTGCTTTTCCATTTCCAGCCATGTCAGCAGCCGTTCTTCCACGCGGTCTGCCTCGATCTCAAGCAGCGATCTTTGCCATGGCTCATCGGCGTGCTCGAAAAATCTTCGTAAAGCGTTGCGAATGTGCCCGCGCAAAACCTGGCGAAGCTGCTCGTCCGTGCTCTCCAGCAATTTCTGCCGAAACTGAGTCTCGCTCCAAAAATTCTGCAGGACCTCATGCACAATCGTTCCCTGCGCGGTGGCGGACAGTCCGTTCGCAGGCTCGGCAAGTGGTTCGCTACCGAGGCGAAACTCCGCTAAGGCGCGAAATGGGCAGGCGGCTTGCTGTTTCAGAAAAGTGACACCGCCACGTACCCGATCAGCCTGGAACGAAACCGCAGGTTCTTCATCCACCGCTTCTAGCGCTCCAGAATCCCTCTTCCTCTCCACGCGATTCTGGTCCGGCAAGAAATCTTCGACCGCGATCATGGAAGTGTTCGGCAAGAGCTCCCGGACCAATGGTGATACGGCAATCTCCGGGCTAGGAACATGCGCGCTCGCCGTCGTCGGATCGCTTTCCTGCAGCGCAAAACTGACAACCGCATTCTTCGCGGAGCCAAGAATCCTCTTCGTTGCGCGCAGCGCAAAGCTGTAGTCTTCTTCTGGATCGGCATAGGGCATGTGGACCGCGCGCTGCACGGGCCATGGAAGGAAAGGCTGTGCATGTCCGTGGGGCGGCCAGTTGCTCGCCTGCGCATTCATCCACCAGATTTGGTCGAACAAAAGCCCTGCCGACTCGGAAGCTCCAAGAATCTGTACCGGAGCATTCTTCGTCTCGAGGGTAAAAAGCATATTCGTCGCCAGGGTTTTCAGCCTTTCCATCGCCGCAGAAAACGTTACCAGGCCAGTGACGGCATTCAGGGAAGAAAGTTCATTGAGCAGCACATTCCATCGCCGCAGCAGTTGGTAGTCGGTGCTGTCAGTCGCCGTCAGTAGATGCCAATCAGCCGCGGCCAGAAGCTCTTCAATGCATTCGCGCCAATCGGCAAAGGAACGGCTTCTGTCCAGGACTTGGCGGTTTGCCGCCGCAGAAACGCGCTCGATGGTTCGCCGCAGAGACGCGGCGTCTTCATTGTTCCCGGCCTGCGATAACCATTGCCGAAATGTGAAAAGGGAAACGGAGCCGCCCAATTGATAGTCGCGGTCGCGAAAGTTTTTATCCAGCACCGCGCGAGCATCCACAGACCCGGCACCGAACCCTCCATGCACCAGCAGCCAGGAAATTTCCTCCGCAGGCATCGCCTCCTCCAGCCATTGCAACAGCGTCAGCGCGGTGCGAATCGGCTGCATGCGGTGCATGGAAGCGCCAAGGGAAAACTCATACGGCAATCGCGCGCTCGACGTGTGGACGTCCATGGATGACGGCGCGAGGACCCTCCGAAATGTTGCATCGATCCGATCGCGCATCTCTCCGAGGGCTGGAACGATGACGCCAATTCGCTGGCTTGGATTTTCAAGAAGTGTGGTCCGTATCCAGCGCGCCGCAGCCTCAATCTCTTCTTCCAGCGTGTGCGTATAGACAATTGCGTGCGCGTGAACTGCCGCGCCTGTTGCCTGTTCCAACTCAACCATTTCCACATCGCAGCCATACGAGCGAAGAGCATCGATCAGCAGACGTTGCGATGGCGTCGTCCGGTCGAAGCCGACCAGAAAGATTCTTTCCGGCAATTGGATCTTGCCGGAACCAACCACTGTGGCGAGCGCGGCTTCAATCAACGAGGACGACAGAAAAGAAGATCTCCGGCAAAGCTTTTCCAATTCCATCGCCCACCGGGCAAAGGCCTGCGCATCCATGCTGCTATCGCTCCGCACATCCTGCAGGGGAATTCGATAGTGCTGCATGGCTTCCCATGCTTGCTGCGCCTGCTCGGCCAGACCTGTTATCGACAATGTCCGCGCGGCGGCTTCATCCCGTTCCAACACCTGCCGCCAAAGCTCAGCCTCCTGCGCGCCGGTCAGCGGTACCCGCGACTCGGCCCCGCATAGAATTGCGGCATTCCACAGCGTGCCCAGCCACGGTTCCCAGGCCAGAATCTGTGGCGACCGCCAGCCATGGTTCCCACTGGCCTGTTGCTCCTGGTTGTACAGTTGCCGCAACGCGCGCGCGGCACGCACCGTACTGGTGATGGCGACCGCGCCGTCGATGTTCTGCTGCAATGCCAGCAACAATTCTTGTTCAGTATGCATCTGTGGTCCGTGTGGCCCCATGGCGAGCGGAGACATTTCAACGTTATACAACTCAGGAACCGAGCACCACTCCAAAAGCAATCCTCTCGATGGTATGCTTTGCAGATGAGGCGTTGGGCTGCGTGCTTTCTGCTGCTGTTGACGGTTCTATTGCCGTTGCAGCCCCTCTTCGCCGGCGTACAAGCGGATGCCAGTCTGCCCGCCTGCTGCCGCCGGGACGGTGCGCATCACTGCATGATGTTGCAGGCGATGATGGCGATGGCCGCCTCCGGCACGCAATGTTTCGTCACCTCATCTCCGTGCCCATTGTGGAAGGTGGCGGTAATTCCCGCGCTGGTTGCTACCGTTGGTTCGTCGATTCCATCGGCGTCTCGACCCGCCATGGTGGGGGTTATCGTCGTTGCCGCCCCAGCGTTCTCCTTCGTGCGTTTCGCGCGGCTACGCTCCACGCGCGCCCCTCCAGTCCTAGTCCTCTAAATCCGTCTCCTTCAAAAGAATTCTGATCCGGCAGCAGACCTGCCGATACACCCCGGCGTCTGCGTCCCGTCTCCTGCCTGATGGGATGCACTCCGCGACCATCCTCACCGGCCCTGCCGATGTCGGCTTGTATTGCCCTGAGAGGGGAAAAAGGGAAACGATGCGGAAACATCTGAACATCACATTCCTTGTCTTTTTTCTTTCGCTATACAGTCTGCATGCGCATGCAACTGTATTCGGCGAATTGCAGGGCATTGTGCACGATCCACAGCATCGCCCCATCGCGAATGCGCTGGTCACGATTCATGCCGCCGACTCCCAATTTATCCAGACAGCCCACACCGACCGGAATGGCTATTTTTCTTTTCCAACTCTGCCCTTAGGCAACTACATAGTTTCGATTTCCAGTTCAGGCTTCGATCTGCTGCAACAGACCATCAAGGTGTTTGCCGACAACTCCCCTATCCTTCACTTTCCCTTGCAGGTTGGCAGCATCCAGCAGTCTATCCACGTCACCGCCCAATCGAACGTTGTCAATGGAAACTCCGTCACCCCTACTACCCTCATCAGTCGCCGCGACATCGCCCACACGCCGGGAGCAGACCTCACCGACAGCCTTGCCATGATTACGGACTATGTGCCCGGCGCCTACATGGTGCATGACATGCTGCATATGCGCGGCGGCCACCAGGTGAGTTGGGAGATCGATGGCGTCGAAATTCCCAACACTAACATCGCAGACAATCTGGGCCCGCAGATCGATCCCAAAGACATCGGCAATCTCGAAGTGGAGCGGGGCAGCTATAACGCGGACGTCGGCGATCGAACCTATGGCGTCTTCGACGTGTCTCCACGGACCGGCTTTGAACGCAACAACGAAGCCGAGCTTCTTCTCAGCGCAGGAAGTTACTATCAGACCAACGATCAGCTCAACTTTGGCAGCCATACGGAGAAGTTCGCGTACTATGCCAGCCTGAATGGAAACCGGACGAATTATGGTCTAATGCCACCCGTCCCGCAGCCGTACCATGACGCCGCGAACGGTTACGGCGGATTTTCTTCCTTGGTCTACAACCGGACGCCACGCGACCAATTGCGGCTGGTGTCGCAATTGCGCACGGACTATTTCCAGGTCCCCTATGATCCCAACCCGAACGACTACGAAAACCAACAGTACAACTCCAGCGGCCTGCGCGATAGCCAGCATGAACTCGATGGATTTTCCGTCTTTTCCTGGGTGCACACCTTCAGCCCCACAACCTTCCTGCAGCTATCGCCGTACTACCACTACAACAGCGCCAACTACACTCCCCGCCCGAACGAAACTCCCGTGGCGACCGTCTCCGATCGGGCATCCAATTACGCCGGCCTGCAGGCTTCCCTGACAACGCAAATCGCCAAGAATACGTTGGAAGCCGGCTTCTATTCTTTTGGTCAGCATGACAGTTATAAGTTCGGCGTATTCAATCCCGGCCAAGACCCAAATGTCCCGTGCCAGAGTCCAACCAGCCCCGGTTACAACCCCTTGGCTTTCCCGATCTGCAGCACTGCCATCGGTGGCATTACTGAAGAGTACGTCTCGGACAATTTCAAAGCGACGAGCTGGCTCACTCTCATCGCCGGCCTGCGCGCATCGCAATTCACCTCCGCCATTACGGAGATCGAAAACGATCCACGCTTTGGAATCGCCATCCAGATCCCAAAAATCGACTGGGTGTTCCGCGCGTTCTACGGCCGCTACTATCAGCCACCGCCGCTACTCACCGCATCCGGACCGTTGCTAAATTATGCGCACAGCAACAATACAGCATTTCTTCCTTTACATGGCGAACGGGACGAAGAGCATCAATTCGGGGTGCAAATCCCGTTCCGCGGCTGGCTCCTGGACGCAGACAACTTCGAAACACGCGCCAACAATTTTCTCGACCACTCGAACGTCGGTGAGTCCAATATTTTCTTCCCCGTCACGATCGACGGAGCGCTCATCCAGGGGTGGGAACTTACTCTCAACTCGCCAATGCTGTGGCGCTTCGGGCAGGCGCATCTTGCTTATTCGAACCAACTGGCACAGCAGCGCGGCGCCATAACCGGCGGGCTGGCTTGCGTTCCCATTACGGCCCCCCAGTGCGATTCCAGTTTCAACTACGTTCCGCTCGATCATGACCAGAGAAATACACTTAACGTCGGCATGAATGCAACGTTTCCAGGCAACGTCTACGGCTCGTTCAATTTCTACTACGGCTCGGGTTTTACGAACGGAGACTATGGCGATCCCAACTCGCCGTATCCAGGTGAATATCTGCCGCATGACACCAACCTAAGCCTTTCGCTGGGAAAAACGTTTCGCAAAAATACCACGGTCGCCATCAACGCCACGAATGTAACCAACCATCGTGTGTTGCTGGACAACAGCCTCACCTTTGGCGGCTTTCATTACAACGCCCCGCGCCAGTTCTACGGCGAGGTGCGCTACCATTTCAGCTACGGCAGCCTGTTTCATAAATAAGGAAATGTAGATGATATTGCCAGGAAGATCGAAGCAGGCTACGCGACGCCTTGGGTCTGCCGGACGGCTAGCCATGGCGCTTGGCTGTCTCTTCATCAGCTTGTGCGGATGCCATACGAACTCGAAGCAAGCCGGGGGAGGCAATGCGTCGGCCTCCTCGCAGAAACAATATTCTGTCCGCGGCAAAGTGATTTCTGTCGACCAGAAAGATGGCGTGATCGCGCTCGACACGGAAGAAATTCCAGGATTCATGGAAGCCATGACCATGGCCTACACGTTGCAAGATCCGTCCGTTGCGTCCGAGTTGCATCCTGGCGACAAGATCACCGCTCAGTTACAGATCACCGGGCAGGGTGCGGTCCTCAGCCAGGTCGTTATCATCCAGCAGGCCAATCTGAATGTCCTGCCGCCGGTGCAGTATCACGTTCCTCAGCCCGGCGATGCGGTGCCGGATTTTCACTTTCGCAACCAAGGCAATCGCGAAATTTCATTGCGTCAATTCCGCGGCAAGGTGTTGGTGCTTACATTTATTTACACGCGCTGCCCCTTTCCCGAATACTGCCTGCGGATGAGCCGCAATTTTTCCCATCTGGATCAAATGCTGGCCAAAGATCCGAAGCTGTATGCGCAAACACATCTGCTCAGCATCAGCTTCGATCCCAAATACGACACTCCCGCGGTGTTACGCAGTTATGGCGGCGCGTACGCTGGCCGAAATACAAAAGAAACATTCCAACACTGGGATTTTGCCGCACCTTCTCAGGCACAACTTGCATCTGTATTGCAGTGGTTCGATGTAGGCGTTACTTCGGGCAATGGCACGGTGCAGACGCATTCCCTTTCCACCGCCGTCGTGGGGCCGGATGGAAAGATTCGCGCCTGGTATCCGACGAACACCTGGACACCGCAGCAAATATTGCAGGACGTACAACAGATTCTCGCCAAGGAAAAATAAGCGATGGTGGTAGTAATCATGGGAGTGGCCGGTTCGGGTAAGACCACGGTAGGCCAGGCTCTGGCGCTCCGCACAGGCTGGCCATTTGGCGATGCAGACGATTTCCATTCGCCTGCCAACCGCACCAAAATGCACGCCGGCATCCCATTGACCGATGAAGATCGCAAACCGTGGCTGCAAGCGATTCACGACCAGATTGCTCAATGGCTAAAAGACGGCGTCCATGGCATCGTCACCTGCTCGGCCCTGAAAGAATCCTATCGCAGCACGCTGACAGAAGGTGCCCCGCCGGGCTCTGTACACTTTGTCTTCTTGACCGGGCCAGCCTCGGTGATTCAGGAGCGCATGGAAGCCCGTCGCGGCCACTTCATGCCGGAGTCGTTGCTGCCTAGCCAGTTGGCAACGCTGGAGCCGCCGCACGACGCCATTCAGATTTCCATCACGCAAACGGTCCCTGCCATGGTCGAGGAAATCCTGGGCGCACTGCAAGCAGTCTCGTCCACTCCGTTGCAGCTTCGGCCTGCGCCCTGAGGCGCGCTTCGATGGCGGCTTTCCTCCCGTCGCCGCGATCTGGTTCCGATCAACCCATAATCCGTCGATAAGGTTTGGAAGGGGTTGCGGCGAGGGGGATTTGGATCGCTGGCAGGAGTTTATGCGGCGCATCCGCCCTGCAAACAGGCTGCAACGGCCGTCGGCCGCCGTCTCCGGTCGCTGGTCAAACCCTCCAGCGTCGCTTCAAGACATAGTTCCACATTGGTCGATCAAAATCGGCTCAGGAAAATCCGTCGATACGCGTGCCGCTGCCTTCTCTCATGTAGCGACTGGCAGCAGCCGCATGGCCTCCTTCCATAGGGCGATGCACTCTTCCAATGCGGCCAGCCGCAGCCGCATTTTTCGCGCATGTTGTACGATGCGCCCCGCCGTGTTGATGATCGGAAAACGCAGCCGCTTCGGTCGTGCCCGCAATAATTCCGCCGGCAACGCGATGCGCTTCAACGCCGTCAGCACGTTGTACGAGATCGCCGCCAGCCGCAGCCAGGCTGCATTCGCGCCAAAATACTTGCTTCGGCATCACCCCGCCGGCCAACTCGTTCTTCAGCACGTCATGCACCGCTTCGATCGTCCCCGCCTTCTCCCGATGCCACTGGATCAGCCGTTCCGCATTCCACTCCCACAGGTTACTCACCACGGCAAAATGCTTCTCCCGATTGCCGTCGGCAAAGAACTCTTCCTGCCGCGGACGAATGCGAATCGCCACGTAGCGCAACGGCTGCGTGTCTTTCTGTCGCGCTCGCCTTCATAGGTGCTGAGCGCCTCCCGCTTGTGGCTTTCGATGATGGTCGCGTCCTGATCCGC
>JAKAAZ010000308.1 GCA_021802085.1 Acidobacteriota bacterium
GTTGGCTCCATCACAAGTCCCTCAGAGGCCTCGCTCCTCCTGCTTGTACCAACCTCCAATGCCACTTGCCAAATCGAATGTGCGAAAAATATCCTGCGTTATCCGAGGATTCCGTGGGCGCGAAATCCAACACTTGCTCTTCAAATGGACAGGAAGCTGCGCATACTGCGGGGCAGCAGTGGGCCATTCACACGGCCCATAATACTTAACGCTGTGATGCTAGCTGAGCTGTAGTGGCAAGGTTTGCTGGTTGTTGTAGGCGAGGTCTTCAACGACAATTGAATTGTCCTGGATCTGGAGAATTTTGTAGCGTCCGTCCACAATATCGCCCTGCCCGGCGATAAATACATCCTCGCCGTGCATCAGGAAAACCAGCTGACGTCCGTTTTGCTCTTTGGCGAAACCATAGAACTTGAGATCGATGGGAGGTGGAGGCGGAGGGCCCGCGAGCGCCGCCGGCCCTGTGCGCGCGGAGGCAATCGGCGACTCAATGGCGCTGGCAGCAACAGGCGGCAGAGAATCCTTGGAAAAAATATTGCGGCTGGTGCCCGTGTACACCGTATTTTCCGCCATTGCCATACGTTCTGGATGCAGCGTGGGATCGAGAGAGGACGCACTTTCCAGGTGTTGGGCCGGCGGACCAGGCTCTGTGCTACCGCGGCTTACTTGAGCAGGTGATGGCATGGGTTCAGATGCACTGGGTGGCGGCGGCGCCGATGATGGCCCGGTCTCCAACTGCCACAACGTGTGCGCAAACCACGTCAGCGCCAGCGACACGGAAATCATCGCGATCCAGCGTTTCTTCTTGTCTTCGGTACCGAGTCGGATCGCCATCGCGCTATTGTCGCTCCAATGAAGCGGTATCCGGAGCCGCGGGCGCGGCGGACGCATTCCCGGATTCCGCCGCATTTGCTTGCAAGTACGTACTCAACACCATGCGCAGACTCACCACGCCATTCTGCTGCCCATTCAATGCTATGCCCTTGATCAGAAAAAAGACCTTATCGCGCTCCAGTCCGTCAATAAAGCGGACGATGGGAGCGTAGTCTCCACTTAAACTGACATCCATGCGAAACTCAACAAGACCCTGATTCGGCTTACCGGGCGCGTATTGCCCGCGTGCCAGTAAAACATTGTTTTTGACAGCCAATGCACCCAATTCCTTTAAAACTTCGGAGTCCGTGGCCGGAAACCTCTTTTCGTAGAATGCCTGCTGATCCAGCGTTGCCTGCTGAATTTTCTTGTCCAAGCCTCGCAGCGGACGGGTTTTCAATTGCATCGCGCGATATTCGGATTGACGTTCTTCGATGCGCACCGCATCCCCCGCCTTAGCTTGCTCCCAGGCAAACACCAGCCGTACCGCCAGGAACGAATTCAGCAGCACCAACAAAAACAGCACTCCATAATGCCAATGCTGCGCTGTGATACGGATGTTCGTCCATCGCCAGCCGGATAAATTCATCGCACGCTCCGATCTGCCTTGGACCGTGTGTGTGTCGGGGCATTCTCAGACGCGGCACGATTCCGTGCCGGGTGACCTGCGGTTTCGCGCGTCGCGTGAGTCCCGGATTTTTCTTCTTCCGCCTTGACATCCGTCCATGCAAGATCGCCCGGGTTGAACTCGGCGAGAATGTCGACGTTCACGTCTGTCGAGCTCGACATGGTAGGAACAAACCCGGCGCGTCCCTGCCCTTGTATATCGGCGGTTTCTCCAGCGACAAGCGGCGCAAGGAAGTGGGGTGACTTCTCCAGATTCGTCACCAGCGCCACCACCTTATCGCGTGGTCCGTTGACCCGCAGGCGCATCATCACATGACCGTCTTTCGTCATTTGCGGATCGATGCTCATGACCTGAACACCCTGAGGCAGCACCAACTCTAGGTCCATCAGCGCCGTGGTCCAGGAAAAAGATTTCTGGAGGAAGAGTTGATTCAAGAATTCCGAACGATCGAGCGTGGCTGCGTTCGCCGGTTCCCGCATCAACGCCTCGTCTCGTTCCCATTCCTGTTGCAGCGCCTGCGAGGCGAGATTCCAGCGATGGGCAACAGCCTGTGCCTGGGCGGCCTTGGCTTCCTCCCGACGCAACTGAAGGAAAAGAGCCAGCGCCAGGACGACCAATGCGACGGCGGCGATGCGCAGCCGCAGAAGGACGGGCCTTAGCTCAAAGAAAGGACGCGACGCGAGATTGAGAGTGATGCGCATCAGCCCCGCAGCGCCCCCACCACACTGGTAAAGCGGCCCAGTTCGACCTGACTCGGGGCCGCGCCAGTGGAAAAGGACTGTGAGTTGACCAGACTGCGCAACGGAATCTGCCACGTGCCATCGGCGGCAAGATGCTGGCGCAATACATCCGCCGGCTCCAGGCCCGCCACCCACACTTCAACGAGCGGCACATGCAACATGTCTTCGAAGTATGCCGCCGCCACCAGGACTGCCTGTGCCACATCTCCGGGCTCCGTATTGGCGCGGTCGGTCGAGCGATACAGAAGCAACTCCCCCTCATGCGCGATGGCGGTTGTCATCGAATCCTGCTCTGTATGCACTAAAAGGTGCGAACCAGTGTCCGGCAGCGCAGCCATGGCTGCCAGCGTTGCCGGCAACAGAACGCCGGGTTCGCGCTGCATGCTGCGCACCAAAGATTCGATCTCATCTCGAACGTCGGCCGGCATGGCTGCCGCAATGACCTGCACGGGGCCGTTCTTGCCGGCGGGGTCCACGGGCTTCAGCATCTGATACGACACGGCAGCCATATCCGCGTCGAACGGTAACATCTTGCGCAACCGAAATCGAACGAGCGGCAATATCTCCTGCGACCTTGCCGGTAATGTATCGAAATCCAGGATATGCACTCGGGTGCAGGCGTCCGGC
>JAKAAZ010000309.1 GCA_021802085.1 Acidobacteriota bacterium
AAAACGATCAGGCTGCCAAACAGCTTGGTGAACCTCTCCATCGGTCGCCTCCCTTTGCTCTCGTCGGGATAACAAGATCATCGGACAGGCGACCCCTGGTTTCATAATTTCAAATATCTTTGGCTAGATTCTTGGATGAAAAACTATTTCCAGAAAGAATATACTTTCTTTGAAGGATTACATATGCGCCAAAAAAGAGAAGCACCCTCGTCAAGAACTGTATCGGGCGATAAGAGCTCAGGTGTGAGTCGGCGCAAATTTATCCAATCTGCCGCATTTGCTGCTGGAGGAGGGCTCGCGCTGAAAGATGTCCTGCTGTCCGATGCGCTCTATGCACTGCCAATCGCGGCAGGTGCGGTCGTCTGCCTGACGGAGGACAGAATTGCTGCGACCCCGACGTTTCGCTATCGCCCGTACCGTTCCAGACCAGCCACAGCCGCGGATACAGTGTCCTGGGTACAGGTTGACTTAGCGGAGCCGCAGTTCATCGAGGAGATAAGGCTGTTTCCTGCAAACGAGCGGATGATACCGGGGCAAGATGCGTACTACGCCGGCGAAGGCTTCCCAGTGCGCTTCAAGCTGGAATCCTCGAACGATGCTGATTTTCGCAGTTCTCAGATGATCGCGGATCATACTCAGGAGGATTTCTCCAACCCGCGAGACAGGATTGTCAGTATTTCCGGTTCGAGGGGGAAGGCACAGTACGTCCGATTGACGGTGACGAAGTTCCCCGCGCCAGATTGGACGCGAAGCAATATCGACGCGCCAGAGATAAGCCCTGCGCGCTCGGCGCAAGGTGATTATTGGTTTGCTCTGTCCAGAATTTCCATTCTCGCGGACGGTAAAGACATAGCGGTGGGGCGGCATGTTTCCGGAGATGCGGCGTTCAGCTATCCGGAAGATCTGCAGCAGATGACGCGGCCAGAACGGATTGAGACGGAATACGTTCATCGAGACCGGCCAGACTTTGTGACCGATGCTGCGACATGGAGGAAGGTTGAGTATGCCGCGCAGGCCCCACTCTCCGGCGTGACGCTGCATGGCGGCCTTTTCGAAACCACCATGAGGAACAATATTGCGTACCTGCTGGATTCCTTCACAGTGAACGACCTGTTGTTGCAGTTTCGAGAGAGGGCGGGCAAGCCTATTCCTCCAAGTTCCCATGTGCCGAATAAGTTTTGGGAAAGCGATCTCGCGGGGTCCAATGCAGGGCGTTTTCTGATGGGATCGGGCAACACTCTTCGTTGGATTGACGATCCAGAGCTGCGGAGCCGATTTGAGGCCGTTGTTGAGGGCATTGCAGAATGTCAGCAGCCCAACGGATATGTCATGGCATATCCCGAAGATACTATTTTTTATTCTGAGCGCGGCGCTTATACACGTGCCTGGCTTACCCATGGACTGATCGAAGCTGGGTATGCTGGAAGTCCGCAGGCTTTCCAATTGCTCCGGGGGAATTACGATTGGTTCAATCAATGCGAGTATTTGCCCAACCTGATGCGAGGAGCAGTACAGGGTGGGCAAGGAATGATCGCAAATATGCGGATGCATTTTACGCCTGTCGGCAAGGCTGCCGATGTTCAAGTAATTCAACGCTATTTTCTTGAGGCCGATTGGCTTGAGTCATTGGCTGGCAAGGATAAAGATCAAATCTGGCAGTATCCCTATGACCGTCCGCACTGCTATCTGCTCACAAACCTGGAAGCCTATCTAGACATGTACCGGGCCACCGGTGATACGCGCTGGTATGACGGAGTAAAAGCGGCTTGGGAAATGTACAACCGGCACTGGGAGCAGCCCGGCGGCTCCATTTCCATCATTGAATACAATTACGATCCACCGAATTCAAACTCTTTGACACAGAAGCTCGGAGAATTTTGTGGCAGTTCATTCTGGACATTCCTCAGCCAGCGGTTTCAGTTGATGGCTCCCGATCAGGAGCGCTATGCGGCCGAGATCGAAAAATCCATCTACAATATCGCGATGGCGAATCAGGATGGAACCTACGGCCTTCGCTACCACACGATTCTCGTCGGCAACAAAGAGAAAGGCACGCGGATCAATACCTGCTGTGAAGGGCAGGGAACGCGGCTGAT
Source organism: Acidobacteriota bacterium (assembly GCA_021802085.1). Classification (GTDB taxonomy): domain Bacteria; phylum Acidobacteriota; class Terriglobia; order Terriglobales; family Acidobacteriaceae; genus JAKAAZ01. The sequence continues at coordinate 2,097 of JAKAAZ010000309.1, forward strand.
TGGTTCGCTCCCCGAACATATTTATTCGATCGCGCCTGATGGAGTCTATGTAAATTTGTTTGAGCCTTCAACTCTTTCATGGAAGCTCAAGGGTGAGTCGTTCGACATACTAATGGAAACGAAGTTTCCATTTGAGCATCAGGTCAAGCTGACCGTCACTGTAGCACGACCTACATCCATGAAGCTGCGTGTGCGAGTGCCATCATGGGCCACGAAACAAATGGAAGTCGCCGTGAACAAGTCAGCTCCCGTGGCGGGGCAACCAGGATCCTTTCTTACGCTCGACCGCGTCTGGTCCAGTGGAGACGTGGTGACTTTTACGTTGCCCGCAGGATTTTCGATCGCGGAGTACACAGGAGTGGACCAGATACCCGGACACAAGCGCTATTCGCTGACGTACGGACCGATACTCTATGCGGCAGTCGGATCGAAAGATACAGTCCTGCATGTACCGAGTGGTTCGCGTCCCGAAGAGCTCATCCATCAACTCACACCGAAGCCGGACTCTCCTCTTCATTTCACAGTGAGGGGAAATCCAGGCACGGTTTATATGCCGTATTGGCAGGTAGATCAAGAAGAGTTCACATGTTTTCCGGTGATCGATGCGGGCGGCAGAGAATCGAATGCGTAGTCTAGTACCGTGACCGTTTGAATGAGTAATTAAGTTTGAGGCGTGCCAGTTTTCTGGTGAACTTCCACTTGACCGTGATCTGGTCGCGATTGGCGCGGCGATTCCAGGCTTTGGCTTGGCGGCGAAG
>JAKAAZ010000310.1 GCA_021802085.1 Acidobacteriota bacterium
TATGCCGTCGGGTACATGCGATTGCTCGACGAGGAAGAACGGCTTCCTCTGTTCTATGGATTGTTCTCCGGCTTCGCCTTCACCATGCTGGCAGCCTGCGTCATGAACAACGCGGGAGTGTTCTGGATCGCCATCGAATTGACGACGCTAATCAGCACCTTTCTGGTGGGCTTTGAACGCGAGGCGGAGAGCACGGAAGCAGCATGGAAGTACATCGTTGTTGTTTCCAGCGGCATCAGCCTGGCCCTGCTCGGCACGGTCTTGTTTTATTGGGGCGGATCGTTCGTCCTGGGACCGACCTATGCCATGACCTGGGCCGCTCTTCATCATTCGGCCTCTCAGGTGTATCCACCACTCTTGACGGTGTCCTTTCTGCTGGTGCTGGTGGGCTATGGCACCAAAGCCGGATTGGCCCCGATGCACACCTGGCTGCCGGATGCGCACAGCGAATCGCCCGCACCGGTTTCCGCAATGCTGTCGGGCGCACTATTGAATGCCTCGATGCTCGGCATCGCGCGATTCCTGGGAGTCGTCAGCGGCACTTCCACCAGCAGGCTTGCACATACCGCTGTAGTCTGCTTCGGTATCTTCTCCTTTGTCATCGCTTCCCTGTTCATCGTGCGGCAAACAGGTATCAAGCGGCTGATGGCCTACTCCAGCGTCGAACATATCGGCGTGCAGGCGCTTGGCCTGGGCTTTGGCGGCGTTCTTGGCATCGCGGGCGCGCTCTACCACATGCTCAATCATTCCCTGAATAAGTCTCTGATGTTCTTCGGCGCCGGGAATGCCATGCGCGCCTATGGCTCGAAGGAGATCACGGACATCCGCGATGTACTTCGGACCTTTCCGGTCACCGGAATTCTGTGGTTGCTTGGCGCTGTGGGCATTGCGGGCGCTCCACCTTTTGCTCTCTTCCTGAGTGAGTTCACTATCCTTCGTGCCGGGATTGCGGGTCCCTATCGCTGGGCTGTCGTCTTGTTCGTGATTTTCTTGGTCGTGGTGTTTATCGGATTTCTTTCCCATTTTCGCGCGATGTACTTTGACGAAACCGAAAACCCACCTATGCCACAAGTCCTGCCCGGCCTTGTGTGGAGAGCTCTCCCCATGTGGCTGTCATTTCTTCCCGTGCTGGTTCTTGGGCTATGGTGGCCGCACGTTCTATGGAACGCCTTCACAACCATCTCGGCTGAAATCATGGGAGGCGCGCGATGAAAGGTGCGATTGAGCGCGTATTGCGTCCCGAGGAGATACCGCAGGCGTGCTTCGATCTCATGAAGGCTGGCGCACGCCTGCAAATGGCCTATGCCTGGTTCCCCGCGCCCGGCCAATCCGTGGAGGTTGCGTACCTGGCGGCCACTGCTTCCCATGAACCCTTCCTCTTTCTACGCTGCTCACTGCCTGCGGACTCGCCCCATCTCCAGTCGCTTGCCCCTCAGGTTCCTCTGCTGGGCTGGTATGAACGCGAAATCCAGGAACTGTGCGGAGTCACATTCGACGGACATCCCGAGCCCCGGCCGCTGGTTCTGCACGAGGGCGCGCATCCCACCATGCCGCCGCTCGATCCCAGGTATCAGCCGGACGAAATGATGCCCTTCACTTCTGGACCCTGGGACCGTCCTCCGGTCGAAGGCGACGACGTGCAGACATTGCCGTTCGGCCCGGTGCGGGCCGATGTGCTGGAATCCGCGCAGATATTCTTCTACTACATTGGGGAAGCGATTCTCCATTGTCATCCTCGTTTGTTCTTCAAGCATCGAGGAATGGAAAAGCGATTTGAAGGGACCTTGCCCTCGCTAGGTGTCGTATTGGCGGAACGAATTTCAGGTGTTGACAGCATCGCCCACTCGTTGGCCTACTGCCAGGCAATCGAGGCGGCCTGCGCCTGCGAGATACCGGAGCGCGCGCGCTATCTTCGTACCGTTTTGGCGGAACTGGAGCGCCTCTACAATCATCTGCATTATTTCGGCCATCTCTGTCACACAACCACGTTGAAAGTAGGCGAAGCACAAGGAAAGCTGCTCGCGGAACAATCGAAACAGATCAACGGGATGCTTACTGGCAGCCGTTTTCTGCGTGGCATTCTCAAGCCGGGCGGACTGCGCCGCGACCTCGACCTGAGCACGTTGCCGGAAAAGCTGAAGAGGCTGCAGCCGGAGATCACCACCTACCTCAAGTCGCTGGAAGAAACCAATAGTCACCTCGACCGATTGATCACCACCGGTCATCTGCCGCTGCAAATGGCCTACGATCAAGGCGCAACCGGGCCCGTCAAGCGCGCCTCGGGTATTCAACGCGACCTTCGTTGCGATCATCCCTATGCTGCCTATGACCGGCTCACGATGAACATACCGGTGCGGACTGAAGGAGACGCGCACGCTCGCGTGCAAATTCGGATGGAAGAGATTCATGAGAGCCTCTCCCTGATCGCCCGCGCCGTGAAGGATGTCCCGGAGGGCCCGGTCTCTTCCGAAATTAGCAATGTTTCCGGTGGCGAAGGTTTGGGTTGGTGCGAAGGCACGAGAGGCTCGACGTATTACTGCGTGCATCTCGACAACGCGGGCCGGTTGGCGCGGGTCAAAATCAAATCGGCCTCATTTTCAAATTGGCGTGTCTTTCCATTGACCGTACACGACACCAACATGATGGACTACGCCATCAATGAAGCAAGTTTTGGCCTGACGATGGCTGGCTGTGACCGATAGGGCAAAGGAGTAGTTATGCCGGTGTGGACACTGTATGGAATCCGCCGTGGAATCGCGACAACTTCGTGGCCGGAGAAGGACGGGCCGACCCAGCCAGGAGTGCTCGGACTGCCGCGCTACCACGCCGACCGCTG
>JAKAAZ010000075.1 GCA_021802085.1 Acidobacteriota bacterium
GGCTGGCGGAAAAGATGCGATTCCATGCGCCGATCGCATCGGCATTGGAAGTGCTCTCTCCAGCTGAGTTTACCATCAGCGTAAACTTGGGTGCCCCACATCTACCCGCGTTTTTTGCGGGGAGATATGGGATGGATGCTCCTACCGTCTAGTCACTTGGCTGGCGGCAGGCCAGCGATAAAAGTTTTCATTTCTCGCAGCACATCCGCCTCGTTCGATTTGAAGACGAAATGGTTGGCATTTGGCAGTATCACTACATGGGCGGAGGGTACGCCAGCTTGAAATGCTTTCGCTTGTGCCGTTGTGCGTTCACGATCTATGGCTTCGGCTGTAGCTAGAGCGGTAGGGTCATTCTTAAACATTGAGCCAAAATCGTGAGGGTCCGCGAAGATGGCAAGCACAGGGCATTTGATCTGGGTGTACTTCTCTTCGCCTTTGAGGATTGCTAGACCAATGGGTGGCACCTTAAACGGTTTTGAGGAAGGCGTTCCCGGCTTGGGCTCGGGAAGCGATTGTAGTTGCTTCTGGAGTGCCTGGAGGTCTTTCTCAAACTGCGGAAGATTTGTTTGCAAAAGCTCCTGAACCAGAGGCTTGAGTTCGCGGGGGCCCGCTCCGGCCAGCATGTCGAGCTTTTTCTGCAATTCCACCGAGTCGATTGAGAGGTCTCCCCGCGAAGCGTCGTAGTACGCATATGGATAGCCGGCGTCGAGATAAATCAAACCTGCGACTTTTTCCGGATATCGGCTTCCTATGGAACTCAACTCTTCACCGGCGATGGAGTGTCCCACCAAAACTGGCCGGTTCAGCTTCAGAGCGGCGATCACCGCCAGCACGTCGTCCCCGAGTCGGTCCGCCGAGTAGTTCCCATTTGCTGGGGCGGGAGCACTGGAGGCGCCGAATCCGCGTCGCGTGATGCCGTAAACGTGGTAGTTCGCAGCAAGTTTAGGCGCGAATTGATCAAATACATGTGCCGTGTTTCCGAGGCCAGCCAACAGTACCACGGGCCGTCCGGACCCGCCCCAATCGAGCACCTCCAGCTGGACGTCCTTGTCCACGGTGATGAACTGTACCGTGTGTGGAGAGGAGTCGAGTGACCACGCTGTTTCCTTTGTTGCGCGCTGAAAGTCCAGCGGCAGCGGTGGTCCTTGGGTCCAGGTTCCGGAGATGGAATTGCCGTCCGCACTGAGCTTGCCCTGGTAGCTGCCGTGGATCGGATCGATTGAAAATTTGAGGGTGGAACCTTGCAGTGTGATCGAAGTGACGGCCATACCGTCCGGCCCCTGGTCGATGCTGTACATCATTGCGTTCCAGCCGCTTTTATCCGACTTCGAGATTTTCAGGACTACCCGGAGTCCTTTGTCCGCATGGAGCGTTCCTTGCCAGTTCCCGGCGATATCTTGGGCCCAAAGCGCGCTCCCCGATAGCGTAGCAAGCACAATGAGCCATAGCAGAATCTTCTTCATGTGCGAATCTCCTGGAGAACTTGTCCCATTTCATCGCTTTAATCTCGTGGGATCGGAAGCAATACCGCGCCATCATAGCAGTCCTTAGCATGGCCTGTATTCCTCGGAACCGAGATCATCGTGGAGGCGAAGGCCGTCTGAAACGAAGAAGGTGAAAGGAAACATGGGTAATCCCATATCTACCCGCGTTTTTTGTGAAGGCCTCCCGCAGTGCGCTGGCCATACAATGGAAAACGAACGCTCCTGATACCTTTCGATGAAACTATTTCTCCTCCCGGTTGCGAGTGGCTTGCTCGTTCTGTTGTGCGGATGCCCGGCGCAGCAGCCGGGCGCGCCCCTGGGCGCATCCCCGCATGCGACGGCGCCTACGCTCAATAGCGCGAACACGCCGGTCGCGGTCGAGAAGAACTCGGAACCGGCGTCCCCGCCAAGTTCCACCACAGGCCACGCACAGCAGGACCAGGCCCTCATCGCGGCCTCCAGGCAGGCCTATGACAGCGGCATTGCCTTGTATCAGGCGGCGCAGTATCAGGCGGCGCGCGCGGACTTCGACCGCGCTGTCGATATCTTTCTTACCAGTGGACGCGACCTGAAGAGCGATCCAACTCTGGACGATGCATTCGAGAAGACGGTCGATTCCATCAACTCGCTCGAACTCGACGCGCTGCAGCAGAGCAATGGTTTCAGTGAACAGGACCAGACTCCCGTCGGCGTGGCCAACGATGTCACTTTCCCGGTTGACCCCAACCTGTTGGCCAAGGCCCAGGCGGACCTGAAATCCACCCGTTCCGACCTTCCCTTGGTGGTGAACGACTACGTGGCCGGATATATCAATTACTTCACCAACACGCAGAAGGGGCACAACACGATTGCAAACTCCCTGGCGCGCGAGGGACAATATCGCGCCATGGTAGAGAAAATTTTGGCCGATGCGGGCGTGCCGAAAGACCTGATTTATCTCGCCATCGCGGAATCGGGCTTTCGACCCACCGCCGTCAACTCGCGCAGCGGGGCTGGCGGGATGTGGCAGTTTATGCCCTATGGCGATTACGGTTTGGTGCGCAACGCCTGGGTCGATGAGCGCTTCGATCCGGAAAAATCCACCATCGCCTATGCCCGCTACATCAAAGAGCTGCATGAGCAATTCGGCGATTGGTATCTGGCCATGGCCGCCTACGACTGGGGGGCGGGCAAAGTGCAGCGCGCCGTGCAACGTACCGGGTACGCCGATTTCTGGGAGCTGTACCAGCGCAATGTTCTGCCCGCCGAAACCAAAAATTACGTGCCGATCATCCTGGCCGCCGCCATCATGGCGAAAAATCCCACCCAGTACGGGCTCTCCGATCTCACCACGGATCCGCCGTTGCGTACCGACACGGTGACCACCGATTCCAGCATCAGTCTGTACCTGGTGGCGGACATGGTCGGTACCACGGTGGACGAGATCCAGAAGTTGAATCCCAGCCTGCTCCAGATGAGCACTCCCCGCGACTTCTCCTATGATCTGCGCCTGCCCGTGGGAACGGCGCCGCTGTTTCAGCAGCGGCTCGCGTTAATTCCAGAAGACCATCGCGATGCCTGGCGCTTTCACATCGCGACTGCGGATGACACTCTCGCCTCGATCGCCCAGACATTCCATGTCACGACCCGAGCGCTGGTAGTGGCCAATCATTTGCGCACGGATGACGCCCTGAATGCTGGCGAATCTCTGGTGGTGCCTACTGCGCCGCCGCCGATAAAGTCTGCCCGTCGGCGCTATCGGGCACGACGCGGCGACACGATAGTGACACTGGCGGACCGTTTTGGCGTGACGACCGGCCAGCTGCGCCGCTGGAATCATCTTCGCGGCAATCATGTTCCTGCCGGACGATTGCTCTATGTTTCCGAGCCGGTCAGGACGCGCTCTGTCTCCAGACGGCGGCGCCATGCCGGGACGACTGCCGGAGCACATTCCCGCAGCCGCTCGTCGACGGCCTCTCGCCGCAAACCTGCTGCCGGTTCCAGCCACGCGACCGCGCATTCAACGGCTGCTTCCTCCCATCACCGCAAAAAGAAAACCAGTTGAACCGTCCCGCGCTCTGCTAAAAGTCATGGGCGGCGAAACTTCGTGCTTGTGTTTCCGGTGAAGTCGTAGCATCCTTATGCTGGTACGCAATAGATGCACTCCTGCGGCTCCATCGTCAAAGATGTAAGATACGGTGAAGAGTTGAAGCAGGGAATGGGGAGACGAGGATGATCGACGATCAATTGAAGCGAATGTCCGACGATAATGAGTACGAGGCCGAGGCGGCTGAACTTGGCGAGGATGCCAATGACAGCTTTGAAGAGGAAGAAGAAGTAACGATTTCCATCACCTCGGACGACGATGAAGATCGTCTCGATTTGGAAGACGAATCAGTCACCGTTCTGTCGAGAGCCATAGCCGAACCCCCGCAGCCTGTCGCTCCTCCGGCGGCGAAACCGGCAAAGAAGACGACGCCGGCGAAGAAGTCGGCCGGCAAGAGCGCGGCGGCCAGGCCCGCGGCCAAGAAGGCCAGTCTGAAGAAACCCGCGAAGAAAGCGGCTGTGAAGAAGTCGCCGGCAAAGAAAGCTGCGAAGAAGGCAGCGAAAAAAGTTTCGGCCAAACCGGCCGTAAAGAAGTCCGCAAAGAAAGCGGCCAAGAAGCACAGCAGTTCAAAACCATCAAGGGAGAATCAATTGGCAGTTAAAAAGGCAGCGAAAAAGGCAGTAAAGAAGGCTCCAGCCAAGAAGGCTGTGGCAAAGAAAGCACCCGCGAAGAAGGCTCCGGCCAAGAAAGCGGCAAAAAAGAAGTAAGGCAACGCAAGGCAAGGCAAGCAAAAATGCCCGGCAAATTCGCCGGGCATTTTTGCGCCTGAAGAATGTCTCAGGAGAGGCCGTTGCGGAGTCGAAGCGGGGAGTGAAATGCGGTCTAAAAATATGGTTGCCTTGGCAACGAATTACGCTCAATTGGTTGCTAAGGCAACCAATTGCTCTCTCGCCTTTTTCGGGCATCAGAATCCAAGAAATTGTCGGCGTTCTGAAGTCTCCTCCGCGATCAAAATCCAGCTATCCCGAGTGCTTGTTCTCGACCGGCTGATAATAGCGTTGCTCCGGCGCGGCGCAGCCCTGGCAGAACTGCTTTCCATCGCGCACTACATATCTGCCGAAATTGACGCCTTCCCCGCAGACGGCGCAAATGGCGCGCTCGCCTTTGTAGCCCGGAAATTCCCTTGGATCGAGCTGGACACGCACCCACTCCTCGGCAAACAGAACTTCTTCCGGCAGCTCGCGATAGGCCAGCATTTGTTGCTGGTTTTTGTTCTCCAGCTCCGGGTGCAGTTGGCGGGCGGCTTCTTTTGAGGATTCCCGCGCGGAGATGCGGACGGCGCGACCGCTCTCGAGATCCACGAAGGTGGCGGCCATTTTCCCCCAGTCGCGGAACTTCAATGCGCGCTTGCCCAGCCGGCAACCGGTGACGACCCCGATCGCATCGGTGGCGCAGCGGTCGATTTCCACGAATGTTACCAATCGTTTGCGCTCTTTTCCCCGTGGGTCCATGATGCCTAGACGGGCGCATCCCAGCATGGCCATTCGCACGCCCAGCACCTGTCCGGCGCAAAGGTGTCCGTGGGCGATTTCCGCTTCCTTCAGCAGTTCGTCCAGATTTTGCATACATTTTCGAGTATGCACGGATTCAATGAAAAAATCTGCCGGACGCTTTCCTCCGCTCCGCAACCGTCCCGTTATTGTTCGTCCGGAGATTCTCCCTCTTCCACCAACGCGGATGCCAGGCCGAAGAGGCGATAGCTGACGGCGTCGCTGTTGGCGGGGTGGAAGACAACCTGGAGCGGTTGGCGCTGCCATGTGGCCGGAGCGCAGGCTGGGGTGGGGTGGTCGTCGACGGTCCACTGCGTCAATGGTTTGGCGATCAGCGGGCGTCGCACACCCAATTGCGAAACGACCGCGTAGAGATGTTTGCCGGTTGCGTTGACACCGCAGTAGGCTGCATAGTCTCGGAACCAGACGACTTCCGATACGGCGGGATCGAAGTCCGGCAAATGCAGCACAGAGATGTGAGCCGAGCTGCGATCGACCAGCAGCCACGGTCCCAGCACCCATAGCCAGTGCGCGCCAGCCTCGTCCGGCAAAGAGTCATTCAGCTTGACGGCGCGGCGAGCGACGAAAGTGCGGTCAGTGATCTCGTGGATGTCGCCAGTGGTCCAGTCGCGTACCTGTCCGTCGATGACCAGCGGGCGCACTCGCAGGGTGTCTGGCTCAACAGCAGTCGTGCTGGAGGATGTAGAGGGCGGCGTGTAGGGAACCTTGCGCCACGCGCCCAATGCGACCGAATGGACCTTGGCAGCGACCGGAAGACAGAGCAGCAGAAGCGTGGCGCCAACGCCGAGCGACTTGGGGAAGGCCATGGGGATGAGGGTAATTCGCGCGGGTCGGACGCACAAGCATCTTCTTCGTAGGCGAGGCATTCTGAATGAGGCCGGTCGCCTGGGCGACGCGACCGAGATGAAGAATCTGGGCAAGATTCGCATGGTAGGCGACGCTAGCACCCTCTGGATTCTTCACTCCGCTGCGCGTCGTTCAGAATGACTCGCGTTTTATTCGAGCACGTTATTCGATGATGGCGATTTTGGCGCGCTTGCCGACGCGGATTTCAAGTTCCACATGCCCGTCGCCCAGCATCCAGGATTTTTCCTTCCATATCTCGCCGTTGATCTTCACCGCGCCCTGCTTGATCTTTCTCTCTGCGTCGGTCCGCGATTCCGCCAGCCCGCATTCGAAGATCAGTTTCGAAACAGAAATGAACGGCACAGTTCGCGTCAACTTCACGCGTTCCACATTTTCGGGCATTTCCTTGCGCTGGAATTGCTTCGCCCAGTCTTCATCGGCCTTTTGCGCTGCTTCTACGCCGTGGAAGTCGGCGGTAATGGTGCGCGCCAGACTCTTCTTGGCGTCCATCGGATGCAACGCGCCGCTGGCGACATCCTTGCGCATGGAGTCGATTTCGCTCGGACGCAGGTCCGTCAGCAGCGTCCAGTAGCGCCACATCAGGTCATCCGAGATGGACATCAGTTTTCCATACATTTCCTGCGGCGGCTCATGGATTCCGATGGCGTTGTTGAGCGACTTCGACATTTTCTGGACGCCATCGAGTCCCTCGATGATGGGCATCATCAGGACGATTTGCGCGGGCTTGCCGGATTGGCGTTGTAGTTCGCGGCCGACGAGAAGATTGAATTTCTGGTCCGTCCCGCCCAGTTCCACATCCGCTTCCAGCATGACGGAATCGTACCCTTGCGCCAGCGGATACAACATTTCATGCAGAGAGATCGGCTGCTCGGCCTGAAAACGCTTGTGAAACTCGTCGCGTTCGAGCATCTGCGAGACGGTGAATTTGGCCGCCAGGCGGATGATGCCCTCGAAGCCAAGCTTGTCCAGCCATTCGGAATTGAAGCGGACTTCCGTCTTTGCTCGATCCAGAATTTTAAAGACCTGGTCGGTGTAGGTTTTGGAGTTTTGGTCAATCTCTTCGCGGGTCAGCGGCTTGCGGGTGACGGAGCGCCCGGTGGGATCGCCGATCAGGCTGGTAAAGTCGCCGATGAGAAAAATGACGGTGTGGCCGAGATCCTGAAAGTGCTTGAGTTTGCGGATCAGCACGGTGTGGCCGAGGTGCAGGTCGGGCGCGGTGGGATCGAAGCCGGCCTTGATGCGCAGCGGCCTGCCGGTAGCGCGGGACTGTTCCAGGCGCGCGCGCAGTTCGGCCAGGTGAATAATCTCCGCCGTGCCTTTTTGCAGATATTCCAACTGCTCGTCTACGGGCGCAAATACATGGAGAGCGAAATCTGACATGATGAAACCCAGTATAAAAGGTGCGTGGCCCGCCGCGGCGGGTTCCCGCGGACGGGGGGTGATTGTGGCCATCGATGTTGCACGGGTTCGGGCGGATACGCCGGGGTGCGAGAACGTGCTGCACTTGAACAACGCGGGCGCGAGCCTGTCGCCGCGGGCAGTGGTGGAGCGGGTGAAGGCGCATCTCGATCTGGAAGCGGCGATGGGCGGCTACGAGGCTGCCGACAGCGCGGCGGAGGAGTCGGAGCGCGTGTATCGATCCATTGCCGGGATGCTGGGGTGCGCGGCGGAAGAGATTGCGCTGGTCGAAAGCGCCACGCGGGCCTGGGATGCAGCCTTCTACGCGCTGGCCGAACGGTTTGAGCCCGGCGACAAAATTCTGACGGCTGCGAATGAGTACGTCAGCAATTATCTGGCGTTTTTGCAAGTGGCGCGCAAACGCGGCGTCGATATTGTTGTTGTGCCAAGCGAAGAGGGCGGAGAAATTTCTTTGACCGCTCTGGAAGCGGCAATCGATCAGCATGGCCAGCGGGTGAAACTGATCGCGCTGACCCACGTGCCCAGCAACGGCGGCCTGGTGCAACCGGCGGCGGCGGTGGGTCGCATCGCGCGGGGGAACCGCGTACCGTTTTTGCTGGATGCCTGCCAGTCCGCCGGGCAGATGCCGCTCGATGTGGAGGAGCTTGGCTGCGACATGCTGTCCGCGACCGGAAGAAAATATCTGCGCGGGCCGCGCGGCACTGGATTTCTGTATGTGAGGCGGTCGCTGGTGGAGCAGTTGGAGCCGACGCCGCTGGATATGCGTTCGGCGACGTGGACGGCGCGCGACCAGTATAAAGTTCGCAAGGATGCGCGGCGATTTGAGACCTGGGAAAGCTCGCTTGCATGCAGGCTGGGACTGGGGGTCGCAGTGGAGTATGCGAGGGCGGTTGGACTGGAAGATATTGCCGAACGCGTGACGATGCTGGCGGAGCGGTTGCGCGGTGAGCTGGCGGGCATTGCGGGAGTTACAGTGCGGGATTTGCCGGGCGACGGCAGCCGGAAGCGATGCGGCATTGTGACGTTCACGCATGAACGACACGCCGCGCACGCCATCTTTGAGCGCATGCGAGAGCGGCGCATCAACGTTCGCGTGACCCCGGTAGGCTCGACGCGCATCGATATGGAGGAGCGGGGGCTGACGGAGATGGTCCGCGCCTCGGTACATTACTACAACACGGAAGGCGAACTGGGGCGGTTTGCGCGGGCGATTCGGGATCTTTAGGGCGTGTTGAATCAATGAATCTGCGGGCATCAGCCAAACGCTCACAGGGGCTGAAGCCTGCTATTTCTGTGGACTTGAGCGGCATGGCTAAAGCCATGCCCTGATACAGGGCTTGTTTTATAAAACAAGCTTTACGCAGACATTCGAGGTTTTCTGAACCATCGCGCTATCGAATTCGACAGGAACGCGTCCCAAGGAGGACGGATGCCGCGACGCTCTTTCATCTCGCTTGCTGTTGCAGGGTTGCTGATGGCGGTGTTCGTCGCACCAGCGACGCCGGCGCACGGCCAGAACGGCTACACGGGCGCGGACCTGGAGCGCATGGGCCAATGGCTCACGTACTATCAACTGGACGTCTATCGGCTGGAGATTCCGACGTATGCTTCTCCGTATGCGGCGGCGCTGACCAGCGGCAAGCATGGCTGGAGGATCGTGGTATTTCTGCGCGACGGCGGAGTGACGAATGTGGACTGGGATTCCGGATTTCTGAAACGGCCGTTTCAGGCTGCCAGCACGGACAATTTCGTCCTGACGCCGCACGCGGGAACGGATTTTGGGGTCAGCTTCAGCGGGTGCGATGCGCGGAATTGCGCCGGCAACTATGGCGCGCTGCTGTACCTGCCCTGGAGCCACCAGTTCTTTCAGAAGACGGTGGCACCGCAATCGGTCGCGTGTTCTCAGGCTCTGTTGGACCCACGCAATGCGGCTGCGCTGCAGGTGCTCGATGCCGCACTGAGGCGCCAGCAGGCTGCCGGTGCGCAGTATGTTCCTCCGCCGTGTCCTTCGATCGGGCGGTCGGCGCCTTGATCCGGCTTTCCGCATCTGCCCTGCCGGAGAGGATTCCTATCGGGAGCCGGGGCGGAGGGGTTGCAGGATCGGCTGCCTTCTTTTAGCGTCAAGACTATGACAGAAAAGGAAACTCATCCGGGAGTGGTGCTCTCTCTCGCCGGGAAAGTTGCGCTAGTCACGGGAGGTTCGCGTGGAATCGGCGCGGCCACGGTGCGCCTGTTTTCACAGGCGGGCGCTAAAGTCGTGTTCAACTACCGTAGCGCGCAGAAAGAAGCGGAACTTCTGGCGGTCGAATGCGGCGGCCCGGAGCGCTGCATCGCGGTGCATCGGGAACTGACCAATCCGGCCCATGGCAGGGAACTGGTCGAAGATACGGTCCGAGCCTTCGGCAGGCTGGACTGCCTGGTGGGCAATCACGGCATCTGGCCGCCGCATGACGCGCCGATCGAGTCGATGGGCGATGTGCAGTGGCATCGGACGATGCATGTCAACCTGGACAGCATGTTTGGGGTGGTGCAGGCTGCGGTGGCGCAGTTCAAGAAGCAGGGCAGACCGACGAAGAACGCGGCGGCGGGTTGGATCGTGCTGATCAGCTCGACGGCTGCGCAGCGCGGAGAGGCGATGCACGCCGACTATGCCGCGTCGAAAGGCGCGATCATCAGCTTCACCAAGAGCCTGTCGAGCGAGCTGATTCGCGACGGCATCCACGTCAACTGCGTGGCGCCGGGATGGGTGGATACGGACATGTCCGCGGCCACGCTGCGCGACCCGGAGAGAAGGGAGAGGGTTCTTTCGGGGATCCCGGTGGGGCGCGCCGCAATTCCGGCGGAGATTGCGGGTCCGGTGCTGTTTCTATGCACTCCGTTTGCCGGATTCGTCAGCGGGGAAGTTTTCAATGTCAACGGGGGATCGGTCCTGGTCGGCTGAAGTGGTGTCCGGTCTACTACTAGGAAGGACGGGGCTGGCGTTGCTTTGCCTGCTGTGGCCTTCTCTGCTGGCGGGTCAGGCGACGGACGCGACCGCACAGGCGAATCAGCAAAAGGCCCGTGCAACGCTGGCAGCGACCCTCCAGGCGCTGGGAGGGCAGGCATGGCTCGATCTCCGGAGCAGCCGCAGCCGTGCCCGCATCGCGTCGTTCTTCCAGGGAACTCCCACTGGCGAGGTTGCCGAGGCGACGATGACGCGCCAGCTTCCCGACAAGGAGCGCATCGATTTTGACAAGGGGCGCGTGGTGCAGATTTTTTCAGGGAACAGCGGCTGGGAGATCACGTACAAGGGCAAGAAGGAGCTGCCAGCGGAACAAGAGGACGCCCGCCTGCGCTGGCGGAAGCATTCGCTCAGGACGGTGCTCGGGGAGTGGTATCGGAATCCGGCGACGGTTCTGATGGATGAAGGACAGTCGCAGGTGGAACGGCATCTGGCTGAGAAAATCATGCTCATGAATGCTGCGAACGATGCGGTCACGCTGGAAATCGACACGGAGAGCCATCTTCCATTGCGGCTGAGCTTCGCGTGGCGCGATCCGCAATTCCACGACAAAAACCTGGATGCCGTCGAGTACGACAACTACCAAAAGATCGACAACATTGCGACACCCTTTACCGTGACGCGGACGCACAACGGCGAAACAGTGCGCCAGACCTATCTGCTTGGCGTCCAATACAACGTCGCTTTGAAGGATGGCCTGTTCGACCCGGACCGCGCCGCCGCGCATTTCAAATAAGGGCTGCCGGATGGAGGAGCGATGACGAAGGATGCCGCGCGCGCGGACGATCCGATGAAAGATTCGAACGGCAACGACGCGATTGCAACAATCGAGACGATCTATCGGCTCGATTGGGAACGCGACTACGCGCTGGGTTTGGAGCGGGTATGGACGGCGATTTCGGACGAGAATGAGATCACGGCGTGGATGAGGTTCGCGACGAGACTGGAACTCCGGGTGGGCGGCGCCATCCACATCGACTTCTCTTCGCAGGGCTTTCTCGACGGAGTCGTTTGCAACCTGGAAGCGCCGAATCTCCTCATCTACACCTGGGGGGATTCTTTGGTGAAGTGGAACCTGGAGGGAGACGGCAGCAAAACGACGCTGCGCTTGTCCCACATTGGGGTCCGTCCGGAGCTGATGGCGGGGATGGGCGCGGGTTGGCACGCCTTTCTCGATCACCTGGAAGACCACCTGACGGGGAGCTCGCGGGCAGACCGTTACCGGGAGTTGAAAGGCCGCTACGAGAAAGAAGTTCCATCATAGAAATCGGCGATGTGCCCCCAGCGTTTTATAATCGGCTGGGCAGCTATGGAAAACAACGAGAACGCAATCCCCGAAGAACCCTGGTTGAAGGCGCCGCTCGACATCGTCGAGATCATGGAGATCCTTCCGCATCGTTATCCTTTTTTGCTGATCGACCGCGTGATCGAGATCGAGCGCAAGAAGCGCATCGTCGCGATCAAGAACGTGACCGCCAACGAGCCGTATTTTCAAGGGCATTTCCCGAATTTCCCGATCATGCCCGGCGTGCTGATGATCGAGGCCATCGCACAGGCGGGCGGGGCGCTGCTGCTAACGGAGTTCCCGGACCGGCATGAAAAGCTGGTGCTGTTTACCGGGATTGAGAACGCCCGGTTTCGCCGTCCCGTGGTGCCCGGCGACCAGGCGCGGATTGTGGTCGAGGTGGTGAACTGGCGTCCGCGCGCCGTGCGTATGCAGGGCAATGTGTATGTCGGCGACAAGCTGGTCTGCGAGTCGATCGTGATGTGCCAGATTGTTCCTCGCCGGCGACCCAGCAAAACAAAGGATGACAGCCCGACCCCGGTGAGCACTCCTCAAGAGGCCGCTGTCGAAGCGTGAGCATCCATCCCACCGCGGTCATTCACCCGTCAGCCATCGTTGCAGAGACGGCGACCATTGGCGCGGGTTGCCGCATCGGCGCGTTTTCCATCGTCGGTCCCGATGTGGAACTCGGCGAGGACTGCGAGTTGGTGTCGCATGTCGTGCTGGACGGGCATACGCGGCTGGGCAGGGGAAATCGGATCTTTTCCTTTGCGGCGATCGGTGTCGCACCGCAGGATTTGAAATACAAAGGCGAACCGACGCGGCTGGAAATCGGCGACCGCAACGTGATTCGCGAATATGCGACCATCTCGCGTGGAACGGCTGGCGGGGGCGGCACCACGCGGCTCGGCGACGATTGCCTGATCATGGCGTATACGCACATCGGCCATGACAGCCGGATCGGCAACCACTGCATCCTGGCCAATGCCGCGACGCTGGCCGGTCACGTCATCATCGAGGATTATGCCACCGTGGGCGCGCTGTGCCCGGTGCATCAGTTTTGCCGCATTGGGCGGTACGCATTTATCGGCGGCGGCACGACCATTACGCAGGATGTGCTGCCGTTTTCTCTCACCTCCGCGAAACGGGAAACGCACGCGTTCAGCCTGAATAAAGTGGGCCTGGAACGGCGGGGATTTTCAGCGGAACAATTGCGCAGTCTGCATCGCGCCTACCGAACGCTGCTGGCGGCGAAGTTGAACACGACGCAGGCGCTGGAAAAATTGAAGGCGGAGAAAATCGGCAGCGAAGAAGTCGCATATTTGATTGACTTCATCGAAAGCTCCTCGCGCGGCATCATCAAGTAAACGGTCCTCTACTCGAACATGTCCACGCCTTCCAATCGCGATGCTCGCATACCCACACCGGGGAAGTTGGGACTGATTGCGGGGAACGGGCGGTTTCCGTTTCTGCTGCTCGACGCGGCTCGCGCCCATGGCACCGAAGTGATCGTCGCGGCGATTCGGGAAGAGACGGACGCGGAGATGAACACGCGGGCCGCTGAAGATGCGGGCGTGCGCGTGCATTGGCTGTCGCTCGGGGAGTTGTCGCGTCTGATTGAGATGTTTCATCGCGAGGGCGTGACCCAGGCGGTGATGGCCGGGCAGGTGAAACATAAACAGATTTTTTCCAGCATCCGGCCCGACTGGAAGCTGGCCAAGCTGCTGCTTTCGCTGGGCAGCCGCAATACCGATGGATTGCTGGGCGCGATCGCGAAGGTGCTTCAGGAGGAAGGGATTGAGCTGATCTCCTCGACGATATTTCTGGAGCCGTTGCTGGCGCGTCCCGGGGTCCTGACGGCGCGCGGTCCCAACGAGAGAGAGCAGCGCGATATTGCGTATGGGCGCGAGGTGGCGCGGGCGCTGGCGGCCTACGATATCGGCCAGACGGTGGTGATCGCGGCGCACGCCTGTGTTGCCGTGGAAGCGATGGAAGGCACGGATGCGACCATCCTGCGCGCAGGGACGATCCTGGGATCTACGGGAACGGCTGGGGAGGCGTCCACGCTGGAGCGTTCCCTGACCGTGGTGAAGGTGGCCAAGCCGAAGCAGGACATGCGCTTCGATGTGCCCGTCATCGGGATGGGCACGGTGACGGCGATGCGGCAGGCGGGCGCGACCTGTCTGGCCATGGAGGCCGGGCGCACGCTTATTTTCGATCTGGCGGCGGTGACCGCGGCTGCCGACCGGGCTGGAATCGCCATGGTGGCCGAGGCCGGCTCCTCGGCTCCGTCCCGTCCGGGCCAGGATTGATGGAGCCACAGGCCGAAATACGTGGCAGCCACGACTGTAGCCACTCTCGTATAATCAGGCCGGGAGATTGCCGCTATGAACTTCACCCGTACCACCGTAGGAGTATTGCTGGCCGCCGTCGTTCTGTTTCTGGGAGTGCGTATGTTCGCCGCCTCCCAGTCCATTCCGCAAGTGGGACAAACGGCTCCTGGGTTTACATTGCCTTCACAGGAAGGCACCAACATCAGCCTGCATCAGTATCGCGGCAAGTGGGTGGTCCTGTACTTTTATCCCAAGGACATGACCTCCGGCTGCACGATCGAGGCCCGCGGTTTCCAGGCGGACATGGGAAAATTTTCCGCGGTGAACGCCGTCGTGCTGGGCGTCAGCGTGGATTCAGTGAAAAGCCATCAGGAATTTTGCGCGAAAGATGGATTGCACTTCAAGTTGCTGGCCGACTCCAACAAGAAAGTTGTCGCCGAGTACGGCTCGCTGGGCATGATGGGCATGATGGCAAATCGCAATACGTTCCTGATCAACCCAGAAGGCAAGATCGTGAAGGAATGGATTGGTGTCGATCCGCATCACCATAGCGCTGAAGTGCTGGACGCGATCCAGGCGATGCAGAAAAAGAGCAGTTAGTGTCCTGAGTCTGAAGTTCATTCAACAGTTCGATTCATGGAAGTGATTCGAACGGCAGCACTCAGCGGCTAAACAGGCTGCGGAAAAACCCTTGTTTACCGCCGCGTTTTACATCTGCGGCGGAATTTTTCGCCTTTTAGGCCGTTTTCGCTGCGGATTTCTGTTGTTGTTTTGCGCCTGGAGGCCGTTTTACCGGCATCCAGACGCACTTCGGCCCTATTGGGCCAGCAATTCCATCGGAATCAGTCTCCTCATGCGCGTCAAGTTATGCGCCGCGATGCTCAACTTCCAGAACCAGTTCACCCGATCCAGGCCACGCAGCTTCACTTGCCGCGCCGGGTGGTCCACCGGAATCCGCTGTTGCAAGGTCACATAACTGAACATCGCCGCCTGCTTCCGATCATCTCCACGCATACTTGATTTTGCCAGGAAACAACGTCACAGTAAAGACTTAAAGTGAACAATCTAAACGAATTACATCGACAAAGGCGACCCTGTCCACCGCATCTCCGCAAGAACCACGCAAACACATGCAAATCCCAAACAAAAAATAAAACAGCTAGAGCAGAACTATGGTTGCTGTATGCCGTAGCCGCAGTGTCGGAACCATGCGGCGGCGTTGTCGGGGGTGATGGTTTTGAGGGCGTCGCCAACGGCCTGTTCGAGGGCCTCCTGGCTGCGAGCCT
>JAKAAZ010000076.1 GCA_021802085.1 Acidobacteriota bacterium
GAGTCTGTCGGGCATAAGGGTTTGAGATTTTGTAACCAACATAGAATCAACAACATACCAAACATGGTAGATTTTGTAGGTTGTTGATTTTAAAGGGTATGAAATCTATGCCCGACAGGCTCCTAGAAGCTGAGTAAACACTAATGGCTGCCGCAAAACATATAACCAGGCAAGCGAACAACCTGATCGGCGGCAAATGGGTCCGTGCACGCACGCGCCATACGTTCGAGGACCGCAATCCTGCCAACGCCGGCGATCTTGTCGGCGTTTTTCCAGCGTCGGGCGCCCACGATGTTGCCGATGCCGTGGCCGCCGCGAAAGAAGCATTCCAGAGTTGGCGTCTGGTGCCCGCGCCAAAACGCGCGGAAATCCTGTTCCGCGCCGGCGAACTCCTTACCGCACGCAAGGAGCAGTACGCCCGCGATATGACCCGCGAAATGGGGAAAGTGTTGATCGAATCGCGCAGCGATGTCCAGGAAGCCATCGACACGGCTTTCTATATGGCAGGTGAAGGCCGCCGTCTCTTTGGCCAAACCACGCCTTCGGAGCTCCCGAACAAATTTGCCATGAGCGTGCGCGCGCCCGTCGGTGTCTGCGGCATGATTACGCCGTGGAACTTCCCCATGGCGATCCCTTCCTGGAAGCTGTTTCCCGCCCTAGTCTGCGGCAACACCTGCGTCATCAAGCCGGCAGAAGATACGCCGCTCTCCGCGTTGCATCTGGTCGAGACGCTCATCGACGCCGGCCTGCCGAAAGGCGTCGTCAACATCGTGTTTGGCTTTGGACCCGAAGCGGGAGCACCGCTCGTGGAGCATCCCGATGTAACCGCGATCAGCTTTACCGGCTCCAGCGAAGTGGGCCGTTGGGTCGGCCAGACCGCTGCCGCTTGCATGAAGCCCTGCTCGCTGGAGATGGGCGGCAAGAATGCCATGATCGTGATGGAAGATGCCAATCTCGAGCTTGCCGTGGAAGGCGCGTTATGGGGAGCCTTTGGCACCACCGGACAGCGCTGCACCGCGACCAGCCGCATTCTGCTGCATAAGAAGATTGCCCGGCCGTTTACACAGCAATTGGTCGAGCGAGCAGGAAGGTTACGCGTCGGCGACGGCCTGAAGAAGGATGTCCAGATGGGCCCCCAGGTCAACGAGCAGCAGATTGAAACCAGCCGACGTTATGTCGAGATTGCTCTGTGGGAAGGAGCCACGCTGTTGACCGGCGGCAAGCGCCTGCAAGGGAAAGCGCACGCACCCGGGTGTTTCTTCGCGCCGACCATTTTGTCCGGCGTCCTGCCCACCATGCGGATTGCGCAGGAAGAGGTGTTTGGCCCGGTCGTCACTCTGCTGCAATTTGACTCGTTGGAGCAGGCCATTGAGATTGCCAATAGCGTCTCCTATGGACTTTCCGCATCTATCTATACTCGCGACGTAAACCGCGGCTATCAGGCCATGCGCGACCTGGAAACCGGCATTGTGTACATCAACGCGCCCACCATAGGAGCCGAGGTGCATCTGCCCTTCGGCGGCGTCAAACAGACGGGGAACGGTCATCGCGAAGGCGGCATCGGAGCTTTGGACTTTTACACCACGTGGAAGTCGGTCTACGTGGATTATTCCGATCGACTCCAGCGCGCGCAGATTGACTAGAGCTCGTCTCATAAACATGCTTTGTATCAGGGAGCGACTTCAGTCGTGCCGCTCGATGCGACAAAAACCGCGGGCTTTAGCCCTTGTGAGCATTTGGGCGATTCCGCCAAATCATTTATGAAACAGGCTCTAGCAGATTGACTAGGAGTCTGTCGGGCATAAGGGTTTGAGATTTTGTAACCAACATAGAATCAACAACATACCAAACATGGTAGATTTTGTAGGTTGTTGATTTTAAAGGGTATGAAATCTATGCCCGACAGGCTCCTAGAGAACGGAAACGTTCTCCTGGGAGAGTAGCAATGATCATTGGTGTTCCGAGAGAACTGAAAGATCACGAGAGCCGCGTCGGCGTGACGCCTGCCGGTGTCAAGGCTCTGACGGAAGCAGGACACACAGTCCTGGTGGAGACCAGGGCGGGGGATTTGTCGTCGCTCCCGGATGACGAATACCAGTCTGCCGGGGCGGAAATTGTTGGCTCTGCCTACGACGTTTGGCGATTGGCGGACATGATCGTCAAGGTCAAAGAGCCGGTGGAAAAAGAGTGCGGTTATTTCCGCGAAGGGCTGATCCTCTTTACCTACCTGCATCTTGCACCCCTCCCAGTCTTGACCGCCAAGCTGCTGGAGAAGAAAGTGATTGGCATCGCCTACGAAACCATCCGCGACAAAGCCGGCGCGCTCCCTCTGCTCACCCCCATGTCGGAGGTGGCGGGCCGCATGTCGGTGCAGGTCGGCGCCGCCCATCTTGAGAAAGAAAAAGGCGGGCGCGGTGTGCTGTTGGGAGGAGTTCCGGGTGTGCCGCCGGGGAACGTCTGCGTCATCGGCGGCGGCGTCGTCGGTACCAATGCTGCCAAGGTCGCCATGGGCATGGGCGCGAAGGTCACGATCATCGACAGCAATCTGAATCGCCTGCGCGAACTGGACGACATTTTCAATGGACGCGTGTACACGCTCGCATCGAACTCCTACAACGTCAGCCGCGCCGTGCGAGAGGCGGACTTGGTCATCGGCGGTGTGCTGATCCCCGGCGCCGCCGCTCCAAAAATTGTGACGAAAGCGATGGTTGCGACCATGAAGAAGGGTGCGGTGATCGTCGACGTTGCGATCGATCAAGGCGGCTGTGTTGAAACCGCGCGGCCAACCACGCATAGCGATCCATCGTATGTCCTGGAAGGCGTGGTGCATTATTGCGTGACCAACATGCCGGCGGCCGTGCCGCACACCTCGACCCTGGCGTTAACCAATGCGACATTCCCCTATGTGATGCGGCTGGCGAAGATGGGCGCGAAAGCCGCGATTCAGGCCGACAGCGGCTTGCAGGACGGCGTGAACACCTACGACGGCCTGCTGACCTGCAAACCCGTCGCTGAGTCCCAGGGCAAACCCTGGAAGCCCGTAGCAGACCTGGTTCACTGAATTTCGTTCCGCGGGGCACCACGCCGCCTCGGCCCCTTCCCGCCCGATGCCTCTGCGCAAGCCATGTTGTCGTTCACTCGCGCAATACTCCAATCCGAAGCGCGATTGCTGCGCGACTATAGCGCGCCCGCCTGCCCCTTGAATTTGCGATCACAGCTCGCAGCGGTTGCCGAAGCAGCACCGGGGCCCTAAAATGAATTATCTGACTCGCGTCACGATAGTTGTTTTTAGTAACCGCCAGTCCGCGCCAAGCGGCGGCGGGGAGGTTCAATGCGGCAGTTCGTATTTTCTGCGGTTCTTCTAGCTCTATCCCTACCCGTCGGCCTGTCAACCACTGGTTGCATCAATAACTATGGCCAGAACTATTGCACCGGCTTCCAGAGCGGTCCGATGCTCACCGCCGTTTATAAGATCGACTTGGAACCGGCTACCTATGGGATCTCCCTCAGTTATGGTCAGATTTCCACTACCCTCGCGCCCTCCGCGGAAAATTGCAAGGGTACCGCGGTCACCGTAACGAACTATACCTATGGCACCAGCAATCTGTTATTGGGAGATGTGTCTCCGACCGGCAGGGTCTGCGGCGGCACATGGAATCGCAATTCCGGCAACAACATTCCCGACTTTACGACCTGTATCCCACCCCAGCCGGGCTCCCCTATCTTTCAGGCGAATGGCGGCATCGCCTACGTTACCGCCAGCGGCGGCGGGGCCACCAGCAATCCAGTGCCTGTCTTTGTCCATCCCCCGGTCACCAGCGTCCTCCTGGGCGGTAAAAGTTCGGTGCATACATGCCCCAACAATCCCATTACCGCGTCCCCGGAAAACGCTCCTGTATATGCGCTGAATAGCTGCGTGTCTCAGAACCGAACCGCTCAACTGGCGGCTACTGTGTACAGCGGAACTCAGGACATTACCTGCAATACGGGCCATTTGACCTTTACGCCACAGAACCCCAACATTGTCTCTATCGATCAGAATGGTGTTGCTACAGCACACCAGCCGGGTGCGTCCGTCATCTCCGCGACCGTTGCCCAAGCCACCAGCACCGCCGGATATTTCTTTACCTGCCCGCCGAAAAGCATTCAGTTGGCCGTGGGCACGACCCCCCAGCAAACCGTCACCGTCAATCCCAACAATATTCAGCCGCTGACGACAACCGTTCTCGACACGCAGGGCAATCCGATCACCGGGCTCTCGCTTCTCTATTCCTCCAACGACCCCATCAACATCCCCGTCAGCAATACCGGCGCGGTGGCGCCGGTGTTTCCCAGCGACGCGGCCATCGTGGCCCAGTGCCTGCCGGGGATCTGCAATCCGGCGCCGCAAAATGAAATCGCGAATCTCAGTACTGGCTTGCCGATTGCCAGCAATCCGATAGATGTGCATACGCCGGGTCCAGGTTCGAACATTCTCTATATGGCCAGCCCTCAGTCCTACAACTTCGTCCCCGTGGACTTCCTGACTGGGACCGTTGGAACGCCGACACGCCTGCCCTATCAGCCAAATTCGATGGTGATGGATGAATTGGGCAACCATCTGTTCTTCGGAAGCGCCGCGGAACTCATGGTCGCATCGATCTCCCCAGTTACTGGCGCCGCGCTGACGACCCAGGCCACCAATGTTCCCGGCACTGTGCTCGCCGTTGCTCCCGACGACAGTCTCGTGATCATCCACGATCCATGCCGCCAGCTTTTCTATCTCTACACGCCTGCCGCAACCGCAACCGCGACCACAACGGCAACTTCATCTTCCGTGATCTCTTTCGGCGCTCCCGGACCTACCATTGCCTGTAACTCGAACAGTGAGCCCATCGATCCTTCGGTCGAGGTCAACCCACCCTACGGCGCGTCCTTCACCCAGGACAGCCAGACCGTCTACATCGCCGGCGGCAATGTTCTCTACACATACTCGAAGTTCACGGGCTGGCACGTTTGCACTGAGAATGGTCAAACCGGCAACTGCCCCATCGATTCCACCGGCGTCGCCGTCACCATCCCCGGGGTGGGCGCTTTTGCATCCGGTCCCACCACCACTGCGTTCGGCTATTGCGCAATTGGGCCGAATAATGCCGCGCAGAGCGCTGGTCCTCCACCCACCGGTCTGGCCGATCCAACCGTAGCTGTGAATCCCACGGAATATTATCCGAATGCCGCCACCGTGTCGGCCGCCACCGATCAGTTGGCTGCCACCACCGATGGCTATCACATCATTGGGGCGACTGCGTCCAGCGGCGGGCAGCTCAACGATATCGCCGTAACCATTCCGGACGGCCAATGCCCGTTGAAAACGCCTTTGCAATTTCCCAGCACGCCCACGCAATTCAGCCTGGCAACGCCGAACATCGCGTCCATAGAGCAGGTGCTGGTTTCGCCGAACTCTCAAGTGGCTTTCGTCACTTTCCTGCCGGCAAGTTCGACGGGAAGCAACAACACGCTGCCGGCCTATAAGGTTCCATGCACCGCTGCTCAGTCGGCGGCTGGCAACTGTCCTGCCGGACAGACGACGACAGGCAGCGTGGTCAACGTCGCGCTCACCGGCCAGGCCGGAGCCCCTATCGGCGGTACCTTCAGCCCCGATACCACGACCTTCTATGTCTCGACCAGCGGCGACGACTCGGTGCACTTCATCAACACTGCCACATTGACGGACACGCAGAAAATCAATCCAAGTCTGACCTGCGGCACCACCACGACCGCCCCGGCGAATCCATTCCTGGCCTGCACCCAGAACAATCCGGTACCGGCGCTGTTCCTCGCCTCCCGGCCGCGCCCATTGCAGGGAGCGATTACCTCGGCGCAGAAAAACTAGAGAAGATATACAGATACCGTATTGAAAAAGAGAGGAGTCATTCTGAGCGCAGCGAAGAATCCAGAGGGTGATGGCGGAGTTAACTCTGTACAAATCGTCGGGATTTGTTTACTTCGCTACGAGGAACCTGCCCTGACAGGTTGGCCGCCCGAAAGACCCGCTACCTCGGGGTCTCTTTCGCGGGACGCGGAGCAATCTGCTTGGCGGTGCGCGGCAGCGCGCGAGCAACCGCATCCAGAATGCCGTTTAAAAAGTGGACCGATTCCGGCGCCGAGTACAAGCGTGCAATCTCAAGAGATTCGTTGATGATAATGGGCAACGGCGTCGCTGGATACGCGAGCATTTCCGCAATGGCGGCCCGCAGCAAATTGCGGTCCACCGCGGCCATCCGTTCCAGCCGCCAATGCTCGCTCGAGGTGGCGATGTAGGTATCGATCTCTTCCTGCCGTTCGATGGCAACCCGAAAAATATCTTCAGCAAACCCCTGCGTGTCCTGGGCGACGTCTTCCCGCGCCTGCCAAAATGTCCGTCGCACCTCATCGGCGTTCTGCTTGCCAAGGTCTGCCTGAAACAGCATTTGCATCGCGATTTCACGGGACTTGCGGCGTTTGCCCACGTTTTACCTGCCTGCCGCGATGTCTGTAACTGAAGCGGTTACAATCTTCTTCTTGACCGCCGCCATTTCAATCGCCGCCAGTGCCGCTTCAAATCCCTTATTGCCCATCTTCAGGCCGGCTCGATCCAGCGCCTGCTCCAGCGTTTCGCAGGTCAACACGCCGAAAGCATGCGGCACGCCCGTGTCCTGTTGCGACTGGCCAATGCCACGTGAGACTTCCGTGTAGATTGCCTCGTAGTGCGCGGTGTCTCCGCGCAGCAGAACCCCCAATGTCACGATGGCGTCCACCTGCCCGCTGTTGGCAAGCAAGCGCGCAGCCGCCGGAATCTCCCAGCTGCCGGGAACGCGCACCATTGTAATCGCGTCTTTTTTCGCTCCGCTCCGCAGCAATGCGTCCAGCGCGCCTTGCAACAACCGATCGGTAATCACCGCGTTCCAGCGCGCAACAACGATCCCAAACCTCATGCCGGCGGCGCTCAGGTCTCCCTCGATTGCCACGGGCTTCCCATGGTGCGGGTTGTCCGATTCCCAGAATCCGAAGATCATTCCCGGTACAGGTTCGGCGGTAAATACCCGCGAATTCCAATGGGTCTGCGCGATCTCCGAAATTTTCTGTCCGCTTTCCGCAGGCGCGCCGCTCTCGGCAGCCCAATTCTTCGCTACCGCATAGACGGCGTCGAGCCCAGTTACTTCGATCAGAATTTCCGGCGTGGCAGGCAGTCGTCCGGCAACAAATTCCAGATTGCCCAGCGGCGCCAGAAAAGGCGCGCTGCGGCCCTCGTTGTCAGCCCAGGCCTTCCCCGGCTCGAAACCCAGCGCGCCAAAAAAGCTCGCCAACGTGTCAAACTCGGCGGATGTGCGCGCGGCGCGCACGAGTGTGATTCCTTTGATCATGTTTCGATGGTACAACGCCGTGACCGAGGCTCGCCGAATGCCGGCGTCGGGGTCGTCTTTGCGCGGCGGGGGATGGAATTGATAGACTCACCAGTCTTCCTGAAAATCGCGTCGAGGTCCTCCAGCCATGACATCGGAAACGCCGCTTGAAAATCTTCTCTTTGAAATTCGCGACGGAATTGCCTTCCTCACGTTGAACCGCCCCAAGGTTCTGAACGCCCTCAACGGCGCAACTCTGCAGGATCTGCAAGCCGCAATTCAAGCCATCCGCGACGACGCCTCTATCCACGCCGCCATTCTCACCGGCGCGGGAGAAAAGGCCTTTGCCGCCGGGGCCGACATTCAGGAACTAGCCGCGGTCAACGGCGCGGAGGGCCGCAAACTTGCTTTGCGCGGTCAGGAAGTTTTTCGTTCCGTCGAAACTTGCGGCAAGCCAGTCATCGCCTGCATCAATGGCTTTGCGCTCGGCGGCGGGTGCGAACTGGCCCTGGCATGCACGTTGCGCATCGCCAGTGAGAATGCCAAGCTCGGCCAGCCCGAAGTGAAGCTCGGCCTGATCCCCGGCTACGGCGGCACGCAGCGGCTGGCGCGCTTGGTGGGCAAAGGAGTTGCGCTGCACATGATTCTCACTGCGCAAATTCTCTCTGCCGCGGACGCGCTCCGTGTGGGCCTGGTCAATGAAGTGGTCGCGCCCGATGAGTTGCTGGCGCGCGGAGAAGCCATCGCGCGCACCATCGCCGCCATGGCGCCGCTGGCCGTCCGCTACTCGCTCGAAGCCGTCGATCGCGGCTACGATCTTCCTCTTGACGAAGCCTTGTCGCTCGAGGCTGCGCTCTTCGGACTGTGCTGCGGCACCGCCGACAAAGCCGAAGGGATCGCGGCGTTTCTCGTCAAGCGCGAACCCATCTGGCAGGGGCGTTAGGCAGTCGCACCTATTGCCGCACTGATATCCTGAAAACGATGCGGGTCTCCTTTCTTCGGTTCAATGGTCTGGTTCTATTCACGTGGTTCGGGCTGCTTGCCATCGGCGGATGCAGACATGGCAATTCATTCGATATGTCCGGTCATGCCGCTTCCTGGAATGCCTCAAAAAACGCGGCCCGCCAGGAATTGCGTCAGATCGCTTCCCCCTCGAAGGACACGTACCTGGCTATCGATCAGGAAGCACAATGGAAGAATCCTTTTCTGGCCGTTGAGTCGGACATGATTCAATTGCGCATTTATTTGCCGGATGAAAATTCCAGTCCGATCGATCGCGGCGGAATGACGCGTCTGGCTGTCGCGCGGAAACAGGTATTGAATATTCGTCTGGCGGACCTGCCGCAGGCCCTCTCCTCTCTGCCGGACGGTGCATGGCCGTATGGGCGCGTCGTCGCCATTGGCGAGTTGCGGCAAACCCCGCAAAACCAGGCATGGCGCCAGAACCATCTGCAAGTCACCATTGCCGCGCTCAAAGACATGGGCATCGTCGTGGACGACTGGAATATTCCGCCCCTGATGCGCTAAACCGGTGCGCCGAATGCGGACACGCCGCATCGACGTTCAATACTCAATACATAGAGGGACTGAAATGGAAGGGTCGCAGTTTCCGATTCTGCTCGAAAAAGCTCCGGCGCATGGACATGAACAATTCTCCGCGCATCACGAACTGGAGACGGCACTGCGCAAATCCCTGCGCGGCGAGGTACGCTTCGACTCCGGCAGCCGAGCCCTCTATGCCACCGACGCCTCCAACTACCGTCAGCTTCCCATCGGTCTTGTGCTTCCAGTGGACACCGCCGACGTCGAAGCCGCCGTTGCTGTCTGCCGCACATTTGGTGCTCCTATCCTCTCTCGCGGCGCGGGTACCAGCCTCGCGGGCCAGTGCTGCAATGTAGCCGTCGTGCTGGATTTTTCCAGGTATGTCGATCGCATCCTGGGACTCGATCCCAACCGCAGGCAGGCCCGCGTCGAGCCCGGTATCGTGCTCGATCGCGTGCGCGAAGCCGCCGAGAAACATCATCTGACCTTCGCCCCGGATCCCGCCACCCACAGCCGTTGCACGCTCGGCGGCATGATTGGCAACAACTCCTGCGGCGTCCATGCGCTGATGGGCGGCAAGACCGTGGACAACATCGACTCCATGCGTGTGCTGCTCTACGACGGCACCGTGCTCGAAGTAGGCGCCACCACCGAAGAAGAACTGACAGCCATCATCCAGGCAGGCGGCAGACGCGGCGAAATCTACGCCGGCTTGCAGAAAATCCGCAACCGCTACGCCACGTTGATTCGCGAACGATTTCCCAAAATCCCCCGCCGCGTCTCTGGCTACAACCTCGACGATCTCCTTCCCGAAAATGGCTTCAACGTTGCCCGAGCTCTGGTGGGCAGCGAAGGCACCTGTGTCACCGTTCTCGAAGCGACGCTGCGCCTCATGCCCAGCCCGCCGTGCCGCGTTCTGGTGGGCATGGGCTTTCAAGACGCCTTCGTCGCTGCCGACCATGTACCGTTCGTCTTGCAGCACAAACCCATCGGACTGGAAGGCTTTGACGCCCTGCTGGTGGAATTTATGCGCCGCAAGCATCTCGTCGTCAACGACCTCGCACTGCTGCCCGATGGCGGCGGCCACTTGCTGGCGGAGTTTGGCGCGGACAGCATCGAGGAAGCCACGGCCCAGGCCAATGCCATGATCGATGCGTACAAGAAAATCTCTGCCGCTCCTTATGCGCGCCTCTATTCCCAATCGGAAGCCAAACGCATCTGGAAGGTCCGCGAGTCCGGCCTCGGCGCCACCGTCTTCGTTCCCGGCGAGCCGATCGGCTGGGAGGGTTGGGAAGATTCCGCCGTTCCCCCGGAAAAATTAGGCGGCTATCTGCGCGATCTCATGGATGCCGCGCGGCGCTACGGCTATCGCTCGCCCCTCTATGGGCACTTCGGTCAGGGCTGCGTCCATATGCGGTTCAACTTCGACCTCGAAAGCGAAGAGGGCATCCGCAAATACCGCGCATTTATCGACGAGGCGGCGGACATTGTGCTCGCCCACGAAGGATCGCTCTCCGGCGAACATGGCGACGGCCAGTCCCGCGCCGCGCTGCTTCCGAAAATGTTTGGCCCGGAACTCATCCAGGCCTTCCGCGAATTCAAGGCCATCTGGGACCCAGCCAACAAGATGAATCCCGGCAAGCTGGCCGATCCCATCGCCGTCTATGAACCGCAGGACAATCTTCGCCTCGGCGCTGGCTATCAGGCAAAGTCGGTCAAGACGCATTTTCAGTTTCCCGAGGATGGCGGTTCCTTTTCCAACGCCACTTTGCGCTGCGTCGGCGTCGGCCTTTGTCGCAAGGAAGACGCCGGTACCATGTGCCCCAGCTATATGGCGACCCGCGAAGAGCAGCATTCCACCCGCGGTCGCGCGCACCTGCTGTGGGAAATGTTGCAGGGCGAGTTACAGCCGCAAGGCTGGCAGAGCACCGCCGTAAAAGATGCGCTGGAACTTTGCCTCTCCTGCAAGGCCTGCAAGCACGAGTGCCCGGTGAATGTGGATGTCGCTACCTATAAGGCCGAATTCCTCTCGCATTACTACGAGCATCATCGCCGCCCAATCCACGCCTACGCATTCGGAATGATGGACCGCTGGGCATACTTCGCCTCGGCGATGCCGCGCATCGCGAACCTTCCCGGCCAACTTCCCGTCGTGCGAGATCTCGTGAAATCTCTAATCGGCATTGCCCCGGAGCGTACGATTCCTGCGTTCGCGCCGCGAACTTTCCAGAGGAGTGTGCCTTTGCTCTCTGCGCGGCACCGCCCGAACCAAGCCACTGCGCATGACCCGCGTCCCCCCGTGCTGCTATGGCCGGATACGTGGAACAATTATTTTTATCCGCAAGCCGCGCTGGCCGCATGGCGGGTGTTGGGCGCTGCGGGCTTTCAGGTGCAGGTGCCCAAAGGCCATCTCTGCTGCGGAAGACCCTTGTACGACTTCGGCATGCTGGATCGCGCCAAGCATTATCTGCTGCGCGTTCTCGATGCGCTGGAACCTCAACTGCAAGCTGGAACTCCCATCGTGGTGCTTGAACCCAGCTGCGCCAGCGTATTCCGTGACGAGGCGCGCAGCCTGCTAGCCAACGATCCCTACTACGCGCAGCGCGTCGAAAAACTCGCCCGCCAGACGTATCTGCTCAGCGAGTTTCTTGTCAACAAGGCAGATCGCTACCAACCGCCCTCCCGCAGCAGGCGACGCATTTTGGTGCATGGCCATTGTCATCAAAAGCCGTTCATGGCAGAGGAGATTCAACTGTTGCATGCGTCCGGCGCGCAGGTCGAGATGCTCGACTCCGGCTGCTGCGGCATGGCCGGCCCCTTCGGCTTCGAAAAGGAAAAATACAGTGTCTCGACGACCCTGGCGAACCGGGTTCTGCTCCCGGCTGTCGAGCGCGCCGATGAAGAAACAGTGATTGTTACGAATGGCTTCAGCTGCCGCGAACAGATCGCACAACTCTCCGACCGGCGCGCTGTCCACCTGTCCGAGATACTCGCGGGCGAGGATCAGTAGCCCGCATCGCCCACGCGGTTTTCGAGCGGCTCTCCGGCCATGTAGCGTCGGACTTGTTCAGCCGCAAACTCCAGTCCGCGGGTAGCGAAGCCGACAACCGATCCGGCGACATGCGGCGTAATGAAGCAATTCGGCGCCGTCCAGAGAGGATGCTCCTTGGGCAGAGGCTCGGGATCCATCACATCCAGGACCGCGTGAATGCGCCGCGCCTGCAACTGGGCCAGCAGTGCGTTCGTATCGACAATGGTTCCCCGCGCGGCGTTCACCAGCAGCGCTCCCGCTTTCATTCGCCCCAGCATCTCGGCATTCATCAAGCCGCGGGTTTGCTCTGTCAGCGGAACCAGCAGCACTGCCACGTCGGCTTCGGGAAGCAATTTCGCAAGGTCGCCAATGGCGGAGACGCCCGGTTTCGCCGTCCGCGCCACGCGAACGATGTCCACATGGAACACCTGCAGAAGACGTTCCACTTCCGTGCCAATGCCGCCGTAACCCACAATCAAAACCTTCTTCTTGTGGAGCTCATCTCCCAGGATTCGATAGGAATACTGGCGGCCGTCCGGCGCCGAATCGTTGGAGGCGTGGTGGCCGCCGCTCCCATGTTCCGCTGCCCCCTGTGGCCGCGCCTGGCCACCCCAGAATTGCTCGCGTTGATGGTCGCGATACTCCGGGAATCGCTTGAGTGAGCCGAGTATGGCCGCAACCACCCACTCCGCAACTGGGATGTTGTGCAGGCCCTGTCCATCGCAAAGGATGATTCCCTGGGGCAACCACGGCAAAATCCAATCCACGCCCGCCCGCAGGCATTGCACCACTTTCACGCCGCGAAGGTGCGGAAACACTCGCGCGGCTTGGGAGCCGAACATCGATGGAATCCAGAATTCAACGTCCACCTCATGGTCCAGGTGGTCCGGCAACCGGATAATTTCGACATTGTCCCTGGGAAATCCTTGGAGGAATTCTTCAGAGATGTTCTGCGGAAGTCCGATTCTCAGCATGGCCTTGATGATACCCAGCGAAGCAACGCCGGAGCAAACCGCCATGCCTGCGCTATTGGTTTTTGGGGCCGAGATGCAAAATGTGTTTTGCCGCATCCGGCCAGAACTCGCGAAAAACGTTGAAGCCGCCGTCTCGTATCGCCACCTGGATCAGCCAGCGCTGCCCGGTTTTCGTCCAGTCCCGATAGCGCGCCGGATAGTACAGATCGCCCAGTCCGGCGGCAGCACCCTTACCGACAATCTCCGAATAGTTGAAGGTATTTTCCCCCGCATCATTTGGGGTAATCAAAACGCGCGTGTATGCGTAGAAAGCGCGCGCGTACCAATGGCCTCGGCCCATCGCATAGTAGCGTGAATCCTGGCGCGTCAGCGTGGGGACAATGGTATCGGTCATGTAATTTCCAATGCCTTTGTCCACAAATCCATGCCAGTAATAGACTCCGTAGCCGACCCAGCCGTTGCCGAATTCTGGATAGCTTTTCGTGACGTAGGGGATCTCAGTATCTACCGCATTGAAGATGAACGCGGAATAGTCGAATGTATTTTGCGTTCCAATCAGGAACTTCTCACGAAAAGTCGGCGGCGGCGGCTTGGCGCCCACGCTGACTGCGCGATAATTCGGAATCCAGCCCATGATGCGTTGCGGCTGTTGCCCGTAGTCTGGCGGAGGCGCAGTGGGGTTCGGTACCGGGTTTCCGTTGACATCGTAGTGAACACGGTCGCCCTTGTCTCCCGGGACTTTTGGCGATCCAGAGGCTCCAGTTTGCGGGTCCGTGGGACCCTGGGCCTGTGGCGCTGCGGGAAGCTCTGTCGAGCCCGCATTGCCATCCGGGTGCGCTTGCGTTGCCAGTCCCGGCATGTTCGCCTGGGCCGCTGCCCTCGACGGCCCGGATAAGAACACTACGCAGAATAAAAACATCAATGTGTAAAATCCGGGTCGCCGCAAGCGCAATACTGACCATCCAAGTGTAAGGGTGTACCTTTTTAAGTGCTTCTCTGTTTAGACGCAACCCGTCGCCTTCAGGTTACTATATGTCCCGTGCTTTTCTTGACACTCATCGTGGCGGGGATGGGTTCTGCTGCGGTCCGGTCACCGCGCCGGCACTGTAATGTCCGCGCGAAAAAGTGAAATAATGGTGCCATATCTTCACATGTTGAACGAGTTGGCGCTTCTGGCCACAGATACCGTTTGATCCGAATCTATTGGGGAACTAGCATGTTCGCAATGAAAGTTAAGTTTCTGCTCCCTGCAATTGCTTTGAGCTTCAGCTTCGCCATTTCTCAGCCTCTATGGGCGCAGAGTCAAACAGTCGAGACCCCGCAGATGTTAGATGCGGGTTTTCACGAAATGTATAACCTCCACTTCCCGGAGGCGCATGCCATTTTTGCGAAATACATGGCAGAGCATCCCCAGGATCCCATGGGACCGGTGTCCGACGCGGCAGGCTATCTATTTTCGGAGTTCCACCGCACCGGTGTGCTGGATATGCAATTGTTCACCAACGATACCAGCTATCTCAAGCGCAAAAAAGACACCCTTGACCCGGAAGTGAAAAAAGCATTCGATGCCGATCTGGATAAGGCAGACCAATTGTCGGATGCCATCCTCAGCAACCATCCCGACGATGCGACAGCCTTGTTCGCCAAAACTCTCATGTTTGGACTTCGCGCCGATTATGCATCCTTGTTGGAGCGCCGCGACTTGGCTGGCTTTGAGTTTACGAAATCAGGAGGCACCTATGCCCATCGCCTGCTGCAGGTGGATCCCCATGCCTATGATGCTTATCTGGCGGTCGGCATGGAGAATTACATTCTTGGGTTGAAGCCGGCACCCGTTCGTTGGCTCCTGCAAATGGCGGGTGGAGAAACAAACAAGGTTCTCGGAGAGCAGGATTTGGAGTTGACAGCTGCCCAAGGCCATTACCTCCAGCCACTGGCGAAATTACTGCTGGCTGTGGCTGCCATGCGGGATAAGGATAAAGTGAAGGCGCGCGATTTGCTCTCTTCCCTTGCCAGGGAATTTCCCAACAATCCCTTGTACGCCGAACAGTTGTCCAAGATCGGCTGAAGTCACTCGCCGAGCACCGCACAGAGAACAGGAGAGGCGTGGAATCTTCCACGCCTCTCCCGTTTGCAACTACGCTTCTAGCCATAAATCTAGCCAAAGATATTTGAAATTTTGCAAGCTCGACAGCGGAACTGGTGACCGGAAAAAAGTCCCGACGTGCTCATGCTTAACCTGTTGATGTATTTATGCAATTCAGTTGAAACAGAAATGTTTAGCTGGTGATACTCCACAGGATGCTCGTTTGCCTCTTCCACTTTGAACCCAA
>JAKAAZ010000311.1 GCA_021802085.1 Acidobacteriota bacterium
GCGGAGGCTACGGACGTGGTGGCTACGGACGGGGTGGCTACGGCGGACGCGGTGGATACGGTGGCGGACGGGCCTATGCAGGCGGCATCCGCGGCGGTGGAGGATTCCATGGCGGCGGAGCACGCGGTGGCGGTGGGTTCCACGGCGGCGGAGGTGGATTCCACGGCGGTGGCGGAGGATTCCATGGCGGTGGTGGCGGTCACGGCGGCGGTGGACATAGATAGTCCTCTCGCGAACAAATCCTCAGAACTGGCGGCTGTCGGCTCAATGCTGACAGCCGCTTTCTTTGCCAGGAGAACCGAGTGCCGTACGGTATTGATCCTCAGACCTGCGGCATCGACGATTCCACGGACGCTGATCGTATAATCAGCGGATGAAGCGAGCTCCGCTGGTCGGCGTGGTCATGGGTAGCCGAAGCGATTACGAAATCCTTCAGCCAGCCATTGAGATTTTGCAGGAATTCTCTGTACCGCACGAGTCGCGCGTCGTCTCGGCGCATCGCACACCCGACTGGCTCTTTGAATATGCAGCAACTGCCGAAGAACGCGGTCTGCGTGTACTGATTGCCGGCGCCGGCGGGGCCGCCCATCTGCCTGGAATGCTGGCCGCCAAGACCCATCTTCCTGTCCTGGGAGTACCCATTCCGGCAACTATGCTGGCCGGTGTCGACTCGCTGCTTTCTATCGTGCAAATGCCCAAGGGCGTTCCCGTCGGAACCCTTGCCATCGGCAAGCCGGGCGCGGCCAATGCGGCTTTACTGGCAATTTCCATTCTCGCGTTGGAAGATCGCGCCTTGCGCGATCGGCTCTGCGCCTGGCGGGAAGCCCGCAAAGAGGAAGTCCTGGCGCAGACCCTGCCCCAGTTGGATCGTCGCGAATAATGGAGACTCGAATCCAGAAAGTCATCCTTCCCGGTGCGACCATTGGCATCCTCGGCGGCGGTCAGTTGGGCCGCATGATGGCGATGGCCGCTCGCTCGCTCGGCTATCGGATCCAGGTCCTCGATCCCGATCCCTCGTGTCCGGCCCGCTTTATCGTCGATGCCTGTTTCGAGGCGGCATGGAATGATGCGCGCGCAGCCGCCGATCTGGCCCGCGGCTGCGATGTGGTGACGCTCGAAATCGAGCAAGTCTCCGTCCCTGCCATCGAAGCAGCCGAACGTCACGCGCCTGTCCGTCCCAGCTCGAAAATGCTCGCGATCATTCAGGATCGAATTCTGCAAAAGGAATGGCTGGTTGCGCATGGCCTGCCCATCGGAGAATATCGCGCCGTGTCTGACCTGACACAGTTTCATGCCGCTGTTCAGGAATTGGGTGGCCGCTGCTTCGTGAAGAGCGCTCACGGCGGTTATGACGGCCGCAGTCAGGAAAAGCTCGGTTTTTCGCAGCCCGCGGATGCTGCCGCCATCGATGCCGCATGGGAATCGCTCGGGCATCGCCCCGTTGTGGTCGAGCAAGCTGTCGAGCTCGAAATGGAAATCTCCGTCATGGTCGCCCGCTCGCCGCGCGGAGAAATGAAGGTCTATCCCGCCGCTGTCAACCATCATCAGCAGCAGATTCTGGTGTGGAGCGCGATTCCCGCCAGCATCTCGGTTGCAGCCGCGAAACAGGCGCGAGAACTGGCGCTGTCGATTGCAGAGCAGTTCCATCTGGAAGGACTGCTGGCGGTGGAAATGTTTGCCGCGAAAGATGGTCGGCTGCTGGTGAATGAACTCGCGCCGCGTCCCCACAACAGCTATCACTCGAGTGAGCGAGCCTGCACCACCAGTCAGTTTGAACAGGCCGTGCGCGCCGTCTGCAATTTGCCCCTGGGAGAGGTGGACGTCGTCCAACCCGCAGCCATCGTCAATCTGCTGGGTGATGTGTGGCTGGATGCGAATCCGGAAACTGGACCGCGCTTCGATCTTGCATTGGCCGTTCCCGGCGTGCGATTGCATCTATATGAAAAGCACGTTCCCCGCGCCGGTCGCAAAATGGGTCATTTATCCGGAGTCGGCAAAACCGTGCACGAAGCCGTGCAGTCTGTCCTTGAAGCGAAAAGCAGATTGTAGCAATAACAATTACATCAACATCCAGCCAGAAGAAAAGGCAGACCGGATGGCCCGCCTTTTCTTCGTACACGCGAAATCTACTTATAGCCGATTTACAGATACTGCAGTTAAAAATGAGATGTGTCATTCTGAGCGAAGCGAAGAATCCAGAGGGTGACGGCGGCAATGACCAGGCGCATATCGTCTGGATTCTTCACTCCGCTCAGAATGACGACCTTCCCTCTATAGCAACAGGCGAAATGCTCTAGCCGATATCGCCGGCCCAGTTTTCCAGCGTTTTCTTCATCTCAGCCATAAATTTCCCGGCGTCGGCGCCGTCGATCACGCGGTGGTCGAAGCCCAATGTCAGCCGCATAATGTGACGGACAGCGATGCTGTCGTTGCCGTCGGCATCCGTCACGACCGTCGGTTCCTTGAACAGTCCGCCCACCCCGAGAATGGCCGTCTCCGGTTGGTTGATCACCGGAGTGCCGAATTGTTCGCCGAAGATACCCGGATTGGTAATGGTAAACGTGCCCTCGGAGACCTCGTCCGGCTTCAGCTTTTTCGCGCGGGCCCGTGCGGCTAGATCAGCGATACCGCGCGCCAACCCAAGGAAGCTGCGATCCTCCGCCTGCTTGATTACCGGAACAATCAGCCCCCAATCGAGCGCCACGGCGATGCCGATATTGATGTTCTTGTGGTAGCGGATGGCATTGCCTTCGAGCGATGCATTCACGATCGGCATCTTGCGCAGGCAGCCGACCGGTGCACTTGCA
>JAKAAZ010000077.1 GCA_021802085.1 Acidobacteriota bacterium
GCGGTGTTGTTGCGCCCACTCCAACACGAGTGCCATGGCGCGGTCAGGCAAATCTCCCCGGACAACTTCAAAGGTACGAATGTCTATCAACGCTTCGAACTCAGCATAAAGCGCGTGGAAGTGGGGTGGGCCGGGTCCCCGAAGTACATTTGAATCAGGATTCCATAAAACCTACTGATCGTTGGCATCTGTAACTCTGCTTACTTTCTTAACATAAACCGGTATTCTCTGGATTCTTCACTTCGTTCAGAATGACGAACTATTTTAGAGCCATACGAAACTTCGTTCCCGGTGCAACTCCGGTTTGCTCCGCCGCGGAGCCCTGATTCATGGCGAGTTCCAGGAGACCGGAACTGCCGACGATCGCGAACAATTCGCCCTCGGGCGCTTCGGCGTAGAAGCGGCAGAAGCGCGTGACGCGCCGATTCCCTAATGCAACAGAGAAATTCTCCAAGTCATTGGGCAAATCTGTGGCGGCAAGGTTTGTCAGCAGATTGCCGAATTTATCGCTCTTTAAAATGACGCCTTCGATAGAGCCATCCGGGTTGTGGATCGGCTCTGGTACATCCAGTTGAATCAAACTGTCGATGTGAGTGCCAAAGGTCTCCGCTTGTATATTGCCTTGTTCGATCTGTGCCGCCAGGTGAGCCGCCGCAGGCGCAAAAATGTCTCGGCCATGAAATGTGTTGCTTTGGGCTGGCAGCATATATTGCGAATTTTCGATGGACCGGTGCGAAACAGTGCTGCCCAGCCGTCGTGCGTCGCGCTCAACCAGTGTGAGAACGCCATTGTCCGGGGCGATGAACCAGGAGTCTCCCATCCGCGAGAGAACCGGCCGGCGGTTCGAGCCGACACCGGGATCGACGACGATGACATGGACGGTCTCAGCAGGGAAGTAGCGCCAGGCCTGCCAGATGGCCAGCGCGCCCTCCAACAGATTGAAAGCTGAGATTGAATGCGTGATATCGATGATGTTCGCCGAGGGGCAGATGCCTGCGATGACGCCCTTCATGGTGCCGACGAAGGGGTCTTGGAGGCCAAAATCGGTGGTCAGAGTGATGACAGGTCGTAAGGGCATGGGCAAGGTCGCGATT
This sequence comes from Acidobacteriota bacterium, assembly GCA_021802085.1. GTDB lineage: Bacteria > Acidobacteriota > Terriglobia > Terriglobales > Acidobacteriaceae > JAKAAZ01. The sequence goes on from JAKAAZ010000077.1 coordinate 1,095, forward strand.
TGGGCAGACAGGGGTTGGCTATCCACCAGGATTGGATGTCAGCAATCGACAAAGCATGTTACTCTTAAGTAGACACTTATGCAGTGTAATCGACAATGAAGAGGGAGTAGCCACACTGTGCTGGCACCTGCAAAAAAAACCGACGTAATTGAGCGCTTTCGCACCCATGCGAGCGACACCGGAAGTCCGGAAGTGCAGATCGCGATTCTGAGCGAACGCATCACGGAGTTGACGGACCACTTCAAGGCCCATGATAAAGACCATGCTTCACGCCGTGGCTTGCTGATGATGGTGAGCAATCGCCGCCGTCTGCTGGACTATTTGAAGACACACGATACTGATCGCTACCGGGAAGTCATTGGCAAACTGGGCATCCGCAAGTAAGCGGCAGCGACGTTCCGCAGATTTCCGGATTGCGAACGTGGTTGAACCCAAGCACTGCGGCACTGACGCGGGAGAGAACAGGCTCTATGGGGCCGCTTCCGCGTACACAGCATTTCCCCCAGCACCGCCGCCTGCCAACTTCCCTACGTTCCCACCCATCTGCACCCACGCCCCCAAACAGCAAGATTTGAGGATTCTATGAAACATGAAGTGACGGTCGAATTAGCTGGCGGCAAACGACTGAATTTTGAGACTGGCCGCATGGCCAAGCAGGCTTCAGGAGCCGTACTGGCGACCATGGGCGACACCGTAGTATTGGCCACGGCTGTGGCCTCACCCGATCAAAGAGAGGGCATCGACTTCTTTCCTCTTACGGTCGATTATCGTGAATATGCCTATGCTGGAGGACGCATTCCCGGCGGTTTCATCAAGCGTGAAGGCCGGCCCAGCGAGCGTGAAATTCTTACCTGCCGCCAGATTGATCGCCCCATCCGCCCGTTGTTCCCAGAAGGTTTCCGCAACGAGACGCAAGTGATTGCGCTGGTCTTTTCCGCGGACAAGGAAAACGACCCAGACATCATCGGCATCAACGCAGCCGGCTGCGCGCTGGCGCTCTCCGACATTCCGTTTAGCGGCCCGGTGGGCGCTGTTCGCGTCGGTCGAGTGGATGGCCAGTTCATCATCAATCCTTCCTATGCCGAACTTCGCGCGGGCGATATGAGCATCACGGTCGTCGGCACGCCGGACGGCATTGTGATGATCGAGTCTGGCGCCAAGCAGGTCAGCGAAGACTCCATCGTCGACGCCATCGAATTTGCGCACACAGAGATCAAGAAGATTTGCGCAGGCATTACCGAGCTGGTTGCGAAGGCCGGCAAGCCAAAGCGCGAAGTGAAGCCGGTCGAATTTGATCAGGCCTACTACGATTCGCTGTATGCCAAGGCAGGCGATCGCCTGAAAGATGCGCTCGACACCCATAAGCATCCAAAGTTCGAAAGCTATGCGCTGGTCAAGCAGATCAAGGATGAATTGAAGGCGGCCTTACCCGCGGACGATGCAACCGCTCCGGCCAAGCTTTCAAAGTATTACGAGTCGCTGCGCGAAAACATCTTCCGCGATCAGGTCACCAAGGACCGTGTTCGTCCGGATCGCCGCCAGTTCGATGAGATTCGCGAGATATCCATTGAAATCGGCGTATTGCCTCGTGTGCATGGCTCGGCGCTATTTACTCGCGGCGAAACTCAGGCCCTGGTCACCGCAACCCTGGGCACGATCGACGACTCGCAACGACTGGAGAGTTTCGAAGGGGAGCAGAGAAAAAAGTTCATGCTTCACTATAACTTTCCTCCGTTTTCCGTTGGAGAGGTTGGACGTATGACAGGCGTGGGTCGTCGCGAAGTGGGCCACGGAGCACTAGCGGAGCGAGCGATTTCCGCCGTTCTTCCCAGTGAGGCTGAATCGCCGTATACGATCCGCATTGTGTCTGACATTTTGGAATCGAACGGATCATCTTCGATGGCCAGCGTCTGCGGCGCCAGTCTGGCGCTGATGCATGCCGGTATCCCACTCAAATCCTCTGTGGCCGGAATTGCCATGGGCCTGGTCAAGGAAGGCGAAAACTACGCGATCCTGACCGATATTGCCGGGGCCGAGGATCATTACGGCGACATGGACTTTAAAGTTGCCGGCACGCGCAACGGAATCACCGCGCTGCAGATGGACATCAAAATCGCAGGCGTCACCGGGCAGATTATGCGCGAAGCGCTGGCTCAAGCTCGCGCAGGGCGCATCTTCCTGCTGGACAAAATGGATGCAGTTCTCGGCGAAGCGAAGACGGAAAAGTCTGAGTTTGCTCCGCGCATCCACACCCTGCAGATTCCTGTCGATAAGATTCGCGATCTGATTGGACCGGGTGGCAAAACCATTCGTGGGATCGTCGAAGCGACCGGCGTCAAGATCGATGTCGACGATACCGGCAAGGTCAACGTTGCATCCTCGGATGCCGATGGCCTGCGCCGCGCAATCGAGACCATCAGCAATCTAACGGCTGTGCCGGAGGTTGGTAAAACTTACCTCGGCAAGGTAGTCCGTCTGGCGGAGTTTGGCGCATTCGTTGAAATCTTCCCCGGTACAGATGGCCTGCTGCACATCAGCGAGATTGCGGAGCATCGCGTCAACGAAGTTACGGACGAGTTGAACGATGGCGATCAGGTGTTGGTCAAAGTATTGGGCATCGAAGGCAACCGCATCAAGCTATCGCGCAAGGCCGTCCTGAAGGAGCAACGGATCAAGCTCGGCCTGCCGGATCCAAATGCCGGCGGCGGTCATGTCCCGGATATGGCTGCGGCTGGAGAGCGTCAACCCGCATCGAACGGCAGCACGATAGTCCTGGAAAGCGGCGACGACTTCAACGATGAAGCAGAACCGTCCACCGACGCTCCCAACTTCAATCGCGCCGATGGACCACGCCCATCCAGTTCTTCGCCCGGCGGACGTGGTCCAGGTGGCGGCAACAACAATCGCCGTCGCCGTCGTCCTGGCGGGGGTGGTGGTGGTCGTCCCGGCGGTGGCGGCGGCCGACGCCCGTAGCGTTTCAGCAGGGAAGCGGGCTGTGTTCAACGCAGCCCGCTTTTTTCATTCCAGGGTCTTCCTTCTGGTTTCGCACCCGCTCCATCCATCCGCATGAAATTCTGCATCATTCTCGCCATGGTCGCGTTGTCCGTCATCTGGGGCAGCACATGGATGGCGATTCGCGTATTGGTCATCTTGGTCCCGCCGATGCACAGTGCGTCGCTGCGTTTCCTGCTGGCGTCTGTCATTCTTTTACCCATCATTCAGTGGAAACGCCTGCCGTGGCCAACGGGTCGCGGACTTCGCGCCGCGATGCTTCTCAGTCTCAGTATGATTGCCGTTCCATCGGCGCTGACGTTCTGGTCGGAGCAGCGACTTTCTTCCGGCCTGACTGGGTTGATCTTCGGCGCGATGCCTCTGATGACTGCATTTCTGACCCCGTGGATGGCGGGTCGCAGCGTGCCGCGAACCGCATGGCAGGCGATGATTGTGGGCTTGGGCGGTCTTGGATTGGTCCTGTCCGGCGCCATCTCGACCTCCTTATGGCAGGCGCTTGGAGCGCTAGCTGTGCTGCTGGCTGTTTTACTCTATGCGGCTTCTTCCGTCTACGCCAAGGAAGCGCTCGCTGGCGTTCATCCTTTCGTCGGCACATCCATCCAATTTTTTCTGGGGGGAATCTGGCTGGCGCTGGCCAGCCTTGTCTTCGAACGCGGAAGAACTTCTACGTGGAGTACGCAAGCCATCGTCGCGCTGGTCTTCCTGAGTGTCTTTGCCAGCGCGCTCAGCTTCACGCTGTACTATTGGCTGTTGCAGAGGATTGAAGCCTACCAACTCACCAGCCTGCAACTAGTCGTTCCTGTGCTGGCGGTCGCGGAAGGCGCGCTGTTTATGATGGAGCCGGTGCCGTGGACCATGATTACCGGAGCGGCCATTGTGCTGGGAAGCATCGTCTTCGTCATGCGCGCAAAACGTGTCGACGAAGAGGGAATTGCGCTCCATCTGGATCAATAAAGCATTCCGCAGAACTTACGGCTCGATGATGATTTCTTTTCGCCCCGAGTGCCAACTCGTATACGCGGCATCCAGCGCACGCTGGTTTTTCAGCCCGTCGTCGCCGCTCGCTCCATACGCGCCATGGCCTTCGATGGCAGCACTGAAAGCGTCCAGCAGCCGGCTGAACGCGTCTGCATTGCTCACCTGCTGGCTGTCGATCACCTTGCCGCTCAGTAACAACTGAACATCGACTGGAGCCAGCGTGGAGAAGCAATTTTCGCTTCGAATGACGCCGCTTTCTCCTACCACTTCGACAAGCGTCCGATACTCAGTGCGAGAACTGACCGTCACAGAGGCAATGGTTCCCTGGCGAAAATCAATTGTGATCGCTGCGCTTGTTTCCACGGCTCCCGATTGTGCGTCGCGATGAGCGATCGTCGTCACCGCGGCCACTTCGTCTTGCAGGACAAACCGCAATGCATCCAGGCAGTGAATGCCCACATCGCCCATCGTTCCGCCACAGGCGACGGCGGGGTCGTGAATCCATGCACGGAGACTTTGCCCGCTCTGGTTACCGAAAAACGCGCTGGCGAAAATCGGCTTTCCAATTCTGCCAGCGGCAAGCCAATCGCGGACCAGTTGAACGCTGCGATTGTAGCGAAAGGGCTGCGCCACCCCGAACAGCACGTTGGTTTTTCTGGCGGCGGCGAGCATCTGTTCCGCTTCGGCCACGTTCATGGCCAGAGGCTTTTCGCACAACACCGGCTTCCGGTGGTTCAACGCCAACAAGGTATCCCGCATGTGGAATGCATCGGGCGAGGTGACGAACACGGCATCCACAACGGGTGAGGCGCACAAATCTTCCGCGGAAGCAAACACGTGTTCGATGCTAAATTTGCGGGCATTCGCCTGCGCCTTGTCTAGATTCCTGCGCCAAATGCCGACAAGTTTGCTGGACTTCGCCTCGGCAAATGCGGGCGCGAGACGTTTCTCTCCGTGAAGACCGAATCCCAGAATGCCGTAGCGAATCATGCTGTATCTCTCAGTTCTTTTTGTAGGATTCCAATTTTGCTGTCCAAAGCAAAAATTGCAGCAGACGGCCCTTTTCCGTGAAGAGAAACTTCCAGAAGATGCGCCAATCGATGGTTCCGGCCGGGATGCCGGAATACGTTTCTATTCTCCAGCGGAGATACGGGCTGCGCCACGGGCGCAACCAGTGTCCTCGCAGCGCGTGGAACATGAATCGAAAGGGAGCCAGGAATCTTCGCATCGCAGGGACGGGCTGGTTCAGAAACTCGACTACGGTTGAAATTAACAAGAGAGGCTTGCTGGTCTACGCAGTGACGTGCACAGCCGTCTCTTCACTCTCGCGGAAAACGTTGCCGATGCGGCGGATTTTTGCTCCTACGCCGCGCAGTTTTTCTTCAATGCGCTCATAGCCGCGGTCGATGTGATACACGCGGTCGATGATTGTCTCGCCCTCCGCGACTAGCGCGGCCAATACCAGCGATGCTGATGCACGCAGATCCGAGGCCATGACTGCAGCAGCCGACAACGGCGACCTGCCGAGCACGGCAGCCGTGCGGCCGTCGACGCGGATGTGGGCGCCCATGCGAATCAATTCCTGCACATGCATAAAGCGGTTTTCGAAGATGTTTTCCGTCACCAGAGATGTGCCTTCCGCCTGCGTCGCCAGCGCCATGAACTGCGCCTGCATGTCGGTAGGGAAGCCGGGATACTCTTCGGTCGAAATATTGGCGCAGCGCAACCTTCCTGGAGTACGCACGCGAATCGAGTCCGCGGCCAAATCGCACTGCACGCCAACCTCTCTTAGCTTCTCGATGACGGCGGAGAGGTGATCGGGATTGCAGCCGGTCAATGTCAGATCGCCGCCCGTGATGGCTCCGGCAACCAGAAATGTGCCCGTTTCGATGCGGTCTGGATGGATGCGATGCTTCGCGCCGTGCAGTTTCTCCACGCCTCGGACGCGGATCGTACTTGTGCCTGCTCCTTCAATCTGCGCGCCCATGGCAATCAGCAGTTTTGCCAGGTCGGTGACTTCCGGTTCGCGCGCGCAATTTTCCATCCGTGTTTCGCCTTCCGCCAATACCGCGGCCATCAGCAGGTCTTCCGTGCCTGTTACCGTAATTTTGTCGAAAACGATGTGCGCTCCACGCAGCCGTTTTGCCCGCGCCTCCAGATAGCCGTGTTCCTGGGTAATCTCAGCGCCCATGGCCTGCAGGGCCTTGATGTGCAGGTCGATGGGGCGGCCGCCAATGGCGCAGCCGCCCGGCATGGCGACCCGGGCCATGCCGGTGCGGGCAATCAGCGGTCCAAGGACCAGCGAGGAGGCGCGCATCGTTTTTACAATTTCGTATTTCGCTACTGGATCCGAAAGCAACGCACAGCGGATGCGAGTGCGGTGATGCGCCCGGCCATAGCCGAGTTCGACCTCCGCGCCCATCGAAACAAGGAGCTTGCGCTCGGTCTCAATGTCGCGCACGTCCGGAATATTTTCCAGCGCCACTTCGTCTTCAGTGAGGATGGCGGCAGCCATGCAGGGAAGCGCGGAATTTTTTGCTCCACTGATGCGAAGCGTGCCTTGAAGGGGGGTTCCACCGCGAATCACGAACTTATCCATTGAAAGACATATCCATGCCTGTTTGACTTAGTTATTTCGCGGTGAAGAATGTCAGCAGCGTCTTCTCAGGGGTGCGCCACTACAGGTCGAGAGTCGTGTCCTCAATCGCGCGGCGCACGTTTCCGTCCGACTTCGCCAGTCTGCGCACCGCTTCCTGCTTGTCTACATTGGCTTTCAACATCACAAGCGCAACGGGGACACTTTTCCCAGACGCCTTGATCGTCCGAACCGCCGTTTCCTGGTCCACATTACAGGACTGGGTCAGGATGCGGATGCCGCGCTCAACCAGTTTGGCATTTTTCATGTGTACGTTGACCATCAGATTTTCGTACACATAGCCGAGCCGCGTCATGGCGCCGGTGGTGATCATGTTCAGAATCATTTTCTGCGCGCTGCCGGCCTTCATGCGAGTGGAACCCAGAACAACTTCCGGGCCGACTTCCGCCACAATGGTTACGTCGGCGACGCCGTTCAGTTCAGAGTTGTAATTGCAGGTGACCGCGGCGGTCTTTGAGCCCCGGCCATGCGCGTACTCAAGAGCGGCCACGACATAGGGGGTGCGCCCACTGGCGGAAACGCCTATGACAATGTCTTTGCGGGTCGGGCGGCGGCGCGCAATATCGCGCTGGCCCAGTTCGCGGGAATCTTCATTCGTTTCCATGGATGAGGCCAGCGCCTTCGGTCCACCGGCCATGATGTACTGCACAGTCTGCGGCAACGTTGAATAGGTAGGAGGAATTTCCGAGGCATCGAGCGCCGCGATGCGCCCGCTGGAACCTGCGCCCACGTAGATCAAGCGCCCACCATCGCGCAAGCATCGGGCAACATTGTCGATTACTACGGAAATCTCCGGCAAAGACCTCTTCACCGCAGCCGCAATCTTGGCGTCTTCGTGGTTGATGATGCGTGCAATATCGAGGGCAGACTTGGTGTCAAAGCCCTGCGAGGCCCGATTCGCACTTTCGGTCGTGAGTGTCTCTAAATGAGAGACCGAAGCTCTACCGTTGCTTTCTGCGCGCGGGGTTCGTGTCTCGATCGAACCGGTTCCATTTCCCATAAGCTTCAAACCCACCTCGAGCCGGACTTTCTGTTTCGATTGTATCGCCTTGGATGGCCTCCATCCAGCACCTATTCATGGCGCATTCGCGGTGGAATCCTTCTGGGTACATTCCATCCCAGTTCCCGCATCAGCTCATCGTGGAAGCGCGGCCTGACGCGCTGAATTTGTTTGGAAGCGCGATCGGTGGCGCCGGTGGGATAGGTCCGGTTCGTGAGCAGCACGACTGCGAGGTCTTTCTCAAAATCGATCCAAAGCGAAGTTCCGGTATAACCCAGATGACCTATGGAATGAGCGCTAAAAAATTGCCCTGAAGAAGACACCGCGCTCGGCGTGTCCCAACCCAGCGCCCAGTCGGTCTGTGGGGGCGTCCGCTGGCGGGTCGTGAACAGTGAGACCGTCTCGGCGCGAAACAACGTTCCACCGCCGCGCAAGAAACAACCGGCGAGCGATAATGTGTCCGCGACGTTGGAGAAAACTCCGGCATGACCGCTGATGCCACCGAGCACCCAGCAGTTGTTGTCGTGGACCTCACCCTGCAGCACGCGAGGACGCAAGCTGTCCCCGGTCGAAGTCGGCGGAATGGATGGCTTCAGTTCCACCGGCGGGCAATACACAGTGGAGTCCATCCCGAGAGGGACAAACACCTCGCGCCGACAATAACTGTCGAGACGCTCTCCGGCAAGAGTCTCGAGCAGATGTCCCAAAACGATGAAGCCAATGTCAGAGTAGACGGCGCGAGTTCCCGGCGGTGACTCCAACGGCATCCGCAAGCAGGCATCGAAGAGCGCCGAGGCGGTGTGGCAACGTTCGTAGAGAGGCGCATACGCGGGGAGACCCGAGCAGTGGCCCAGCAGCATACGCGCCGTGATTTCTCGCTTGGCGGGATCAGGGTCGGCTGTGCCCGCGGAGGAACGAAGAAACTCCGGTAGCCGCACGCCCACCGGTTCGTCCAGGTCCAGCTGACCGCGCTCCGATAACAGCATCGCCATAACAGTGGTTGCCATCGCTTTGCTGACACTGGCCATGTCAAAGATTGTGTCGGGGTGAATCCGAGGCGAATCCGGCTGATAGGTGAAGCCGCCGACCGATTCCAAGGCAAGCCGCTGGCCACCTTGCAGCACACCGTAAGCCGCTCCAGGAAAAACATTCTCCTCGACGGCATGGGTGAGCAAGGAGTCGGCAGCAGGGAATCGTGACATGGCAGGACACGGTGGAGCTGTACACAAGCCTAGCAGTTTCAACGGGAAAGACACAAAAGATGAAGAAGGACGAAAGAGATCGAGCGTGGCTGTTTTGGACATTACAGAATACTTGTTATCGGACATTCAAATTGATTGACTTAACCGCTTCGCTGGTTTCGTTTCGGGATTGCCGCGATCTACGTGCCGATTTGAAAAGCTGCCCGCTGAATGCTTGCGGTTCTCCGTAGCCATCCTGCTTCCAGCCGTTGAAACTACCGGGTGCAGGTATTGCAGTTGGACTGCGCGAGGCCCCCATTGCTCCAGCAATTTAGCACACGATTTCTTCCAGGTAGTTTCTTTGCATTCACCGCGATCGCGGCCATCCTACTTCCAGCGCCGGTGTGGGCGGCGCCCGCGCCAGTCTCCGTATTGCTCCAGATCGATCGCGTGGCAGGATCTCCCACCGGCGCCAGCGGAACTTCAGGAAATCTTGGACCGGCCCTGCTCAGTCTCCTGAATCAACCGGAAGGTGTTGCGGTCGATGGAGCCGGCGATCTTTATATCGCCGACACTGCGAATAACAGGATTCAACGGATCGATGCCACGACCGGCATCATCTCCACTACCGATTCGCTGTTGAACCAGCCAGTGGGCGTTCTGGTGGACCGAGGCGGCAATCTCTACATAGCGGATACAGGAAACCACATTGTTCGATTTGTCAGCGTGAAGACCGGCATCATCACCACAGTTGCGGGGACTCCCTATATCACCGTCTTCGATCCCAACAGTATTGGAGACGGCGGCCCGGCAACCCAGGCTGAAATGAACAGCCCAACCGCGCTGGCTCTCGACGCCGCAGGCAATCTCTACATTGCCGACGCAGGCAATAACCGGATTCGCGAAGTGTCCGCGACGACAGGAATCATCACTACAGTAGCCGGCACAGGCGTTGCAGGATACACCGGCGACAATATTCTGGCCACTCAGTCACAGTTGAACGACCCCACTGGAATTGCGCTGGACGCGGCGGGCAATCTGTATATTGCCGACTCGTACAATAACTTGATTCGGAAAGTGACGGCCCTGACCGGAGTCATCACCACAGTAGCTGGCGTTCCCGGTTCTTCCGGCTACAACGGCGACGATATTCTCGCTACGCAAGCGACATTGAATTTTCCAACCGGCGTTACTCTCGACCTGGCTGGACACGTGTATTTCTCTGACCGGTATAACAGCCGCATCCGCTGGATCAATCCAGTGGGAAATGTCGTGACGCTCGCCGGTAGCGGCGCTCCCGGACTCGCTGGCGATGGCAACCTGGCTTCCAATGCCGAAGTCGACGCGCCGGGAGGTCTGGCCCTCGATTCGGAAGGCGATCTCTATGTGGCGGATTCAGGTAACAACGCGCTGCGGGTGGTTTCGAAGGGGCTCGACTTCCCTGCTACCGCGATCACCAGCGCAACGCCGGTGACCCACACCATTTTTCTTGGGTCCAACCAGTCCTCAACTCTGTCCGCTCCGACCATTTCGCCAGCAGAAACAGGAATTCAGCAGGGACCGCAGGGGCCTACTCAGCCTCAGGAATTTACTGTCGGCAAACTCACGGGCTGTACCGTGGACGGCGTGACCGTCAACCCGTCCGGTTCGATTTGTACCGTGTCCATCACGTTTCTTCCGGGCTACCCAGGTATGCGGACAGGCGCCCTGGAGATGACAGCAAATACCACGGCGATCTCGCTGGGACTTCATGGAATTGGGCTGGGGCCGCAGGCTGTCATCGTGCCGGGGACCATCCAAACGATCCTCTACAGCACCGATATGTACAACGGGACGCCGCTGACACAACCGCAGCAGATTGCCGTCGATCCATCTGGCAATGTCTACGTGGCGGATTCGGTGAGCAACGTGGTCTGGAGTTTAGAGAATCTCAAGGGTGCCGCGCCTGCCATCGTTGCGGGCGGAGGCGTGCTCGCGCCAGCCCAGGCGGACGGAGGCCCGGCCGTGGATGCAGTGCTCGACGGGCCCAGTTCGGTGGCGCTCGACGCGGCGGGAAACCTGTACATTGCGGAGACGAACGCAAATCTTGTACGCAAGGTCAACCTTGCCTCCGGGATCATCACTACCCTAGCTGGTACTGGTACCGCCGGATATGCAGGCGACCAAGGCGCAGCCACCAGCGCGACGCTGAACGGCCCCGCTGGAATCTCAGCGAATGCAGTGGGAGACATCTTTATTGCGGACACGGGCAACAACGTGATTCGGCGCGTGTATGCGCTTTCTGGAATCATCGTGACCATGGCCGGAAATGGCGTTGCGGGATATAGCGGAGACAAGGGAAATGCTGTGCAGGCTGAGCTACAGTGCCCGCGGGGCGTAGCAGTTGACTCTACCGGCCAGCTTTATATTGCGGACACGGGAAACAACGCGGTGCGCACGGTCGATCCGATCACGGACTCGATTGCGACCATTGCCGGCAATGGGACGGCCGGGTTCGCAGGAGACGGCAGCGTTGCCGCAAACGCAATTTTGAGTCAACCGGCAGCGCTAGCGGTCGACGCGGCCGGTGACGTGTATATCGGAGATAGCGGCAACGTGCGCGTACGCAAAATTTATGCGCAAAGTGGAATCATCGTAACCCTTGCAGGCTCAGACCTGAGGGGTGATGCAGGCGATAGTGGCCCGGCGAATGCAGCCGCGCTTTCTGCTCCGTCGGGAATCGCGGTGGACTCCCTGGGTCAGGTTCTCATTTCCGACTCAGGCAACGACACGGTCCGGCGTGTGTCCATCGACACGCCGACGCTCGGTTTTGGAGCGGAAATCGTAGGCGCCACCACAGCGGCGCAGACAGATGTCCTGTCGAACATCGGCAATCAGCCGCTAGCGATCACACAGTTCCTTGCGCCTCCCGTTCCCATGGACTTTCCCATTGGCGCCGATCAGGCACTATGTTCGGTGGGCAATCTTGTCGCTGGCAGCTGGTGTGACCTCACATTTGTCTTCCAACCCACGGTACCCGGGCCGCTCACCGAAGATGCCTGGATCGCGGACAACTCTCTGAACGCGACGGTATCGCAGCAGGTAATCCCAATGACCGGCGATGGAACTGTGGATACGACTGTTGCAACGACCACGACAGTGGCGGTCAATCCAGCAACGGCGATCTATGGAACGCCTGTGCTATTGACGGCCAATGTCACCAGCGGCCCAGGATCGATCATCGACGGAGACGTAGAATTTTCCATCAATGGGATTGAAATCGCAGGGGCGGCCCTGAGAGGCTCTGGCACTGCCACCGTAACGGTACCGGCAGCGCCTGCTGGAACCGACATTGTGACGGCAACGTTTGCCGCCCAAGGCAATGATCAGCCGAGCAGCGCGACAGCCAGCCTGATGGTAGCGCCTGCCAACTCGCAAATTTCCTTGTCGGCTTCAGCCTCCCAAACGCGACTGGGACAGAACGTGATTTTCACGGCGAATGCAGCCTCTACGACGACAGGCATGCCGACCGGCACGGTTGTATTCTTGAACGGCGCAGCTCAGATTGGGGAGGCACCGCTGAACGCGACCGGACAAGCCATTCTGAATACGCAAAATCTGCCGCATGGGAGCGACACAATCGCGGCCGAGTATCAAGGCGATAGCAACTTCCAGTCATCCACTTCGAATTCTGTAACTGTAACGGTTGCAGATGACACGCTCACCATGACAGCCAACCCGACGCTGCTCTCCATTGCTACGGGCAAGACCGGGCAGACCACACTGACTCTGACGCCGAAGAACGGCTTTGCAGGTACAGTCAGTCTCTCCTGCGCAGGCCTGATTCAGGGAGCGACCTGTCAGTTCAGCTCGTCCACCGTGGTGTTCGCCGCGCAGACGCAGACGGCTCAGGCGATCACGCTCGTCATCGATCCCAATACCGTGGCAACGGGTGGATTCAGGCTGCCTGCAAAAGGAAACCCGGGCCTGCGGCTGTTGCTGCTTCTGCTGGGACTCGGCGCCACCCTGCTGCCATTTTTCTCAAGACGGCGATCTGCCTCGCTGGGCTGGGGGAGAATCTCCTTGCTGATTTTGTTTCTAGGTCTGGGTACTCTGTCGGGATGCGCCAATCGTACCGCTGCTGTGCCGGTCTCGGACGGAATCACCGTGCAAGCCTCCATGCCATCCAGCGGCGTGATTACAACCGCGCAATTGCAGGTCTACATGGCCCAATAGGCTGCTGCCCCCCGCATTCGCCTGACCGCGTCCGTCGCATACAGTGACTGGAACGCTCTTGATCGAGCCAGATGTCGAATGAAGCAAGCCATCAACGGGTTGCTGCTTTCGCCTGCAGCCAAGAACTTCGTCGATAATGTCGAAGCCGCAGTTGCGCAGAACCTCTTCGTATTCCAGCATTTTCATGAACGACTCGCAGGCCGCGTTGTCCCACGGATTGCCCTTCCGGCTCATACTGATGTCGACTCCGTGCACACCTTCAGCAGGCCGGTGTAATCGTTGCTCGCGTATTTGGCTGCCGCGATCAGGGTGGTGCATCAGAACGGGTTGGATGCTTCGCCGCGATAGAGCCATGCGGAGTGCCGTCAACGTCATCGGCTGTCTCAGCCGAGGGGGCCACCCAGTCAATTTCCAGAGGCGACCTTCGGAGAATCTTTTCGCCAACTCTCAAGTCTCCCTGTCCATGTGCTGTCCATAATCCGTCGATAGGGTTTGGAAGGGGCTGCGGCGGGGGGATTTGGATCGCCGACAGGAGTTTCCGCGGCGCATCCGCCCTGCAAACAGGCTGCAACGTCCGCCGGCCGCCGTCTCCGGTCGCTGGTCAACCACTCCAGCGTCGCTTCAAGACATAGTTCCACCTTGGTCGGTCAAAATCGGCTCAGGAAAATCCGTCGATACGCGTGCCGCTGCCTTCTCTCATGTAGCGACCGCAGCAGTCGCAAGGCCTCCTTCCATAGGGCGATGCGCTCTTCCAATGCGGCCAGCCGCAGCCGCATTTTCCGCGCATGTTGCACGATGCACCCCGCCGTGTTGATGATCAGAAAACGCAGCCGCTTCGGTCGCGCCCGCAATAATTCCGCCGGCAACGCGATGCGCTTCAGCGCCGCCAGCACGTTGTGCGCGATCGCCGCCAGCCGCAGCCAGGCTGAAATACTTGCTCGGCATCACGCCTCCGGCCAG
>JAKAAZ010000078.1 GCA_021802085.1 Acidobacteriota bacterium
GCGCTATGTCCGCATTACAGCAACTGTGAAACTGGTCTAGCGAACCGCTCTGAATTATCGGTGTAGAGCGGATTGACAGTAGGTGTAGTTACTTGTGAAAGGGAGTCATTCTGAACGGAGCGCAGCGGAGTGAAGAATCCAGACGATATGCGCCTGGTCATTGCCGCCGTCACCCTCTGGATTCTTCGCTTCGCTCAGAATGACTCATCTCATTTTTAACTACAGTATCTGTAAACGGCTATAGCGCTTCGAGATTGCTCGGGATGATCTGTGCCAGCAGGCTGCGCAATGCATTCCCGCGATGGCTGATCGGGTGCTTCTGTTCCAGGCTGATTTCCGCCATCGTCTGACCCAATTCCGGCAAATAAAACAGAGGATCGTAGCCAAATCCGCCCCTGCCACGGGGAGCGTCGAGAATGGTTCCCTCCACCGCGCCATCCCCGACAGCGATGCATTCTCCATCGCGGGCAGCCGCCAGCACGCAGCGATAGCGGGCGCCGCGCTGATCTTTCGCCACGCCGCTCATATTTTTCAGCAGCAATAAATTGTTACGCGTGTCATCCGTCTCGGTGCCGAGCAGATCGGGAGCAAAACCTGCATCCGCGGCGTAGCGGGCGGAGCGCACGCCGGGTGCGCCGTGCAACGCATCGACTTCCAGGCCCGAATCGTCCGCCAGCACAATGCAGCCGGGGGCGTGCCGGCTATATTCTATTGCCTTGCTGCGAGCATTCTCTTCAAATGTCGCCCCGTTTTCCGGCGGCGGTTCAATGTCTTCCATTCCACGCAGGGAGAGGAATTCAACTTCTCCGGCATGTTGTTCGGCAGCGGTTGCGAAGTCGCGCAGCTTGCCGGGATTCGTTGTTGCCACGTGGAGTGTGAGAGGCATCGTCGTGCGTTTATTTGCCCGGCGCGACAGAGGCAACCTGTATCGTCGTTCCGGAAACGCTGCCCTTGACCACGGCAGGCGCACCCGCCAACGCATACAGCTCTTTCTTTATCTCGGGGCTGCCTTGCAGCGTATACACTTTGTCGCCGACTACCAGCGCGTAGGGAGAGCCCATGCCCACGCATTCCCGCGTACATTTCGCGGGGCTGGCGCCGGCCATCATATGTTTCGCGCCGCACATCTGGTCGCTGACGGTGCCTTTCAGTGTGGTGGTTTGCGCCATGGCAAGGCCGCCGGTCAGCAGGCTAGCGATGGCGAACGTACTCAGGGTACGCGAGAGTTTCATGGATGCTTCCTTTCAGTGTCGACGATCTGCTCCGCGTGGCCAGCTGAACCAGCGCGAGAGTGTTTAGTATAACGGTCGAATCGAAAGTCAGGGAAGAAATGGCTGCAAGGGGCAGCCATCGCAGCGCGGCGCGGTGCCGCAGTGGCGTTTGCCAACTTCGACAATCAACGCGTGCAGTTCATTGGCGTGGCGGGCGGTTTCTTCGCGGCTATCGCTCGCAACCGCAGCATCGCCCAGTGCCTGCAATTCCGCATAGCGCACATTGGCTGCAACCAGTTCGTGCCTTGTTGCCACTCGCCGGAGGTATTCGTCCACCACAAAGATCGGATGTCCCAGCCCATAGAGAAGAATCGCATCGGCGGTTTCGGGTCCGACGCCTGGCAGCGTTAAAAGTTGAGCGCGCAGGTCGGCGGTTGGCTGGCTCGCCATCCGTTCGAGCGAGCCGTTGTAGCGCTCATCTAAAAATCGCACAAAAGTCTTGATGGAGGCTGCCTTGCGCACAACAAAACCCGAGGGCCGAATCAGTTCGCGCAGCGTCTCTTCCGCAATGCCGCGGATGCCCTCAACAGTCAGCATATTCGCCTGCCGCAGGTTGGCGATGGAACGCTCCACGCTGCGCCATGCCGTGGCCTGTGTCAGGTACGCCCCAAGCACCACCTCAAATGCGGTATCGGCCGGCCACCACTTGCGGGTTCCGTAGGCAGCCAGCAGCGCGGCGTACATGGCGCGCAGAGTTTCCTCCGGTACGGGGGCAGCGCTGGAACTGCGCGAAGACTTCCGGTTGCGACGGCTCTTATCCATTTCACATGGGCTGGCAGCACGCCAACTCTTCTCAGTATCCTATGTTGCATGAAGGTACATACGGAATACCTGCACATGCAAACGCCCCAGCGGCGCGAGATCGTCCACATTACGCCGCAGGTCGAGGAGATTGTTCGCCGCAGCGGCATTCAGGACGGGCTGTGTTTTGTTTCGCCCATGCACATCACCGCCGCGGTGTACGTCAACGATCTGGAAGAAGGTCTGATTGAAGACATCATGGAATGGCTGGACAAGCTGGCGCCCGTGGGTCCGGATTACAGGCATCACCAGACCGGCGAGGACAACGGCGACGCTCATCTGAAGTCGCTGTTGTTGCACCATGAGACCACGCTGCCCATCACCGGAGGCAAGCTCGATCTGGGCCCATGGCAGCGCGTATTTTATGCGGAGTTCGACGGCCAGCGGCGCAAACGCGTCATCGTAAAAGCGATGGGCATAACGGAATCCGGCAAGGGGAAGTAGACCCCGAAGGATCAACCGACGACGGCGAGCTCTTCTTCCAGCATCTGCTTCTCATGCAATTCTGTGTAGTAGCCGTTGCGCGCGATCAACTCGTCGTGTGTGCCCAGTTCGACGATGGAGCCATTGACCAGGACGGCAATCTGGTCGGCGTGGCGTACTGTCGAGACGCGATGGGAAATAAAAATCGTGGTGCGGCCGCGCATGGCTTCCGCCAGGCCATTCAGAATGCGCTCCTCGGTATAGGTATCGACGCTCGACAATGCGTCATCGAGGATCAGGATGCGAGGGTCGCGCACCAGGGCCCGCGCGATCGCCGTGCGCTGTTTTTGCCCGCCCGACAACGTAATGCCGCGTTCCCCCACCAGGGTGTCAAACCCTTTTGGAAACTCGAGAATTTCATCGCGGATATGCGCGGTGCCAGCGGCTTTCAGAATTTCTTCCTCAGGCGCGTCCGGAGCCCCAAAGGCAATATTTTCCCGAATCGATTGACTGAAGAGGAACGTTTCCTGGGGAACAAATCCGATGGCGCGCCGCTCCATTGCCAGCGGATAATCCATGACAGAACGTCCATCCAACAGGAGCATCCCTCGTTCCACTTCGAGCAGCCGTGGGATGAGCCGCACCAGCGTGGTCTTGCCGGAGCCGGTCGGTCCAACGATGGCGAAACTGCTGCCCGCTGGAATGCGGAGATTGATGTTACGCAGCACCGGGGCCGTGCCGTTGTCATAGGTGAAGCTCAAGTTGCGAAATTCAATGTCGCCAAAAATTTCTGTCGTCGCCGGCCCGGTCGCGGGCAACGTAGCATCGGAGATGGACGGCTCCGCGATGAGGATCTCATGAATCCGAGTTACCGACGCTGTGCCGCGCTGGACCAGGTTGACCACCCAGCCCAGCGCGATCACCGGCCACGTCAGCATGGCCATGTACGTAGTGAAAGCGACAAATGCGCCCACGGAAATCCTGTGCGAGATGACTTCATGGCCGCCCACCAGCAGGACCACGACAAGAGAAAGTCCGAGCATGAATTCCAGCGTGGGCCACAGCATTCCCATCAGTCGGACCAACAGCAACGCTCGCCGAATGTACTCGGTATTGGCGTGCTCGAAGGCGCGGATCTCGGCGTCCTCCTGCGCGAAGGCGCGCACCAGGCGCGCACCGGCAACATTCTCCTGCACCTGCGCGGAGATGTCGGAATACATGGCCTGGATGCGCTCGAAACGTTCGTGAATCCTGCGCCCAAAATACTGCACCAGAATACTGGCCGCTGGCAACGGCACAAACGCCAGCAGCGTGAGCCAGGGGCTGATGCGGACCATAAAAACCAGCGCGCCCACGGTGAACAGCAGCGTGTTTGCGCTATACATGATGGCCGGACCCAGCAGCATGCGAACGGCGTTCAGGTCGTTGGTCGCGCGCGCCATGATGTCGCCAGTGCGATTTTCCTGAAAGTACGAAGGAGATTGCCGTTCCAGAACCTGGAACAGGTCATTGCGGATGTCGTACTCGATATCGCGCGAGATGCCAATGAGGACCCAGCGCGTCAGAAAAAGAAAGATGCCCTTCGACAGGGCCACGGCGACCAGCAGCCCGGCATACAAAAGAATGCCGCGGTAACTCAAGTGCTGCGTCATATCGTCAACGGCGCGACGAATGACTTCAGGGAACATGACCCAGATGGCATTGCTGCAAACCGCGAAGAAGCCCCCCACCACAAATCCGCGACGGTACCGCCGCATGTAGGGAAACAGGGGCCGCAGGTTTTCGATCAGAGTCAAAGCGATGCCTTCCAGCTTTCATTGTAGTCAAGACGCATCGCTATCGGGGAAATGAAGCGCTCTCTGGAAACGGAGACGGAGCTTCGGTCGTTGCTGTTTACGTCGGGGTGCGCAACAGAAGATATCCGCCGACCAGGCCAAACAGCAAATCCGGCGACCAAGCGGCCAGCATCGCGGGCAAAGTGTTTACGTTGCCCATGGCCTCAAACAATCCCGCGGACACCCAGTACGCGATGGCCACGCCGATCGCGACAGCGATGCCGGTCAGAGACCCGCGCCGGCCCATGGACAGCGAAAAAGGAACCGCAAGGATCGCCATGACCAGAGTGACTAGCGGGTATGCAATCTTTTTATTCAGCTGCACGCGCAAGGGCAACGTGTCAAAGCCGCTCTGACTCAGGTCGTGGACGTAACGGGCCAGCTCAGAGAAGGTCATTTCTGACGACTGAAGATCTTCCTTCTTGAAGTAAGCCGGTGACTCGGTAATGCCTGGAAATACCTGCGAGGTAAACGTCCGATAGGACGCGATGGTGCCACCGTTGAACGTCCTTTCCCATCCGTTCTCAAAAGTCCATTGGCGTTGCTGTGGGTCCCACGTTACGTTCGACGCAAAAATGCGGCCAGCAAGAATGAAGCTGTTGGGTTGAAACTCCAACACAGTCAGGTTGGCAAATCGATTGTTCGCGGAATCGAAATATTCGTAATAGAAGATGCGCGCGCCTTCATCGGGCATCGTTTTTCCAAATACCCATTCGCGGTCGGGGCGCAGGAAAGTGCGGGGCGGCTTGCCTTTAATTTCGCTGCGTAGCGCCTCCTGCCTGCGATTGGCATTCGGCAGATAAAACTGGTCGAAGGTGAACATCAAGACGGAGAGCGCGGCGGCGATGAAGAAAATCGGAACCACGGCACGGTAGAGGCTGATGCCGGTGGCTTTCATGGCGGTCAGTTCGCTGGAACGATTCAGCGTCCCAATGGTCGCCAGCACCGCGATCAGCACGCTCAATGGAGTGATGTTGTAGATCATGCTCGGCGTCAGGTTCAGCAGGTATTCACCGACGACCTCCAGCGAAGCATGATTCCGGATGATGTCGCTGAGCAGTTCAAACAGAGAAAAAATCAAGGACAGCATCACGAAACTGATTTCCACCAGGAGAAAACTGCCGACAAACGAGCGCAGCACGTAATCGTCGAGAATCAGCGGAAACCCTTCATGCAGGTTCCTCCGGGGAAGAGCGTCGAACACAGTCTCGGCTGCGGGATCGGTCTTGCGGCGAAGAGCCTTGCGCACTTTTTCGCCCAGCCCCAGGTCGGGAAAGCGGACGGTGCCGCGCGACATTTGATAGAGCAATAACAATCCAGCCATGCTGAACAACAGATTCGCTCCCCACACGCCGAGCAGCACTGGAATCTTTTGCTGTTCGGCCAATGTCGTGCCAGTGGAGGAGAGAAAATAATAGATAAAAACCAGAAAAATCGTGAGCACAAAACCCATGCTCTTGCCGCCCCGCCGGGAAGATAAACCCAGGGGAACGCCGATCAACATCAGTACCAGACATGCTGTCGGATAGGCGAAGCGCTTCTGCATTTCGATCTGGTACCTGCGGCCATCTGCGGAATGGGAGCGCGCGAACAATTGACGGTTCGACATGGCCAGAATCGGCACGTCGCTATGTCCGATGCGGACTGTATCCTGCCCGCCGCTGCCGACCTGGATCGGCAGGTCTGTTTCCGCGAAGGTGGAGATGTTGTACGCGCCCGGATCGTTGGCGGGCATGTCATGTTGCTCGCCGTCGCGCAGCCGCATCCGCAGGTCGTGGTGCTCGCCACTGACCACGGTCGCCTGTTGCGCCATGGTAATTTTCGGAGAGGCGGGATCGCTGATGTCCGCAAGAAACACATGCGACCAGACCGCGGCGCGCCGGCCCATGCGGACATCCTGCACATAGAGAATCGAGTTGCGAAAATCTTCATAGAAAACCCGCGGCTGCACCTGAAAGGTTGCCTGCGAATCACGCAGGGAGTTTTCCACTTGCAGCATCGCGGTGGTTGCCTTGGGCGCCAGATAGAGGGAATTGAACAGTCCGATGCACCATGCTGCCACGCCGACGATTGCAACAATGCGAACAAACTGAAAAACGCCGAACCCGCAGGCGCGCATGGCGGTCACTTCGCTGTCCGCCGCCAGACGGCTGAGGCCAAGCAGAACTCCCACCAATACCGCCATCGGGATGGTTACGGTCAAAGAATTCGGCAGCGTAAACAGGACCAGTTTCAGAACGCTCACCGGAGACGCGCCGTCCTGCACCACCAGCTCTAAAATCTGAACCAGCTGGGGCATGAACAGGACAAAGGTGAACAACGCCATCCCCACCATGGTGTGGGAGAGTACTTCGCCGAGAATGTAGCGTGTCAGGATGCGCACAGTCGTTGTCGTATCGTTTGACGAATTTTTCCGGCCGCAGTCACGCGCCTTGGATACCTCAAGTGTAGCGCCAGAGAGTTGGCCATCGTTTCGCGCAGCGCGGCATTGCATTCATGCTACCCTGTTCCGTTGCCTGCAGCAGTGGCTGCATCATCATGTATGGAATGTGTAGCGAAATGAGGTCCGTCCGAATGAAATTCAATCCGTCCAGGAGTTTTTGTGCCGGTGTAAGTCTCTGCATTTTTCTCGCGCCTTCGTTGCTTGCCGCTCAGGCACAAGCCGCGCGGAATTCTCAGCAACATTTCGTGCTAGCGGTTACGATGGAGTGGAAAATTGTGCTGCATACCTTCGCCGCCGGCTACACTTTAGTCAGTTATGAAAGCACGTCTGACAACTCTTGAGTTGTGTGCTGGAGCTGGCGGCCAGGCTTTGGGGCTTGAGGAAGCCGGAATCGATCACGCGGGCCTTATAGAGATCGACCACTACGCGTGTAAGACTCTGCGCTTTAATCGTCCAGGCTGGAATGTAATGGAGCAGGACCTCACCACCTTGACGGATGCGTCCGCTTTCAAGGGCGTAGATATTGTCTCGGGCGGCCTACCATGTCCCCCGTTTTCCAAGGCTGGCAAGCAGCTCGGGAAAAATGACGAGCGCAACATGTTTCCCATTGCAATCGATATTGTCGATCAACTCAGGCCCCGCGCAGTAATGATAGAGAACGTCCGGGGCATTCTGGATGCCGTTTTCGAGGACTACCGCAAGTATATCGCAGGCACCTTGAAAAAGCTGGGCTACACAACGGATTGGCGTCTGCTGAACGCATCGGATTTTGGGGTGCCGCAACTGCGGCCGCGTGTGGTTTTTATTGCCGTTCACGCCGAGTACGCAGATCACTTTGATTGGCCGGAGCCGAGGCAGGTGGTTCCGCAGACAGTCGGCGACGTGCTCTACGATTTGATTGCGGAGAAGGGGTGGAAAGGTGCGGAGGCATGGAAGAAGCGCGCCAATGAGATCGCCCCCACTATCGTTGGCGGCAGTAAGAAGCATGGAGGCCCGGATTTGGGCCCTACCCGAGCAAAGCGCGCATGGGCTGCGTTGGGCGTGAATGGCCACCTCTTGGCAGATGAGCCGCCATCGCGTGATTTCGTGGGGATGCCATACCTCACTGTCCCGATGGTCGCTCGGCTACAAGGATTTCCCAGCAGCTGGATATTTGCCGGCCGCAAAACAAACGCTTATCGCCAGGTCGGCAATGCTTTTCCGCCGCCCGTAGCATGCGCTGTCGCCCAGAAACTTGCCTCCTGCCTCACAGCGCGGCGGCTGTTCAGGGTGAACGGATGAGTACGCCTCCCGGCAATCCCACCCCCGCTTTCTTCGCCGAGGCCCGCAGGAGTTTTCATGCGGCACTACTTGAGAAGGTGCTCCGTGCCAACGACGCAGGCATTCCTTCGAACGCCGACGGTAACAACACTGCCAGTGTAGCCATTGCCAAGGGTATCCTGTCCCGCCTGGGTGCGGAAGCTACAGGCGCTCGTCTTGCCGGACAGATGTCCGGCAACCAATTTGAGGCCATTACATGCAAGTTTATCAGTCAGACATTCCCGCATTTATCCCACTTGCGTCCTGGCGATTGGAATATCCAGCAGATCACTGGAAGGGATCGCACCACGATTGCCCGCTTTGAGCAGTATTCGCATCTTGTTGCGCTCGATAAAGCGGCGCGGAAGGACCCGGAACTGGCGGCGGCACTTGGCAACGACTACACCATTACGCCGGATATTGTAGTCGTTCGCGCATTGGAATCTGATGCCCGCATCAACGCACCGGAATTCATCGTGGATGAAGGAGTCAGCCGACTTGCCAGCCTACGGGCGGCAAACAATGGCCTGCCCATCCTGCATGCGAGCATTTCTTGCAAATGGACTATCCGCAGCGATCGCGTCCAGAACGCCCGGTCGGAGGCGCTCAATCTTATTCGCAATCGGAAAGGCAAGCTACCACATGTGGTCGTCGTTACCGGCGAGCCGCTGCCTAGCAGACTGTCCGCCATTGCGCTCGGCACAGGCGATATCGATTGCGTGTATCATTTTGCTCTGCCGGAACTCGTGGGTGCCGTGGAGGATCTTGGACACCCCGATGCTGCCGAGTCACTGAAAATCATGATCAGCGGACGACGGTTGAAGGATATTTCCGACCTTCCGCTTGATTTGGCCGTGTAGCGTCCGCTGTATGGATAAGCTCAGCACAGAACGGCGCAGTGCGAACATGCGTCAGATTCGGTCTAAAGACACGACCCCTGAGCTTTTTCTGCGCAAGCAGCTTCATCGTCGTGGCTATCGTTTCCGTCTGCACCGCAAGAACCTCCCTGGAAAACCGGATCTTGTGTTTCCGTCGCGCCGTAAGGTGATCTTTATTCATGGATGCTTTTGGCACCAACACCCCGAATGCCGGGAAGGGAGGGTGCCCGGTTCGCGGCGCGAATACTGGAAGCCTAAGCTCGTGCGGAATCAGCAACGTGATGCATTAGCTCAGACAGCTCTGAAAGAGCAGGGCTGGGACACTCTCGCGGTTTGGGAATGTGAACTTGCGAAGAGTGCGACGCCGATCCTAGAACAAATCTTGCGCTTTCTCGGACCAGCCGGAAAGCACTCCGGATGAATGCAGTGGGTCTGGACGATGTTTCCGAGCGAGGTTCTTGGCGAATTGATTGCTGGAGTCTCCAGGATGCGCTGCTCGGCTGCCCAATGTTGGTAATGATTTCAGTACCAGTCCTTGACGTGCGGCCAGTAGACGGAGAGGGGAGCTTTTCCGCCCCGGCAGAGATAGATCGGCCTGTTTTCATTTGGCATGGCCAGCGGATTGTCCGTCGCCCCTGCTTGTTCAACGGACGAACAGTATTTTTCCGATTTCTTTTTGGATGCCCCAACGATGATCAACAACTGCCCGGTATACCCATGCGGACCCCAGTAAAAATAATTCTGGTGCCCGCTGATGGCAGGCGGCAGGCCATATTTTGGGCCAAAGATATCGATCGCGCTGGCCTCGCCATAATTTCCGCAGAAGATTCCAGCCTTGGCCTGGTCGGCAGGCGACAACGAATGATAAATCTGCGCCACCTCGGTCACCAGACCCTGCCATCCGAAACGGTCCGCATAAAACTGCGGCAGCGGCCCGGTCTTTGCCGTCTCCGTTTTTATATTGACCAGATGAAGTGCTCGAGTGTAGCGAATCCACGCGTACGGCGGCAGCACCGGAATCGCCATGGGTAGCGTAATCGCACCAAGAATCGCCATGACCACGCACCAGGCCGGCAACAGCCACGCGGTTTTGCGGGATGCGAAAAACATGTGCTGCCACGCCAACGCTCCTGCGGCGAACAGGACCGGATACACCGGCGCCACGTAGTAGTCCTTGGCATAAAGATGGATCATGATTGCCAGCAGAACGACGTACATGATTCCAATCCAGCGAAAACCGCGCGCGGACTTCGCCACGAACAGCCAAACCAGTCCAGGCAGCAGCAGAAAAATGCTGAGCGGATGGAGCATCAGAATTTGCGCGCCGAGGAATGCAAGCGGCCCTAGCTTCACGTTTTTATTGCTGTGGGCTACATTATTCAGCCATACGAGAGTCGGCCATTGATGATGGATCTGCCACAACAGGTACGGGAGCGCGATGAGAAAAATCACCCCAACCGCCGCCCATGTCCAGCGGCTCCAGAGAAGCCGGCGCTGAGGGATCAGCAGCAGGCCAACGAGCAGGGCCACCAGAAAAAATGCGATCGACGGCTTGTTCAGCAACCCCAGGCCGCCTGAAATTCCAAACGCGATCCACCAGCGCGGGCTGCCTCCACGAGCCATCCACAGAACCGCCAGCACACATCCCATCCAGAACATCGGCTCGAAGGAATTCATCGACAGAAAGCTGTCGATTCCTAGATAGACCGGCGCGATCAGCACAGCAATCATGGCCAGCACTTGCGCCATGCGCTTGCCGCCCAGCAACCACGCCAGCAGGCCAGTCATGAAAATTTTGACTGCGCCGGCCAGTGCCGAGAAAAGACGGAAGAGTGCCAGGTTGTGAATCCCAAACAAACCTTCCGCGACTCGCGCCTGCAGCGCCACCATGGGCGCCTGGTCCACATAGCCCCAGGCAAGATGGCGTCCGCACAGGATGTAGTACATCTCGTCGCGAAAAATCCCGTAGTCGAGATGCTGCGCCACTATATTTCCGACAAACTCAATCGCAAGTTTGATCGCTGCAAATGTGAGCGCGAGATGAATCGCTTGCTTCCAGTTCTCGTCAGCGGCTGTTTGAATTTGCATCGAGGCTCCGAGTCAGATTGCAGAGGAACAGCTCTCATATACGACGCTGACCCTACATACGAGCCAGCCACGGAAAAGTTCCCGCGCCACGGTCCTATCGCAGCCTGGCTCGCGGAAGGAGCAGGGAATTTCAGTTTTACTCTGGCGACTCGGTGGAGGAGACCGGTGCCTGAAAGTGGACGCAAATGGCCTCCGCATGGAGTGAGGCTTAACCATTCTTTTCTTTGTCGCGGACTCAGTACCAGTCCTTGACGTGCGGCCAGTAGACGTTGAGCGGAATCTTTTCTTTGCGGCACAGATAAATTGGCCGATTGGAAAAATGGTTTGCCAGTGGGTTATACACTCGCTCGATCTTCTCGACAGATGCAAACCGCTTTTGCAGGTCCTGTTTCGACCCTCCTATTACGATCAGCACCTGCCCGGTGTAGCCGTTGGAACCCCAATAGAAGTAATTTTGATGGCCGCTGACCGCGGTGGGCAGACCATATCTCGGGCCGTAGATATTGATCGCGCTCGCCTCGCCATAGTTGTCGCAGTAAATTCCTGTTTCAGCTCGCTCTTGCGGGGACAAGGACGCATAGACAGTTGCGACATCCGCTACAAAATGATGCCAGCCCAAGCGGTCAGAGAGGATAGGTAGAAGGGGACTCGCGTCCGGAAGGTCCGATTTCGGGATGAGGTACATGATCTTCGCGAAGTAGTGAACTGTTGTGTAAGGTGGCAGGACGGGGACTACAAGCGGCAGGGTGATTGCGCCCCAAACAGCGACCACAGAGCCGAGAGCGGGCAAAAGCCAGGCCGTTTTGCGCGAAGCAGAAAGCCATTCCTGAAGCGCCACAGCTCCAGCAGCGAAGAGGACGGGATAAACCGGGGCAACATAGTAATTCAAGGCATGGGCACGCATCATGACGACGAGCATTCCCAAAAACATGATGCCAATCCAACGGAAGCGGCACACTGATTTCGCCGTAAGCAGCCATATCAGCCCAGGAAGGGTCAGAAAAATACTGACCGGGTTGAACATCGTGATCTGCTCCTGAAGAAAAGCGAGCGGGCCCAAATTCCCATTGAGATTGTCGTGATTGATCTTGTATAGCAATTCCCACATGGGCCAGTGTCGATTCGCCTGCCATGCCATGAACGGCATCGCGATGCCCACGATGAGTGCAACCGCAATTAGCGCCCAGCGGCTGCGTAAGAGCCGGCGTTCCGGTGTCAATAACAGGCCGCCCAATACGCCAAATAGAAAAAACGCCATGGACGGCTTGTTGAGCAGTCCGAGTCCGCCTGAAACTCCAAAAGCGATCCACCATCGCAGGCTTCCTCCGCGAACCATCCAGATGATTGCGAGCAGGCAACTCATCCAGAACATGGATTCAAAAGAGTTCATGGCCAGCACGCTATCCAAGGCAAGGTAAACGGGCGCGACCAGCACGGCGATCATCGCCAGCACCTGGGCCATTTTTCGGCCCCCAAAAAGCCAAACCAGGACTCCAGTGATGAAAACTCTTGCCGATCCTGCGAGCGCAGAAAATATCCGGAAAAGCGCCTGGTTCTTCAGTCCAAACAGTGCTTCCGAGACATGCGCCTGCAAGGCCGCCATAGGGGCCAGATCGACATAACCCCAGGCAAGATGGCGCCCGCACATGACGTAGTACAGCTCGTCACCGAAAAGTCCATACCCGAAATGCTGCCCCAGCAGGCTGCCCACTGTTTGGATGATGAGGCTGATTGCAGCGAAAAAAACGCTTAGCTGCATGGCCTGCTGCCAGGTCATACGGAATAGTGGGACCTTGGGATTCACTTGGTTTGGAAGGGTAGCTGAAGGCTGGAAAAGACAAGCGCGCATCGGCAAAGTTCCCCGAGTGGTAGCAGAAATTGGAGTTCCGTTCACAAGTAGCAGGTTTCAGATTACCTGAACGCGATTTCCGCTTTACTCAGAGCGCCTTACTGAGGAGATCGAGCCCTGAAAGTGGGCGCAAATTGCCTCCGCCACCTTGCGGGAAACGACGGACTGGAGCGCTTCCATGGACGCGGCCTGCACCGCTCGCAGGCTTCCGAAGTGGGTGATAAGCCGGTTGCGGGTCTGCGCTCCCACGCCGGGAATGCGCAGCAGATCGGAGTCGCGGTCACGCATCTCGCGTCGCTTGCGATGGTATGTAATCGCGAAGCGGTGGGACTCGTCCCGAATTCGCTGCATCAGATGCAGCACGGGCGAGCGGCGGTCGAGCACCACCGGGTCGTCCTCCTGCCCATAGACGTAGATCACTTCTTCTCGTTTTGCGATTGCGGCCAGCGGCTGGCTGGTAAATCCCAACTCTTCCAGCGCAGCAGCGGCGGCGTGCAACTGTCCCAGCCCGCCATCGATCAGGATGAGGCTGGGCAGGGGCCGATACTCCTCCTGCAGACGTCGATACCGTCGCGCGACCACCTCCCGCATGCTGGCAAAATCGTCGACGCCTTCGACTGTCTTCACCTGGAACTTGCGGTATTCCGATTTGTTCATCGCGCCTTTTTCCCACACCACCATGGAAGCCACGGTTTCCGCGCCTTGAATGTGCGAAATGTCGAAGCATTCGATGCGCTCCGGCAAATCCGGCAGATTCAGCGCATCCTGCAACGATTTCTGAATCGCGCGGATGCTGGGTTGCAACACGCGGAAGCGTTGATCGTACGATTGCTTCGCGTTTTGTCCCGCCAGGTCGAGCAGGGAACGCTTCTCGCCGCGCTGCGGCACGGCGATCTCCACCTTGTGTCGTGTGTGATCGCCCAGCAGTTCCGCCAACGGAACACGGTCGGCAAAGTCGACGGGCACATAGACATTGCGCGGTACATACTGCTGGTCGATATAGAGCTGCTTCAGCAATGCGGAGAAAAATGCCGCCGGCGAAAATGCATCGCTCGCAGGAATCTCCGCGGACTCGACCGGCTGTAGCCTGTCTTCCGCCGCTTGCGCTTCGTGCGCGGGGCTCTCCAGCGCTTGCGCCTCCGGAAATTCCGGCAAGTCTTCCCAGAAGAATTCGCGCCGGTCGACGATGCGGCCATTGCGGATGTGAAACAGGTTCGCGGCCAGCATTCCGTTTTCATAGTGGTAGCCGAAAACATCGGCATCGTCGTCGGAAGCGGCGGCCATGCGCTGTTTTTCCTGCAACTGATGGACGGTGATCACCAGGTCACGATAGCGGCCGGCCAGCTCAAATTGCTCATTCGCAGCCGCTGCCTCCATCCGTTGTTGCAGAGATTTTTCCAGTTCCGCCGCGTGTCCCTCCAGCATCAGGCGAACATCGCGCACTGCCTCGGAGTAGATGTCGGGCGTAGTAAGTCCTTCCACGCAGGGGCCCAGGCAGCGATGAATGTAGTACTGGAGACACGGCCGCGGATGATAGCGCGAAAGATCCACCTTGCAGCTGGGGATCAGGAAGGTGCGATGGATCAAATCGACGATGCGATAGGCCAGGTTGCCCGGAAAGAACGGACCGTAATAGATGGCGCCATCCTTGCGAACCCGTCGCGTCACCAGCACCTTGGGATAGCGGTCACCGAGCGTCAGCTTGACGTAGGGGTAGGTCTTGTCATCGCGCAGCAACACGTTGAAGCGTGGCTTGCGCTGCTTGATCAGGTTATTTTCAAGGGCCAGCGCCTCGTGCTCGTTGGCGACCAGAATGTATTCCAGGTCGACAGCCTCGCGCATCAGGGAGCCGGTTTTGGCATTCGCCTGGGCCGCTTCAAGAAAATACGAGCGCACCCTGGAACGAAGGTTCTTCGCCTTGCCGACATAAATCACTACTTCGTCCGCATTGCGAAACAGGTAGACCCCCGGCCCCGCTGGCAGGTCCCGAATTTTTTCGTGGAGATCCATGGGGAAGGTATCCATTTCAGTCTAACGCCCATCCAAGATGGGTGTAGGTGCAGCGGATCGGAATTTCAAGTATGTAAAAAGTGCCAGTCCCTCATCTTTTTTGGCAGGCGAACAC
>JAKAAZ010000312.1 GCA_021802085.1 Acidobacteriota bacterium
TTGCCTATCTCGCTGCTTGAGTTCGATCTGAAGCCGTCTGCCGTTGCCCATACCTCAGCTATACGGCCAAACATGGCACACAACAAGTACCTACATTGGTTACCTTTACATGCGGTCATGGTACTAGACGCGTGTCAAATCTCCGAGTCACTCACAGATCGTACCGGCGGAGATCCCGCTTCGGGACTGCAGGCGGATTTCGGACAATACGGAAACTACTGATCCAAGTCTGTGAAAATTGAGACTGACCCAGCACCCCGTCTGGTTGCGCTTGTACACCGTCCCTTAGACTCGTATGATCAAGCGGAGAACATGAATGACACTGCCAAACGCTTCGATTCAGCTCCGCTGCTGCGGGAAAAATCCCGCCTGATGTCTTCGTCTGAAATTGAGCGCACCCTGGTGCGGCTGGCGCATGAAATCGTCGAGAAGAACAATGGCACGGACGATCTGACGCTGGTCGGTATTCGCCGTCGCGGGGTGCCTCTGGCCCAACGGCTGGCGAAGCTGCTGGAAACCATTGAGAAGAAACCGATCGACGTGGGAACCCTCGATATCAGTTTTTATCGCGACGATCTTTCAACCCGCGGCGTTCGCCCGGTGGTCAATCCCGGCGCGCTCGGCTTCGATGTCAACGGACGGGATGTCGTGCTGGTTGACGATGTGCTGTACACGGGCCGCACGGTACGCGCCGCGCTCGATGCCCTGATCGATCATGGCCGCCCCAAGCGTGTGCGGCTGCTGGCGCTCATCGATCGGGGTCATCGGGAACTGCCGATTGAGGCGACCTTTGTCGGACGTACCATCCAGACAACGGACCGCGAAATCGTTGAAGTCAAGTTGGAAGAGACCGACGACAACGAGCAGGTATTGCTGATGGAGCGAGTCGACTAATGCGGCAGGCTGGCGGTCCAGCCGGAGCGGCCTTGCCGATGCTGCACTGATTGATCTATGCCAATCCAACGAAAGACACCGGCAAAAAAAACGACAAGAAAAACGCACCCGGCCAGACTCATTGGCGACGGAGCGGGAAGCAGTTCTACCCCTCCGAAGAAACCTTCGCTCATTCTGCTGGAAGACTCCGTCGTTCGCTCGCGAAACAAATTTCCCACGCCGCAGTTTCACGGCGCCTTTCCGCCAGGCTTCCTGCATCCAGGTTCCTCGATCTCGGTATCGCATTTCACGCTGCAAGATGTCGGCCGCATTCTGGAGGAAGCCGCGGAACTGGAAGCGATGCCGGTCTTCCGGCGCGCCCAGCGCTTTGCCAAGCGCCGCGTTGCCCTGCTGTTTTATGAGTCGAGCACGCGCACGCGGACCTCGTTTGAGCTGGCCGCTAAATCTCTGGGGGCAGACACGGTCCTGGTCAGCGCGTTGTCTTCCAGCATCGAGAAGGGCGAATCGCTGAAGGATACCGGCATCACGCTGCGTTCTCTTGGAGCGGAATGTATTATCCTGCGACACCCGAACTCCGGCGCGCCGTATCTGCTGGGGCGCGCCACCGGCCTGCCAATTCTGAATGCGGGCGACGGCAGTCATGAACACCCTTCGCAGGCGCTGCTCGATTTGCGCGCCATCCTGGCCCACTTCCCCGCGAAGAAAGGCGAAACGGCCAGGCGAAAACATGCCATCACCGATCGCACTTTAGATGGAATCACTGTCACCATCGTGGGGGATATTCTGCACAGCCGCGTCGCCCGCTCAAATGCGTTGCTTCTGCCGAGGCTGGGCGCGCGGGTCATCTTCTGCGGACCCGAAGTACTGTTGCCGGAATACGCCGCCGCCATCGGCACTGGAGTGGAAATCGAGCGCGATTTTGAGCGCGCATTGAAGCAATCCAACGTCGTGATGATGCTGCGCATCCAGAAAGAGCGACTGTCGGGCCTCGAAATCGACCTGGAAGATTATATGGAACAATATCAGTTGCATATGGAACGGCTTGCCGCGTATGCTCCCACGGCGATGATTCTCCATCCCGGACCCATGATCCGTGGGCTTGAAATCACCAGCGCGGTCGCGGACGGGCCGAATTCCGCTGTAGCGGAGCAGGTCTACCATGGTTCGATCATCCGGATGGCCTTGCTGGCCCGCGCCCTGGATGCCAAGCCTGGGAAAAACGAACGATCGAGCAGGAGTCGATGACAACTATTTTGATTCAGGGCGGACATCTCGTCGATCCTTCCACGGGGATGGATGAAAGGCGCGATCTTTTTCTGCGGGATGGCCGCGTGGCTGCGCTGGACCTGCCCGGCAAGCTGGACGCTCTGGCGAAAGAAGAAAAAGCGGAGAAGATCGACGCCTCTGGATTGATTGTCGCTCCCGGCCTGGTCGATATCCACGTGCATTTGCGAGAGCCGGGTCAGGGCTACAAAGAGACCATCGCCAGCGGCACTCGCGCCGCCGCCGCGGGCGGATTTACCAGCGTCTGCGCCATGCCGAACACTATGCCCGTCAACGATTCGGCGGAAACCACGCGCTGGATGCAGGCGCCGGCGCGCGATGCGGCGGCGCGCGTCTTTCCCATTGCCGCGGCCACGCTCGGCAGCCGCGGCGAAGCGATTGCGGATTACAAGGCGCTGCAAGCTGCGGGTGCGGTCGCCGTGTCCGACGACGGCAAACCCATCCTGGAAGACAGCATCATGTTCGAGGCCTTGGCCCAGGCCGCGCGCATTGGCCTGCCGGTCATTCAACACGCGGAAGACACACGGCTCACGCAGGGCGCCAGCATGCATGCAGGCGCTCTCGCCTTCCGTCTCGGCC
>JAKAAZ010000079.1 GCA_021802085.1 Acidobacteriota bacterium
CAGCGGGAATGGGGCAGCTTGAAGTGCGAGGGCGCCCCTGCGGTCAGCGGATGGTCCGACACTCGCACACAGTCAAAGACACCACAGTGCTTGCGGCCGTTCTTCACTCTGCCGATGCCATCCATGCATAGAACTGCGGCGTGGGCAGCCAGGCAAGACCAGATCGTCGAGTAAGTGTTGTCTCGAGCCCAGTCAACCACTTTTGTAAAACTCTCCCAATAGGGTTCATCTGCCAGGTTGGAAGTGAGAGGCTCCCTCCCGGTCACTATGAGCCCATCCAGATGCGTGCTCCACAGATTTTCCACACTCGAATAGAACTCTCCGATGTGGCGCGCAGCCGAATGGTTGCGAGGAACGCCCGACAGCGTATAGAGAGAGACGCGGATCGAAATACCGTCGGAGGCTGAACCGAGAAGCGACAGAAACTGCTGCTCGGTTGCCTCAAGAGCAGCGTCCGGCATGTTGTTGATCAATCCAATGGCGATGCTCTTGTGCGGCTGTTCGAGGCGCCCCGCGGATAGCTTCGAACATTGTCCATTCGTGCGCTTCCGCCGATTGCGATCGATTGCATTTGATTTCAAGGTAACAGGCATGAATGTGTCTCCAGAAACAACTGCAACATGAATTGGATGGAAGGCTTCGATGTGGCTATAGGGTCGCGCCGAGCGCCTGATCCAAGTCCGCAACAATGTCGTCAATGTGTTCGATTCCGATGCTCAGGCGAATCATCTCGGGCGTGACGCCGGCGCTGTGCTGCTCTTCGGCCGACATCTGTCGATGGGTCGTCGAAGCCGGGTGGCAGGCGAGCGATTTGGCATCCCCAAGATTGACCAGCCGCATCACTAGTTTCAGAGCATCGTAGAATTTCACTGCGGCTGGCAAGCCTCCTTTAATACCGAAGGCCATCAGAGAGCAAGCCTGCCCGCCCAAATATTTTTGCGCTAGCGCATGATAAGGATTGTCGGGAAAGCCCGCATAATTGACCCACTCGACTTGGTGGTGGTTGCGCAGGAATTCAGCGACGCCCCTCGCATTTGCCGTATGGCGCTCGACCCGCAGCGCGACCGTCTCAACCCCTTGCAGCAGCAGGAAAGCACTCAGCGGCGACAGAACAGCACCGGTGGTCCGGTGATACACGCTGCGGCATCGTCCAATATAGGCGGCTTTCCCGAAATGATCGGTGTAGACCAGGCTGTGATACGACGCGTCCGGGGTGCTGAACATCGGAAACCGCGCAGTATGCTCCTTCCAGGGAAAATTGCCGCTGTCCACGATGGCTCCCCCGAGTGTGGTCCCATGGCCGCCCAGGAACTTGGTGAGAGAATGCAGAACGATGTCGGCTCCATACTCGATGGGCCGCAACAGAATGGGTGTCGCGACGGTATTGTCGACAATCAATGGCACTCCATGTTTATGAGCCGTTTTCGCCAATTCCTCGATGTCGCAGATATTGCCCGCAGGATTGCCGACGCTCTCACAGAAAATCGCGCGCGTCTTGTCATCGATCAGCTTCTCTATGGCTTCCGGCTGGTCCGACTCCGCGAAGCGCACCGTGACTCCCTGCCCCGGCAGAACGTGAGCGAAAAGGGTGTGCGTGGTTCCATACAACTGAGGAACCGAGACGATGTTGCTTCCCAGTTCGGTCACGTTCAGCACTCCGTAGTAGACCGCTGTCTGTCCGCTGCTGACGCATAGAGCTTCGACTCCGCCCTCCAGCGCGGCAACACGCCTCTCCAGCACCTCCGTCGTTGGATTCCCAATGCGTGTGTAGCGATATCCTTCCGCCTCCAGGTTGAAGAGAGCTGCGGCATGGTCCGCGCTATCGAACGCATAGGCGACCGTCTGATAAATCGGCACAGCCACAGCCTTGGTGGTTGGATCGATGTCGTAGCCGCTGTGAATCGCGATCGTTTCCCGCTTCATGCATTCCCCCGTGCATATGCAGGCGCCGGCGCGACCGCTTGCTGCCGGACATCCTCACTGACCAGGCGATTCATCTCTCCCACCACCCAGTGAATGTCGTTTTCAGTCGTCCGGAAACTCGTGACGCACGCGCGCACGACGGATGCGCCCTTGATCTGAGTTTCCGACATCCATGCGATCTGGCGCTTGCGAAGGGATGCCAGAAAGTCGCTCACCACCAGCCCATCCCGGGTGAAGCAGACCAGCGGCAGCGGTGTCTTGTTGACGATCCTCCAACCGGAAGCAACCAGCGACTCTCTGAATACATTTCCCATGGCGGTCTGATGTTCGATCATGGCAACCTGCCCCGACTCGCCCTGCTGCGCCAGCGCCAGGAACAGCTTGAGGCCGATAAACCGGCGAGACCACTGAACCGATGTCGTATACGGATCGAACACGGGACGACTCTCTTTTCCTGGCATGTAGGAAACCTCGGAGCGGAAGGCCTCGGCAACACTTTCAGGATGTCGGCAGAAGAACATCCCGCACCCCATCGGAACAGAGAACCACTTGTGCGCGTCGCATGTGATCGAATCCGCCAGCTCAATTCCAGAGAGATGATGCCGGAGCGTTGGCGACAGACTCGCCGCCCCTCCCCACGCGGCATCCACGTGCAACCAGAGACCGGCCCCCTGACAGTAGCGTCCAAGTTCGGCCAGTGGATCGATCACGCCGGTTCCCGTCGTCCCGCAGGTACCGATCACCATGAAGGGGACGAATCCGTTTCTTCGATCCTCGGCGACTCGGCTTTCGAGATCCCCGATATCCAGCTTCAAATTGCTGTCCGTTGCGACCATACGCAGAGCTTTTCTCCCCAGTCCCGTCATGTGGGCGATCTTGTTGTACCCGTGATGCGCCTCCTCTGTCAGATAAATCGTAGGAGCGGCTGCAAGGTTTCGCAGCCCGCTTTCTCCATAGTCGGGGAACGCCTTGGTCAGCGCGACCACGACCGCCGACAGATTCGCCTCCGTTCCCCCACTGGTGAAGGTCGCCCTGCTCTCCGTGGGAAGTCCGAACTTTGCGGTCAGCCAGCCGAGCGTATGCCTTTCGATCTCGTTCGCAGCCGGCGAGGTTCGCCAATTCGCCAACTGCGGGTTGTACATGGCAACAAGAGTGTCGGCAACCACGGATGCCAGCGTTACGCTAGGGTTGAAGAGTCCAAAGTAGCGAGGGTGCGTCACCTGCACCTGCCAGTTTTGCAACATCCGCTCTACATCGGAGACGACCTCATCCAGCGCCATCGCCTTCGTGAAGTCATAGCGAGACGTAAGGTAGTTTCGAATTTCCTCGGGCGTCACGTTGGGGTAGATCGGGCCCTGCTGGATTGTCTCCTGCAGATCTTCGAACTCACTCCGGAACTCGTCCATCATCATTTGCTACTCTTCTCTGTCAGTGCCGAATTGAACGTTGAATCAAACTGCCTGCTGCATAAAAAAACATCCGCATCGGCGGCTACCCCGGTCAAAGGCGAATCTGTCCCGCCCGAATGCGGTCATGCAGCGCTTCGTCGACGCGAACCCACCCGCCCGATCCTGGATCATTGAAATAGATACGATCTGGGGTGGCGCCCGGATCGTATCCCTGATTGACAAGCTCGGTTTTCGAATACTTGAATGTTCCTGTCACTTCAATCTCATCCTGCAGCCGCAAGAAGACGGGGCGCGCATAGGAAGGCAGACGAGCCGCCATGTGCTTGAACAATGCCGACAGGTCCAACTCGCCTGCTGGTACCAGCGCGGCCATGCAGGCTCGCCCTTCGGTCGCGGGAATTGCCACTCCGTACACGTTGGCGTGCTTCACGCCAGGGAATGCGCAGATCGCTTCAGAGACCTCGGAGGTTGCGACATTCTCGCCCTTCCATCGGAAAGTGTCGCCGATGCGATCGACGAAATAGAAATACCCCTTCTCGTCCTTCCGCATCAGATCGCCGGTGCGAATCCAGACGTCCCCAGTCTCAAAAACATTGTGAAGAATTTTCTTCTCCGATGCCTGCCGGTCCGTATACCCCTCGAATCGGCTACCGACGTTCGACGGGTCGTTCACAATCTTGCCGAGCACTTCGCCAGTTTCATTGGCAGCGCAGGGAACGCAGAATCCTTCAGCATTGCGGACAGGCTCGCCCTTATCGACATCGAATCGCACCAAAGCTGGCGAAAATCGATGCGCCAGATACGGCGGAATGCGGCCGATTGCGCCACGTTTGCCTTCGACGTTGAACAGCGACACACCGCCTTCGGTGGACGCATAGAATTCGAGAATCCGTCGAATTCCGAAGCGTTCCTTGAACTGGTCCCACACATCGGGCGCCAGCCCGTTGCCACAGGCCAATCGGATCCGATGGTCCACGTCATGCGAAGATGGAACGGCGTGGAGCAAGTACCGGCAGAACTCGCCGATATATTGAAACATCGTGCAATCCCAGCGGGTAACATCGCTCCAGAACTGGCTGGCCGAGAACTTTTCGCGAATCACGACGCTGCCACCGCCAACCAGACTCGCGCCCGGCACCAGCACCCCGCCAATGCTGTGATACATCGGCAGGCAGTTGTACATACGGTCGTCCGCTTGCGCACCCATCATGCCGGCGAACCAATGGGTCCATTGCAGAATGCGCGCGTGGCTGACGTTGGCGGCCTTGGGCAATCCTGTGGTGCCGGAGGTAAAGATATAAAGCGCCCGATCCTCAATGGTCAGCGATGGCCGCTCGCTCCTATCCAGCGTTTCCCCGGCCTGCCGTTGAATCTCAGGGTCGATACGCCGAAACCGAACGTCATCGCTCCCATGAATCCAGGTAGTAGGCAATACCGTAAGGCCGGGCAGCGCAGTGGTCAACAGATCGGTGAATTCGCTGGCGACGATGAGATGCCTGGGGCTCACGATATTGATGCAATGCGACAGCGAAGGCCCGACAAGATTGGTATTCAACAACGCCACCACGCCGCCGACACTGGTGATACCAAGCCACACGGCAAAATATTCGGGCCGATTCGTCATCAACAGGCCAACAACGTCTCCCTTGACAAGCCCCTGACCGAGAGCCCAGCGGGCATATTGGTTGGAGCGCTCGGCAAGCTCTCGATAGGTGAAGCGCTCGCGGTCGGATAATAGCGCCGAGGCATCACCGAAACGCGTGGCAAGTTCTTCGATCACGACCGGCATGATGCGATCGCGATTCCGCGGGATCGATGCGGTCAGCTCCAGCGCGCGCAACCATGCCTTGGAGGCGGAACCGTCCGATTTGATCGGTGTCATTGTCTGAACTTCGCTCATGCCGTATTCCCCGCGTCCACCGTAAGTACCGTCCCAGTGATGTTTTTCGCCTTGTCGCTGAGAAGGTACTCAACCGCGTTGGCCACATCATCGATGTCGGCAAGTCGTCTCAAGGCGCTCCGGCGCTCGATCTGTTGTCGCTGCTCGGCTTTGAGTCCATGCGTCATATCTGTATCGACGAAGCCGGGTGCGACCGAATTCACATTGACGCCCACTCGTCCGACCTCGCGTGCAAGAGAACGGGAGAAGCCGATCAGCGATGCCTTTGTCGCGCCATAGACGGAGAGGCCGCTATAGCCCGTGAAGGCGGTGATGGACGCCAGATTCACAATGCGTCCGCCTCCATCGGCCATCATCGACCGCACTATATATTTCGTGAGCACGATTGGGGACAGCGTATTCACCCGCACAAGCTGTTCAATCTGAGACGTGGGCATCAGCGCGAGGACTCCATCGAAGCTGATTCCCGCATTGTTCACCAGTCCGTAGATCGCTCCGAAGTCCTTGCGCAGCTTCCCAACCAACGTTGCAATATTCTCGATCTCCCCCAGATCGAATGGAACAAAATGCAACGATCCTGGATTCTTGAGTTCGGCCTCCTCGATTGCCTCCGTGAGTTGGCTATTCTGCGTACGCGCCACCGCGATGACACGGTACCCTGCCGCGGCCAGCTTGCGGGCAATCCCCAGTCCCAAACCCCGGCTTCCACCTGTCACAAGTACGTTACGCATGGCCACGCATCATTTTCCCCGACTCAGCAACGGCCAGGGCGGGAACGAAGTTGATCGCCGCGGGGACTTTATGCGAAGAGAGTGTTTGGCGACAGAACAAGAGGATATCGCTTTGCACTGCACGCGCGTCGCGCCCGTCGGCCTGTGACGCTGTTCTCAAAACTACGTCGGCCACAACAATCGCTCCGACGACTGGATTCTTCTTCGCCCGGACCAGCGACATGTGAACCTCAGGATGGCGATTGATGACGGCTTCGACTTCCTCGGGATGCACCTTGCGACCGCCAACATTGATCAATCCATCGCGCCGGCCAACGAAGTAGTAGCGGTCCCCTCGCGGTTCGACCATGTCGCCGGTATCCACAAAGCCATCCGCAGCCTTGAGCATCGGGGCTTCATCGCCCCGATAGCCGCTCGCCGTGCCAGCGGATCGAATTCGCAGCGTTCCATCTGCGACTTTCATCTCGACGTTGGGGGTGTGCTCAATCGCACTGGCAGGAAATCCTGCGAGGCCATCGCT
The DNA here is from genome assembly GCA_021802085.1 of Acidobacteriota bacterium. GTDB lineage: Bacteria > Acidobacteriota > Terriglobia > Terriglobales > Acidobacteriaceae > JAKAAZ01. The sequence continues at coordinate 6,484 of JAKAAZ010000079.1, forward strand.
GACCTCGAACGCCACCCCGGCCTCCGTCGAGGCGAAAGCGTGAACGATTTTGCTTTGCGGATAGACCGACCGAAGTTGGTTCAATATTCCCTGGTCCGCGATTTCACCCGACAAACGAATATTTTCGGGGGCGATCCTATGCACCGAAGGACTCATCAGCGCACGCCGCCAATGAGACGGCGTTCCGGAGATATGGCTGACTCCGTCTGAACCAGCCCGAGCCAGAAAATCCGCAATTGACTCCTTTGCATCCGAAAGTACCAGCGAAGTTCCGGTAAGGATGGCACGAAGAAATATCTGTAGTCCACCGTAGCGGCGAATGTCGTAAAAGGTACTCCAGACAACCTTCCCTGCCGGAGCGCCAGGGCGCTCAATGGCGGCGGTCAGGCTAGATAGGGTATGGACGACGACTTTCGGCAATCCAAGCGTACCGGAGGTAAGAAGAATCCATTCTGTTCGATACTGCGCGCTTCGATCGCAACTCTGAGACATGATCGTGTGGCCGCACGGCATGATATATCGAACACCGGAAATGTTGGGTCCGAAGTCGGTCCGATCGGACACAATAGCATCGACACTCGCCGACTTGATGACAAATGGGAGATATTCGAGCGGCAAATCGGGCGGATACAGAATCAGCCGGCGCGCGATGCCGTCCAGTTCCAATAGGACCAATGCGGCGGTGAACTGGTCCCTTGTCATGACGAGGACAGAACGCCCGCGGAGATCTTCACCCCGGCCATCGATGGCGGATCCCGCCATCATCTGGCCCAGAGCCACGCGCGATTTCGCGCCAATCACAAAGCGATCGGACAGATCGCTTTTGGCGCTGAGCGCGTTCCAAAGAGAGGCATGGCTACTTCTCGGCATGCTCATATAACCCGACAAACTCACCAAAGGTCACTGGAAAAAGGACATCTTCGGAGGCGCTGAATGGATCGACTTCCAGCAAATCCTCCAGGCGTGCTACCACGACTGCAAAGCACAGCGAATCGAGCCCCGAATCCAGAAGCTCCAGATCGTCGGTTAACGGTGCCAATGCCTTATCGTGTTCACGGGCAACCTGAGCGAATTGCGCTACGATCTCGGATCGAACAGTCATGTGCGTTGATTTCAACTTTCTACGGGATATCTACTTCTGCAGATTGCTGGGGTTTCTGACACTTATTTTGTAACGACGACGGGATCCTGATGCAATGCGTCCGCATCCGAATCTTTCCGTCCTGTGAGTGGAAAAGTGGCGCTCAGCCATTCCTCGGTATGTTGGCGTACTGCCGCCCGGCCTGGCCGGTTTGCAAACGAGTGATGGGCGCCATCCGCCACTTGTACCGAAACCTGCCCCTTGCGTCCTGCCAACTCTACAACATGCTGGATGTAATCGAATTCACCGATCCGCGATCTCGTGCCGGCACGCTTACGGCCCGACGCCTTCAGGATCAGGATCGGCAGGCCTATCGATGCCAGCTTCTTCCAGCAGCGAAGGAGAGGGAAATTCGCATTCGCCGGAGGCCTGTTTCCGCGAATCGACAAACAAAGCTCTTTCGAACGATCGTAGATTGGAGTCAAAAGTCCGTCGAGATGGCACCGCAAAACCCATGTATGCAACTGTCGCCGAAACTTCGAGAGCTTGGTTGCCGGCAAGTAAAAAAGAGGATCCATCAGGATCAAGCCCCTACACTCTTTGCTGTCGGCTGCCGCATAGATGGCGGAAACTGTCCCTGTGCAATGTCCCACGATGACAATGCCACTCAGATTGAAGCGCGCTACGAGTTCGTCTATCGCGACGGAAACTATTGAGGCATACCGCCCTGCGTTAATAAATTCTAGCGACTCGGTTGGAGGATCTCCGTCGGAATCCCCGAATCCAGGCAGATCCAGTCGAATCGACGGATAACCGCGCTCCGCAAACGCGTCTGCCCAATACACTGCCGAATCTCCATTTGCGGCTCTCGTCGCAGACAGGCCGGTTAGAAACAACAACCCAACGCGATCTCGATCGATCGAACTCTCGTGTGCAACGGAGATTTCATCGCAAGCCTTGTGATAAGTCCCTCGAATAATGCCATCGGGCCGCTCCAGCACAACTAACTCGCGAGTCTCAATGGTTTCCTTCATGGCGCCCTTTCGATGGGTAGTGCGAACGTCCCAGCGACCCAGTTGAAAGTGTCTGAGTATAGCGAGCTAAGGTCTTTCACTTCCCCGTACCTCAGGTACGGCATCGTCAGACAAACCGCATCCTTGCCAAATCTCACGCACTTGACGGGTTTCTTGTATGCTTCGCCAGCTAGGCTTCCATCTGCCATGTCCGCAGGCAGGTCGAAATGAAAAGAATCGCGCCAGAGACGCCCCGACCATCGATATCCTTGCACTTCGATCGAAGAACCTTGCTCCAGTTCCCTGATGTATGCAGAGACAGATTTCCGGTTCTCAGGCGACTCGTAGAGTTGTTCCAGCCCCGACCAGCGCAGTAGGGTCGAGCGCAGCACCTGGTTTGCGTTCACAGGCGGAGACCAAAGCAGCAAAGCGTCCCCCATGCCTTCCTGAAAGCACTTGCCAGCGAGAATCGCGCCAAGTTCGAGTCCATGCAGCAGGAGCGGCAGACGTGGAGACCGACCCAGTATCCATTCGGCAAGAAGATGGACATCTTGGCTCCAGTCCTCAAAACTCATTTCTTCAAAAATGCCCGTACTCTCACCGGTGCCACGATAGTCGAAGCGAAGGACCTCAATCCGCCCCGCCGCCAGGTAGCGGGCCCAGCGGACCCAAGAGTGATAGGAGAAATGCCTTTCCGACGCAAGTGCGCCAACCAGCAGGACCCGAGCCACCGGGTCCGTCACTGGATGCAGCACAGTGTAGACGTGCGCACCCGGAACCGCGAAGTATCTGGCCCGTTCCGGCAATCCATGTTTTGATGGACACTGCGTCTGCACTTGCGATTTCTCCTCTCAAAAATCAGGCCTTGACGGCTTCTGGATGTCCAAAAACGATTGTCTGGATCAATGTACGAAGAAGATACACGCCCTCAAAAATATCCTGCTCCGGATCAGGTTGGTTGACGGCCATCTCCGCTGCGAGTGCGCGGAAAAGCCCCTCGGTGTGTTCAATGTCGCACACTCCATGCACATCCGTGTACTCCAACTCAGTCGAGCCCTCAGCTTTGGCAAGGTCCGCCAGATACCTCATAAACCTCTGAATGAATCCTTCGAAGAAGGCCATCGTTAAGACCGACTGCACGCCCAAGAGTCGCCCCAGAAATAGGCGAACATTGGTCAAGTCTTCGTGAACCGCAAGCGCGTCCGTGTCTGTAGGAAAAGCCTGCGCTGCAATCGCAAACCTCCGCATCATCGCCGGATGCGCATCGCGCACTTCCTCGTGCAGATTTTCCAGCAGGATGGGGCGCGCGTCTTCGGAGTGAACGGAGAGAAGGGTGGCGGTCATCCAATAGATAAAATTTCCTTCCAGGACGGCGGTATACCTGGCAATGATTCCCCGCCGTTCTGCGCTGGTCAAACCGTTCGGGTCAGGCAACGAACCGATGAATCCGTCGATCATGCTGTTGATGTTCCGTCTGATTGAGCCGTCGACTACGTGATTCTCCTGCTGTTGGGTTGTGAGTAACGATGCGTTCATGGTTTACCCTTTCGCTCGGTTTGAAATTTTACAAACGATTGAAACACGGCAGATTGCTGGATCGCGTCAGACGTCGGCTTCCATTGCACGTTGCTGACCATCCTTTGAATTTGGCCCGTGAACTTCGCATGTACGTCTCCTAACCCGGCGGCGGAATCGCCAATCGGCCGGTTCATGCACAACGTGATATTGGGTGGACTCTCTCGGCCCCGTTGGATTGCCCGGCCATGAATACTGTCGCCACATCCCGTGCGGCGACAAGTTCCACATCCGAAGCATCGATTTCTACTGCCACTGACTGCGCGAGCATGTTCACAGAAACAACCAGACGGTACAAATTCTTGTTGCGAAGCAGAATCCCTTCGATGCCCTCCAGGCAGCCGCGTGTCACTCGTACCCGCTCGCCGCACTTCAGGAACTGGTGCGGTTCTACCCGAGTAGGCTTCGCAACGATGTTCCGAATCGCCTGGATCTCTGTTTCCGGAATGAGTGCCACACGCTCCCCGCTGGTTAGAATCATGTGAACCCCGGGAGTCGTCACCGCCTCCAGTCGTCGATCGAATCTTCCCCGGACGAACACATAGCAAGGAAATAGCGGCAGAGAAAGCGTCTTGCTTCGGTCTTTCCAGCGCCGCGTGGATTCATAGAGCGGCAGAAATACCTCGAAGCCTTTTGCCGACAGCATCTCTGTCACCGACTTCTCGTGTTGGTGACGGGTATAGAGCACCCACCAGCCCAGATCTTCACCGACTCCAAGGTCGACATTCTGTGAACTCAGCATCCCGCTTTGCCTTTCCTTACGATGGGCAGTCGCGCTTCTCGGTAGTCGAGAGACATAGCTTCGCTCTGTGGGTTACATCCCTCGTTCTCTCCTATGGCTCAGACTTCGAGCGCTTTTACCATGACCTCAGGGCTGCAGCACACTTTCGACTTACACAATACCGAGCAATCGTCCGGCCATTTCCACGACGTCTACCGTCGTCTTGCAGGCAATTGCTCAACACAGTTCATCTTTTCTGGTACCGTCGGCGCATGATTCTTCGTCGCATCCAGTTGATTCTTTCCGGCGCTCGTCAAACCCGTTTCCCGATTCGAGCGATCCGCATTCTCTCGCTAAGATAGCCGCACCCGCGTTGGCCCAGACGAGCAACGTGGATCTTTCCCTTGCTCCGACCCATTCGCCACCTCTTGGAAAAGGAATCTCGTGCTTTCTCAGCCCAATCCTTCTTTCGCCGTCTCACGTACTTCAAGAACCGGTACGTCTCGAATCCAGCGACTCTCAAAGTTCCCAGAATCGACGGCCGCAACATCGTGACATTCGCCACCTCGACCGCCTGAGTCGCAAACTCTCGCTTGTATTCATCCTCTCCTTCGCCAAAGTTTAGCTTTCCTGGATGATTGTGTTGTATCAAGTCCTCAATGGTCAGCAACAGAATGACCGTACCTGGGGAAAACTTCGCCATCGATTGGTCGTAGCCGGTAGAGCTGCCGTAATAGTATCCGCCCCCTTGGAATCCGAGCTTATAGGCACAGGGCTGCGGGCCACACCACAGGAGATACGAACGGAGGAGTCCGCGTTTCGCCAGATCAGTAAGATGTGCTTTCCATGCGGGTGTTTCTTTGATCAGGTAATCCGCCTTCGCCGCCTGCCAGGAGGCCTGCGCGACCTGGCCCCCGGCTCGTAGAAACTCCGGCACGTCCTCCGGCGCGCTGATCCGCTGAAGTCGAAGTTCTCCCTTCTCTCGCAACCGCGCGCATTCCGGGGACGCGGTGCATGCCGAGCAACGCCAGAGTCTGTGCTCCCCCTGCTCCCGCAGCAACTTCACGCGGCGTTTCAAGTTCCCCCGGTGCTTCGAATCGAACCTCGCCGCCAGGTATTCATCGAATGATTGCGGCAGATCCACGATGTACATCTTGAGCTGGTCGTGGACGTGAACAAGGCCAGCCTGCGACGATTGCACTGCCTTCCAACACAGACTTTCCGTAGACAACAGGCGGAAATGAATGGCGTCCACATCGTCGAATGTTTGGAAGATCGTCTCGAACAGCGACTCATACGCCTCTTCCTGCGTCAGGCCTTCTCCCCCAAGAAGCTGTGCGGTCCTGAACCGCGTGCGCCAAAGCTTGAGATCAAATTCCTGTTTCCCCAGCAATAAGGGAACGATGGCTGTGATCGTCCCATCGTTTTCGACGACGGCAATTCGTAACTCCTCGCGTTTTGTCTTGTGCTTGTTCTCAAACCATTCCGGAGATTGAAACAGCGCGCTGGGATTCGCGCTGGCAGCCATCAATCGCCGCCACGCCTCCTGCACCCGCGGGGCATTCCATTCGCGCTCTGTCGAAAGGAATCGGACAGTTGGCTTCGCTCGGTCGGACTCGCCATTGACCACCGGAAGGCGGCCCCCAGTTTCAGAGATGGCCACAGCATTTTGCAGGCGTTCGCTCATGTCGCCTTCCTTGAGAAAAGAAGTCTTTTCGCCGCCGAAACGCCTCGGTTTCGTCGCATCTCTCCCAGAAACCGATAGAACCAGAATCCAGCGACTCTCAGACCGCCCATGATCGACCGCCGCAGTATCGTGACATTCCTCACTTCTGCCGCCTCGGTCGCAAACCTTCGCTTGTATTCGTTCTCTCCGCCGCCAAAATTGAATTTCTCCGGACGGTCGTGTTGCATCAGGTCCTCCAGTAGCAACAGCAACATGACCGTTCCCGGGGAAAACTTCGCCATGGATTGGTCGTAGCCGATCGAGTAGGCCTGATAGCACCCTCCACCTTGAAACCCCAGCGCATACGCGCATGGCGCCGGGCCGCACCACAAGAGATAGGAACGAAGGAGTCCCTGGGTTGCCAAGTCGCTCAGATGCGCGTTCCATTCCGGCGTTTCCTTGACCAACCATTCCGCCTCTCTTGCTTGCCAGGAAGCCTGCGCGACCTGGCCCCCTGCGTGGAGAAACTCCGGTATGTCCTCCGGTGCGCTGATCCGTTGCAGTCGAAGTTCTCCCTTCTCCCGCAACCGCGCGCATTCCGGGGCCGCGGTACATGCCGAGCAACGCCAGAGTCTGTGCTCCCCCTGCTCCCGCAGCAACTTCACGCGGTGTTTCAAATTCCTGCGATGGGACGAGTCGAACCGTGCCGAGAGGTATGCATCGAGGGTTGGCGGCAGATTCACGAGGTACATCTTTAGCCGGTCGTGGACTTGAACAAACCCCGCCCGCGACGATTGCACGGCCTTCCAGCAAGGACTTTCCGTGGACAATAGCCGGAAGTGAATGCCTGCCACATCGAAGGTCCGAAAAATCGCCTTGAACAGTAGCTCATACCCCTCCTGTCGCTGCGTCAAGCCTTCTCCGCCGAGAAGCTGCGCGGTCCGAAATCGCATCCGGTAAAATTTTAGATAAAATTCCTGTTGCCCCAGCAGGAAGGGTGCAATGGCGATGATCTTGGCGTCGTTTTCCACCACCGCGACTCGTAGTTCCTCCCCTTTTGTCTTGCGCTTGTTCTCGTACCACTCCGGCGTCGAGAAAAGCGCGTTGGGATTAGTCGTTTCTGTCAGCAACTGGTGCCATGCTTGCTGCACCAACGGCGCATTCCATTCCCGCTCTGTCTCAAGAAACCGGATCGTCGTGGTCACCGTCGGCTTCGATTTGGCATTCTTCGCCGAAGCGGCACCCGCAAGTCCGCGAACGGTACCTTCATGGCGCACAGGATCGCTCATCGGCAGCCCTCCTCGCTAGCTGTGCCGAGGATCTGAGCTTCCGATACATGCAATATCGAGCGCCCCGCCAATGCTGCGGAGGGTAGGCCTAGACGCCCAGGCTGCGTCGCCAACACCTCACCCATCAATCGCCCCCGTCTCAGGACGCGATGGAACCAAACTTCGCAAATACACGCTATCAAGGCAATTAAGGTAACGAGATTCATTGGTTGCCAGGCTTTCAATTAACGGCTACCCGTTGGTAGGTTGCACGTAGGATGCCAAGCAAGGGCACTCGGAAGATGTTTGTGAGTATCCTGAAACGATGGGGCAGGTTGAACGAATGAGTCGACAAAACTGGATGATTGCCGCCGTTTCAGCTAAAAGAGTTCCCATTCCGATAACGAGTGTGAAAAGTTTTTCCTATTCGCCCTTCATCAGGGCAAAACCGTCGCCGGAACGGAAAATGAGCACGATATCGTCAAAACGGCAACCGCCTCCGGTCGCCTGATTGGGCAGCTCGGAAGGCAGTTGCTGTACGTTGCGGGTGCAACACGTCGATCTTTCTGTCAATACTTGCGTTACTAACAGCGAATAATCTTCTTCTGCAGCTCAGCGTCCACGATACGACGAGTCGCATTGCGCGTATCGACCACCAATTGCGCCTCACGTGCAATCTGCTCGTAGTCGTAGTCGGAGTGGTCGGTAGCGATCAGTACGCAATCGTAGTCCCGAATCGTATCCAGGGGAACAGAGGTCATGTTGAGAGCATAAT
>JAKAAZ010000080.1 GCA_021802085.1 Acidobacteriota bacterium
ATCCCTGCTGGAATCGCTGCACCCAGTCTCCGTCGTCGAGGTGGAGCATTAAATTCATGTCGATGCACTCGTCAAATTCGCTGTTTCGCTGGACGCTCGCTGCCGGGGCCGTTGCTTTCCTGACGCTCATGTCAGGCTGCCGCCAGGATATGCAGAATGAGCCCAAAATGATTCCCCAGCGCGAATCCAGGTTCTTCGCCAGCGGCCGTTCTGTCCGTCCGCAGGTCCTCGGCACCGTCGCGCGCGGCCAGCTCGACGCCGACACATATTTCTACACCGGGTTAGTCGATCAAAAGGAACAAGAAGCGATGCCATTCCCGGTTACGATGACGGTGCTTCGGCGCGGCCAGGAACGCCTCGACATCTACTGCGCGCCGTGCCATTCCCGCGTTGGAAATGGTCGTGGGATGATCGTGGAGCGCGGCTACAAGCCGGCAGGGAACTTTCAGGATCCTACCATCCGCAATAAACCGCTGAGCCATTATTTTCGCGTGATGACGGAGGGATACGGCGCTATGCCGGATTATGCGTCGCAGTTGACTCCGCAGGACCGATGGGCGGTTGCGGCCTACATTCGGGCGCTGCAATTGAGTCAAAACGCCACCATGGACGATGTTCCGGCGGGAACCAATATCCAGACGCTGGCCGAAATTTCGCAACAGATGGGATATTCGGCAAACTTTCCCAGCGAATGGACCGTTCCGGAGTTGACCGACGTGCCTACTGCGAGTGAAATGAAGGCCGCCATCGATGCCAGAAAAAAGACCATTTCCACGACAACGCAAAACGCGCCCAGGAACAACTCCCCACGCAAGGGAGCAAAGTAGACGGTGACGGACACAAGCATGGAACACGGAACTCACGCACATCACTTGCCCGCGGACCTCGACGCTCCAGCCGCGGTCCTTCGCTGGCGCTCTCGCGCGATCGTCGTTGCTGCCATTGCCGCGGTGCTGGCGGCGATCGACCTCCTCATCAGCCATAGCTTCGACTATGTACTGCGCGGCTGGCTGATGGGACTGGTGCTTTGCCTCAGCGTCTGCATCGGCGGCCTTGCGCTGTTGATGGTGCAATGGGTCTCCGGCGGCAAGTGGGGCTTGCTGATTCGCCGGCCGCTGGAAGCGATGAGCCGAACCCTGCCGCTGGTCTTTCTGATGTTTCTTCCCATTGCGATCTTTGCCAAGCGTCTCTACATCTGGGCCAGCGTCACCGATCCCCAGGCGGCATTGCATTCCGGCATCATCGACGCCATGCAGGCACACGCCATCGCCTACAAGCGGCCCTACCTGAACATCGAAGGCTTCTGGATTCGCGGCGTCGCCTATTTCGTCATTTTTGGAATTTTCGCGTATTTTCTCAATCGCTGGTCGCTGCAGCGCGATACCGACACCCAGCACGGGAACTGGTACTGGCAGAAGCGCTTTGAAAATCTCAGCGGTCCCGGCCTGGTCGTCTACTCGCTCGTGCTGACCGGCATGTGCGTGGACTGGGTCATGTCGCTCGACCCCACCTGGTTCTCCTCCATGTACGGTTTCATGTTCATCGTCTCGCAGGGCTACGCCGCCCTTGCCCTCGCGATTCTCATGGTGCTGGCGCTCTCGCAGTATGAGCCGGTCAACGCCATCTTTCGAGTGACTGAACAGCACGATCTGGGCAAGCTGCTCTTCGCTTTCGTCATGCTCAATATCTACATGGCCTTCTCGCAATACCTGATCATCTGGTCCGGCAATCTGCCCAACGAAATCCGCTGGTACATGGACCGCATTACAGGAGGGTGGGGACCCGTCGCAGGACTGGATTTCCTGTTCCACTGGGTGCTCCCGTTCTTCCTGCTGCTCTCGCGCGATCTCAAACGCAATAAGAGAAGGCTCGCCACCGTCTGCTGCATCATGCTGTTTGCGCGGTTCTGGGATACCTGGTGGTTGATTGCGCCGAATTTCCCCGATGAGCGCCGCAACCTGCATTTCAGCGCCGGCATGATGCAATACATCTTTGTGCCCGCCATGATGACTGCTCTCTGGCTGGCCTACTACTTCACGGTTCTGAGGTCACGCGGCCTGGTGCCCTTGCATGATCCGCATCTGCCTGAAATTCTGGAGCCTGAACATGCCCACGCATAATTCAAATGATCCATTGGATCCGAAAAATCCAGCGAATCCGGAATCGTCCGATTGGGCGCACAATGTGTCGTCCGGCGATTTTATGGAGATGCATCAGGGGGCCGATCCTGAAAGCAAGAAGGTCGGGTATGAGCTGGCGGACGCCAATGTCAAGGAGATTGCAACCTTTCTGGTCGTCATGGCGGCATCCATTGCGGTGGTATTTGTTTTGGCCTTCGGGATTGGCAAGTTGATCTACCACGAGCTGAACCAGGAGGATGGCAAGGCCAATAAGTGGAACCAGATGGCCGGTGTCAAGCCGGGCAACATGGAATCGAATCCGCAGATTGAGCAGCAGCAGTTGCAGCAGCTCGTGCAACGGTTTCCCACTCCCCGGCTGCAGGCGGACGATGGCAATATAGATGTCGCCCAAATGCATGCCCGCGAGGACATGATGTTGAACTACTACTCCTGGGTGGATGAGAAAAAACAAATCGTCAGAATTCCGATTACCCGCGCCATGCAGCTCATCGCTCAGAAGGGGCTGCCGGTCGAAAGCCAACAGGGACCTCAGGAACAGGCAATGTTTGGAGACGCGCCGCACACAGTGACGGCGCCTCTCACAAATGGATTTGCGCGCACCGGGCCTGAGTTGCAAATGATCCAGGCGCGAGATCAGCGCTTGGGAATTGGCCCCTATGCGGTGAAGGCGGAGTTGAACTCCGGACATTAGCGATGACAGTAGCGTCCACAATTCAGTTTCAGTTTGCGCGTCGCGGAACGCGGATGGCAGTCCTGTTCGCTTCGTTTGTGCTTGGATTCCTGCCGGCGATGGCCCTTGCCCAAGTCGCCCCGATCGGCGAAAAATCCATGGGAGAACCGGCCCAGACGAAGTTGCCGGATATCTTGCAAAAGGCCACCATCCACCAGCATCTCGATCAGTCCCTTCCGCTGAACGCGGAGTTTCGCGATGAGACAGGCCGCACCGTCCGTCTGGGCGACTACTTCGGCAAGCGTCCCGCCATTCTTGCGCTGGTCTACTACAACTGCCCGATGTTGTGTTCCGAGGAATTGAACGGACTGGTCGGCGCGCTGGAGATGTTGAAGTTCACGCCGGGAAAAGATTTCGATGTGATCGTGGCCAGCTTCGATCCCAGGGAAGGCCCGGCTCTGGCCGCCTCGCAAAAAGCGATGTACCTGAAGCGGTATGGCCGTCTGGACACCGCCAAAGGCTGGCATTTCCTGACCGGTCCGCAGTCCTCGATCTACGCTCTGACGAACGCTGTCGGCTTTGGATATGTCACCCTTCCGGGACCGGATGGAAAGAACCAATTTGCTCACCCCAGTTCCATTGAGGTGATCACCACCGAAGGCAAGATCTCGCAGTACTACCTGGGCGTCGAGTATTCCGCTCGCGATATGCGCGCCGGCCTGGTCGACGCGTCGCACGGCCAGATCGGTTCTCCGGTGGATCTGATCTACACCTATTGCTATCGTTACGATCCTCACATGGCAAAGAACAGCATGGTCGTGGTACGCATCGTGCAACTGGGGTGTCTGCTGACGGTGCTGGCCTTAGGTGCATTTATTTTGATTTCGCTCCGGCAGGAAGCCTTGCATGGCTGGAATGTCGAAGCTGTGAAAAAGGCGGACGGGTAAACATACATGTCGCACATCAGTCCCGTACTTTGGGAATTTTTAGTTCATTGGCTTAAGAACTTTGCGATCTTTCCGCCGGAGGCGTCCACCATTGCTCCGTATGCGGATGCCTTGTATTTCGCGCTTGTCGGAATGACGGTCACGGGCCTGATCCTGGTCATGACCATGGTCTTGGTGTTTGCCATTCGGTATCGCCAGGAGCGCCATCCGGAGGCGGTTCAAATCGAGGGTTCGACCCTGCTGGAAGCCACCTGGACCCTGATTCCCCTGGGAATTTTTCTGGTGTTCTTCGTCTGGGGCGCCCTCCTCTATTTCCGCGTGTTCAATGCCCCGCCAAATTCCATGAACGTCTACGTGGTGGGCAAGCAGTGGATGTGGAAAGTCGAGCATCAAGGCGGCCAGCACGAAATCAACGCCCTGCACATTCCGGAAGGCGTCCCGATTCAGGTCACATTGATTTCGCAGGACGTGTTCCATAGCTTCTCGATCCCCGCGTTTCGCGTCAAGCGCGAGGCCATTCCAGGCCGCTACACCACCGTCTATTTCCAGGCGACGACGCCGGGCAAATACCATCTCTTCTGCACGCAATATTGCGGCACCAACCATTCCGGCATGATTGGCTGGGTCTACGTAATGACACCCGCCGACTACAGGGCATGGGCCGCCGAAAACACCAGTGGCGCTTCTCTGGCACAGAACGGCGAGCGCCTTTTCGCCAGCATGGGCTGCAATGCCTGTCACAGTGGCAATGCCTCAGCACGCGGTCCCAATCTGGCCAATGTCTACAACACCCGCATTCGTTTGACGGATGGCTCGACCGTGGTTGCGAATGAGGCCTATATTCGCGAAACCATTCTCAATCCATCCACCCAGGTTCCAGCCGGATACGCTCCGATCATGCCCACCTACCAGGGGCAGATCAGTGAGGATGGACTGATCGATCTGGTGGAATACATTAAGACTCTGGATTCCAACTACAGAATCCAGCAGACGCTGAATAAGTCGGAATTGTCGAGTGCGCAAGCATCAACGGTCGGGGTAGGGAAGACGCCCCTGCCACAAGGAGTAGCCAAGCCATGAGCACCATCGTATCGCTACCGGACCAGGCAACTGCGAAGCTGCCGGCAAAAAGCTACCTCAATCAGGAATACGGGCTGATGAGTTGGCTGCTGACCGGCGACCATAAGCGGATCGCGATTCTTTATATGATTTCGATCAGCTTCTTTTTCGTCATCGGCGGAGTGCTCGCGGGGTTGATCCGGCTGGAACTGCTGACGCCGCCTTCCGATCTGATGGCGACGGACACCTACAACAAAGTTTTCAGCATGCACGGCATCATCATGGTCTTTCTTTTTCTGGTGCCCTCAGTGCCTGCCACCATTGGGAATTTTCTGATTCCGCTGATGGTCGGCGCCAGAGACCTGGCGTTTCCCAAGATCAACTTGCTCAGCTGGTATTTATATGTCGGCGGCGGGATTTTTGTCCTCTCGGCCATGGTGCTCGGTGGCGTGGATACAGGATGGACCTTCACCACGCCGCTCTCCACCCATTACCTGAACACCCATGTAGTCACGGCTGCGATGGGGATCTTCCTTGCCGGATTTTCCTCCATCTTTACCGGCCTCAACTTCATCGTCACCGTGCATCGTATGCGTTGCCCGGGGATGACCTGGTTCCGTCTGCCGCTGTTCGTATGGGGCCATTACGCAACCTCCATCATCATGATCCTCGGCACCCCGGTGCTCGCCATCACCCTGGTGCTGGTTGCCCTGGAACGCACCATGAGCATCGGAGTATTTGACCCGACAAAAGGCGGCGATCCGCTCCTGTTCCAACATTTGTTCTGGTTCTATTCGCATCCCGCCGTCTACATCATGATCCTTCCGGGCATGGCCGTCATCTCGGAGGTGATCAGCACCTTCTCTCGCAAACGAGTGTTCGGCTATACCGCCGTAGCGTTTTCCTCCGTCGCCATTGCGGTGTTTGGGTTCCTTGTATGGGAACACCACATGTTCATCATGGGCGTCAGCCAATACTCCGCCCTGGTCTTCTCTTTGATGACCATGCTGGTCGCGGTTCCCTCGGCGATCAAGATCTTCAACTGGTCGATGACGCTCTATAAAGGTTCCATCACATTTGAAACCCCGATGCTCTACGCGTTCGGTTTCATCGGTCTGTTCACCATCGGCGGGTTGACGGGCATTTTCCTCGCCACCCTTGGCATGGACATTCACCTCACCGAGACCTACTTCATCGTAGCCCATTTCCACTTTGTCATGGTCGGCGGAATGCTCATGGCCTACCTGGCTGGAGTTCATTTCTGGTGGCCGAAGATGACCGGACGCATGTATCCCGAAGCGATCTCCAAGACCGCCGCCGTCATCACCTTTATCGGTTTCATCGTCACCTTCTTTCCCCAGTTTCTCCTCGGCTACCTGGGTATGCCCCGTCGCTACGCGGCCTATCCGGCGGACTTCCAGGTGCTCAACGTATTCTCCACCGCTGGCGCATCCATCCTGGGCATCGGCTACATGCTGCCCATGCTGTATCTGCCCTGGTCGTTGATCTACGGACAAATTGCCGGCAACAATCCGTGGCAGGCAACGGGCCTGGAGTGGCAGATTCAGTCGCCGCCTTTGACCGAAAACTTCGTCGAGATTCCCATCATGGATCATGAAGCATACGACTACGAATGGCTGGCAAACAAGACTCAGCACGAGGTACAGACCGTTGGATAGCCAATCGATTGCGACCACGCCGGAGGAACTGGACCGTTCCGTACTGCCGCATGCGCACGAACATCCTGCCTTTCTGCGGCACCACTTTGAGGATGTCGGCCAGCAGCGCGAGGCCGCCAGTTTCGGCATGTGGGTCTTCCTGCTCACTGAAGTTATGTTTTTTGGCGGACTGTTTTGCGCCTATCTCATCTTCCGCAACTGGTATCATCCCGCCTTCGTCGCCGGCAGCAACACGTTGGACATCGCCCTAGGCACCACCAACACCGCCGTCCTCATCTGCTCCAGCTTTACGATGGCCATGGCTGTGTATAGCGCTGAAATACGGCGTCGTGGTCAGCTGATTTTGTTCCTGGTGTTGACGATTCTCCTGGGCAGCGTATTTCTTGGGATCAAAGCTGTGGAATATCACCAGAAATACGTCGAACATCACATTCCCGGACCAAGTTTTTCCATTCAGGATTTTGTTCATCCGACGAACCCGAAGGCCATCCCGCTGGCACCCGATATGGCGGAAAAAACGCAGTTATATTTTTTCCTGTATTTTGCGATGACCGGAATGCACGCACTGCACATGATCATTGGAATTGCGCTCCTCTTTATCATGGTTGCGCGCGCCTCGAAAGGCGCCTATACCGAAGGCCATGTCATACCCGTGGAAAATTTTGGTCTGTATTGGCACTTTGTCGACATCGTCTGGATATTTCTGTTTCCGCTGCTCTACCTCATCAGCCGCTATCGCTAGCGGCCGGCGTTGTGCGCAGCAGCATTTGAACTGGCCCGCAACCGCGGGAAGTATGGAGCACCGAGTATGACCGAGAAGACCCAAGAGACGCATCAGGATGCGGAAGTCCATGTGGTGAAACCGCCCATATATCTGGCGATATTTCTCACCTTGCTGGCGCTCACCGCTCTCACCACCGGCATATCGTTCATCGATCTCGGCGTGTTCAACGCCGTCATCGCGTTGGCGATCGCCTGCTTCAAGGCCTCGCTGGTCGTTCTCTTTTTCATGCATCTCCATTACAGTTCGCGGCTTCTCAAGCTGACGGTGGCTGCGGGCATATTCACCTTCCTTCTGCTCATCAGCCTGACCATGACGGACTACATCAGTCGTGCCTGGGGCATGTTTTAGTCAGGGCTCCCGTGCGCGCCGAACTTTGAATCGGCCCAATGAAAGATGCGGATCAACAGGCACGGTTGCGCCGCTTCTGGGGAGCGGCAATCTTTTCGCTCGGCGTCCTCTGGGGAATCTCCAACATCGTGTACTGCCCCATCGCGGCGCTGACCAGCATCGTCGGCAGCTCTTGGTTTGAGGTCGCCATCATCCTGTCCGGCGGCCTTCTCACCTTCCTCGCCTCCATCCTGGCTTTTTTTGATCGCCGGATGGCATCCATCTTTCTGCTGTCCGGCGGCTTCATCCTGCTGGCGCTGGCCCTCTGCGGACAGTTGCTGCTGCGCACCGCCACCCACGGCGTCGTCAATCTTCTCCTGCTATTCCTGTCCGGCGCCGTCGCCCTCGCTCTGGGGATTTTTGGAGCGACGATCGATCGCAAACGCTGGCCCACACTCCGCGATCTCCCCTAACCCCACCTGCCACAGTTGCCGACGTGTACATCATGGAAGGAGGCGCGCGCGCAACCTATATCCAGTTGTTCGGGTGAAGGCAAATCCAAGGGCGGTATCACGTCAAATCACCGTGAAAAAACGTTGACAGAATCCTGGACAAGTACTGAAATGTGGACTGAAAGTCGCAAAGAATATGCGATGGGGAGGCGCTATGTGGGTGGTGATGGGAAAAGCATTCAAGAATGGAAATTCACCTCATTCAGAAGACAACGAAATGCGGCTTGATCGACGTGGCCTGCGGCGTAAGTGCACACCTACGTCACTCATATCGAAGTCGTTCCTCCCCTGGATCACCTTGGCCTTATATCTGCTGCTCTTTTCAGGCATCCAGGTTTTTGCACAGGTGGATCAAGGAACAATCACCGGCGTTGTGCAGGATAATACGGGGGCTGTAATCCCAGACGCTCAAGTCACACTCACGAGTACGGACACTGGCTTGGTGCTTCAGACCAAGTCGGACAACAGCGGTGTTTACACTTTTTCGCCTATCAAGATCGGCAATTACCGGGTAAGCGCAACGGCTCCCGGTTTTGAAACCACATCCCAGGACAATTTACACTTGAACATGCAGGAGCGCCTGAATGTCGTTCTTAACTTGAAGCCCGGTGCCGTTTCGCAAACTGTGACTGTGAGTACCGCCCCTCCGCTGTTACAGACACAGTCCTCTTCAGTCGGTCAAGTTATGAGTACACGAACAATCAATGACGTCCCGCTGAATGGAAGAAACTGGGTCTTCGTCGCACAGTTGGCTGCTGGTGTGGCTCCTTCGTCGGGCAATTCGCGCGGCTCCGCTACAGGAGATTTTTTTGCCAATGGTCAGATTGCAACACAAAACAATTTTATCCTGGATGGCGTCGATAACAATACCAATCTAGCGGACCTACAAAGCGCAGCCAGCTTCGTCGTCCGTCCTCCACCGGACGCGTTGGCTGAATTCAAGGTTGATACGTCCGATTACAGCGCTGAGTTTGGTCATTCTGCTGGCGCGGTGATCAATGCCAGTCTTAAGTCTGGAACCAACCAAATACATGGTGATTTCTGGGAGTATTTTCGCAACAATGTGCTCGATGCGCGCGATTTCAATGCGCTGACAGTTCCTGAATATAGAGAAAATCAGTTCGGCGCCACGCTAGGCTTACCATTAATTAAAAATAAACTTTTCTTTTTTGGTGATGTCGAGGCCAATCGCATAGTCCTTGGACAGCCGACCACAATTACAGTTCCTACCCCGCTCATGCGTCAGGGAAACTTTACCGAACTGCTAAATACGGGCCTCACTGGATCCAGCAAGCCAATTCAGCTCTACCAGCCGAATTCAGGGGGCACAGCTACCCTGTCATGCAATGGCCAGAACAATATATTTTGTCCGCAGCAAATTGATAGCACTGCGCAAAACATTCTAAAGCTATACCCCATGCCCAATACGAATGCAGGCAAAACCTACAATAATTATACGACAAACCTAAAGCAACTCAGTGACACCTGGCAATGGGATGCTCGTATGGACTGGAACATCAGCGCGAAAGATCAGGCCTACTCTCGTTTTAGCTACTTACATATTCCAGCATACATAACACCGCCGCTCGGAACAATCCTTGATGGAGCCAATAATTATGATACTGGTTATGATGACAATCTGAGTGAAAGCTTTATGTTCAGTGAATCGCATCTTTTCACGCCGACTCTTACGAATGAGTTTCGTGTAGGCTACGACTGGGGTGCATTCTCATTCCTCCAGGTTAACTACGGGACTGACCTAGCTGCAAGACTTGGTCTCGGCGGCATTCCATACGGAGCTGGGTTTCCGGACAACGGCGGTCTCCCTCAGGGAGTAGTCAGAGGTATCAACGACTTTGGTTCGCACTCGTATGATCCATCCATCGAGCATCAAAACGTGTACCAGATTCTGGACAATGTCACAAAGATTATTGGAGGCCACTCGTTAAAATTCGGGGTAGACTTGCAGAGTATTCGCTTTTCCATTTTGCAGCCTGCTGTCTCACGGGGTCAGTACACCTTTTCCGGTTTGTACACGAGCAATCTAGGAAAAAGCTTTACAGGTTTTGGAGTCGCAGATTTCTTGTCAGACCAAATTGATGCCGCCTCCATATCGAATGAATCGTCAATTGGCGACGCCCGATGGTATGACGCAGGATACGCCCAGGACGATTGGAGGATCAATGCAAAAGTGACCCTAAATCTTGGTATCCGATATGAACTCACTCAGACATACAAGGAAGTATCGGGACGGCAAGCCACCTACCATGTAACAGGGCCTTTAGGCGTTGCTACGGGATCTGCGGTTTACCAGATACCGGTGAAAAGCAGGAACGTACCTCTTGCTTCAAACTTTACAACACTGCTGTCCAAGGACAATATAACCCTGCAGTATGTCAACAACCTACATCTGATCGACTACCAGAAAACAAATTTTTCGCCACGCATGGGCTTTGCATACGCAACAGATGCAAAGACTGTCATACGCGGTGGTTTCGGTATTTTTTACGGCGGTCTTGTGGACATAGGAGGAGCTGACAATTTGGGGAACAATTATCCGTTCAGCTTCACGGATAACTTCAGCGCTCCCAACTGCGGCCCAAACAACTGCCCTTCAACAGGACTGACACTGGAAAATGGCTTCTCAACATTGCTAGCAGCCGGACTGCAGAATTTTGTTAAATTGCCTACCATGCAAGGTTCTGACCCTTTAGCAAAGACGCCCTATGCCATGGATTACAACTTGACGATTCAACGCAGCTTATCAAATGACATAGCTGCCTCCATCGGCTATGTGGGAAGTGTGTCGCGTCACCTGGAGACAAAGATAGATTTTAATAATCCAGAGGCACTGCAAAATCCCGCCAACAGCGCACAGTTTGTTCGCCCATTTCCGGACTTTAGCGGAACACAATATATGAATTATGCTGGCGAATCTAGCTATAATTCATTTCAGGGGACTCTTCAGAAGCGCTATGCGAACGGGTTAGATTTTCTTGCCACCTACACTTGGTCTCATTCGTTGGACGACTCCATCCAACCGCTTGGGGGTTATGGCGGACCCTACCGCAACACCAATTTAGTTCCGATCACCGACGACTATAGCAACTCTGAATTTGATGTTCGACAACGGTTCACTTTCAACGGGTTTTATCAGTTACCTTTCGGAGCAGGGCGCACCCACATGAACCATCCAGGTATCGCCAATATAATAGCTGGCGATTGGGCGGCCGACCTGACCTTCTCTGCTGAGACGGGCCAGCCGTTCAATATTACGCCAGATATATCCACCGCATCTGGAGGCAATGCGTTTGCAATTGTGACACAGCATAATTACTATGCCCCGGGAGGGACCCCTAACGCAACGAATCCCAGTGTTACCTGTGCAGCACACACGAAAAACACGAAGAATTGGTATAACCCATGCGCCTTTTCCAACCCTTTACCGGGATCGACAATACCCCGATCCGGAGATGGGTCTCTCGTATCGAACTACTCTCAGGTGCTCGCGTACCTGGGAGGAAAGCGCAACGAAATCTACGGTCCAGGTTATGAACGCATTGATATGTCGATCTTCAAGAATTTTCCAACCTATCATTCACAGTACCTGGAGTTTCGCACAGACATCTTCAACGTTCTGAATACACCTGCCTACGGTAACCCCAGCGTAACGAATGACAACACAAACGGAGGGCAAATTACAACCGCCAGGAGCTTTCAAGCCTTTATGCCAGATGCCCGTTTTTTTCAGTTTTCCGCTAAATATGTTTTTTGATCTAACGAAGTATCGGCTTCAGAAGTTGTTAGGGTGAAGACAAATCCCATGTCGGCCTATGATGAAACGAGACGCGAATTCCATTCGCATTTCATGTTGCTTTGAATTTAATTGTCTACAGGAGTCGCTGTGGCCAATCCTGACATTAGCTGCGGGGCAGTTGCGGGAAAAGGAGAGAAACAGATGGTGACAAGAAGAGATTTCATGACGAGTGCTGCCGCCCTTGCTGCAAGCAACTTTGTAAAGCCTCTTGCGGCACAAGACAGATCAGGGCCATCTTCTCAGCAGAATCGTCCAAACATCCTGATCTTCATGCCCGACCAGACGCAGGGACAACTGGCGTTGCCGGGTTCTCGTTGCCTTACTCCAAACGTGGACCGATTTGCTTCTCAGGGATTGATCTTCCCCAATGCATTCTGCCCTAGCCCTCACTGTTGTCCTTCGCGGGCCAGTTTTCAGACGGGCTTATATCCCAGCGAGCATGGTGTTTTCAATAATGTAGATACGGATACTGCGATCCATGCGAATCCTTACCCTGGAACCAGGTACTTCCCGGAGTACTTGCGTCAGGCGGGCTATCAACTCGACTATTCCGGGAAATGGCACGTTGCACGGAATGTAACTCCCTGGGATGCTGGGTGGACAAATTCCTATACGAATCATTCAAAACAACCAAATTACGGATTTTCACCAAGCGGGTTTGTGCCTGGGCGGGAGCGCCAAGATAGTACCTGGGCGAGAGCGCGGGTAGAACTGCACGAAACAGGCCTGCGCCAGCCCGGTGAGGTGTTCCGCCCCGGGTGGGGAAATGTCGAATTATACAAAACATTGCCCGCGCAAGATTCCAATCCTTTGGGCGTTGTGGAAAGCGAATATAAGCCTGTTCTGGCAGGAACGGAAAAGCTGAAGCGTCTAGCCAGCAGCGGCCACCCGTGGGCCTTGATGGTATCCAACAGCGGATCGCATGATCTTTACGACGTGCCCAAGCGCTTTGTCGACATGTACGATCCAAAATCGATCGAACTCCCTCCCAATTTTCGGGATACGCTGGAGGACAAACCGCGCATCTACCAGAGAATGCGATATCAATACTGGGCTCAGCTAAGTGATGATGAAGTCCGAAGGGCCATTCTTCACTATTGGGCCAAGACAACCATGCAGGATACATTGTTTGGCTTTTTACTCGATAGTCTCGAAAAGACCGGTCAAGCCGAAAACACGATCGTTGTCTATGTCTCGGACCATGGCGATTATGCGGGTGCGCATGGGCTATGGGCCAAAGGTGTGCCGAGTTTCCGCGAAGGATACAACATTCCCACCGTCATTCGCTGGCCGCGTGGCATCGTAAATCCTGGCCGCCAGGTAGATGCATTCGTATCTACAACGGACTTCGCTCCGACGTTTCTGGAAGCGGCAGGCATTCCATCCTCGGATTACGAGATGTCGGGAAAGAGCCTCCTGCCATGGCTCCAGGGTGAAACACCCGGAAATTGGAGAGATGCAATTTTCGGCCAGCTCAATGGCGTGGAACTCTACTATACGCAGAGAATCGTCATGACGAAGGACCATAAATATGTCTATAACGGATTTGATTACGATGAACTGTACGATCTGAAGCACGATCCTCATGAAATGGTGAACCTTGCATTCCCCGACGTGAAACAATCGCGGGCCATGGTGGAACAGGGTAGCGGGTATGGCAATGGCAATGACGTGGCATGGCCTCCACTCCCTTCCGGCTTGGCAGACATACGGCGCGACTTGCTCCAGCGAATGTGGAAGTTCGCGCAGGAACACAAAGACCAGATCTTCAATCCCTATATCACGGTCGCCATGGCACCCCTCGGTCCTGGGGTGGAGTTATAAGAGGGCGGCGAAGTAGACCGGCATGATTAGCCGTCAATACTCGTCGTGCGGGCAGTTTCAACCAGAGTAAACTAGCGCCGATTTACAGATACTGTAGTTAAAAATGGGCTCTTGACGAGAATCTGTAAAAGTGTGCGTTTTACGCGGGTTTTTGAATTCCAGGCCTTCGGAGGAGGACGGCGGTTTTGGCGATTGAGGTCGGTCGGTGTCGAGACTCCCGGCCAGGGAGCAAAAGCTCGTGGTTTGTTGGCGGCCCCCGTTGTTCCCCCGGCATAGTTGACACCATAGAATCCTCGGAACCGTCTCATTCTATGATGGTTGATGATTTTGCGCAGTCCACGGAAGTTCTTGAGGGGACGATAGTTTCTGATCTTCCCGGTGATCCGTGGGGGAGCCGGAAGACGCTGCCATTCGCACCTCACCGGAAACCCAACCCTTCGGCCGCACGTCATCTGCGACACCAGTTTTGCCTTCCAACTGAACCAAGAATCTCTGCGAATCGCCCGTCAACAGTGGCGTCAGAGCCATTCAGCCACGTTCAACCGAATGCGAAGCCGGAATCCCCTTTTATTCAAAGCCCAGCAAAATCAGGGGGTCTTACAGATTCCTGCGCAGAGCCTAAAAATGAGATGAGTCATTCTGAGCGAAGCGAAGAATCCAGAGGGTGACGGCGGCAATGACCAGGCGCATATCGTCTGGATTCTTCACTCCGCTGCGCTCCGTT
>JAKAAZ010000081.1 GCA_021802085.1 Acidobacteriota bacterium
GGGCGCAAACGCCATCATCGCCCTGCGATGCAGCAAACTCGGTGGACGCTTTGAGGACTTCTGGCAGTATCGCTCAGATCAAACGAAGAAAGCTGCATGACTTCTCACAAATCTGACGTGCGCCCGCAACTGATTATGGTGCGCAGCTGCATATTTATGCACAAGTTTGTATTGTTATACACTGGATGAATCGGCGTCGGTTGCGGAAATTGTCATGAAGAGTGAACGTCACAACGCGATCCTCACCTTGTTGAGCGAAGGGCCGGTCTTGAGCCAGGACGAGTTGCGTCGTAAGCTGGTGCGGCGGGGATTCGATGTGACCCAGGCTACGCTCTCCCGCGACATTCACGACCTGCGGCTGTATAAAGGCCCGAACGGTTACGCCGTGCCTAACGGCGCGGCTGAAGATGACCGGCCCTCGCTGAACGATGTATTTTCGAATTTTGGATTGGCGGTTCGGCAGGCGACAAATCAGCTTGTGTTGCGCACAACGGTTGGCAGTGCTCAACCAGTAGCCGCTGCGCTCGATCATGAATACATCCCGGAAGTGCTGGGCACCATCGCTGGAGACGATACGGTCCTGATTATTTGCCAGGATCAGAAGCACGCCAGCAGTTTGCGCCATCGCTTGGAGACCTTACTGGAAGCATAATGCCCTCACCCTACCAAACCGCGGTATTCGGCGTCAGTGGCTATGCCGGTGCAGAGTTGGCGCGCCTGCTGCTGCATCATCCGCTGCTTCACGGTCATGCGCCGATTTTTTTCGGACGCCCGGACGAGGAAAAAGGAACGCCCATTCCATTGACAGACCTGCATCCTCAGCTTGCAGACAACAATGGTGCGGGCATTCTCGCTGTGGAACCATTTCACTGGGATAGGCTTGGCAAACAGAATGTGGATGTGGTCTTTCTGGCGACGCCGCATGAGCAGTCTCGCGCATGGGTACCGAGGCTGCTGCAGCATGGCATGCGCGTCATCGATCTGAGCGGCGCATGGCGGTTGGATCAGGAAACCAATCGCGCAATTTACAATCTGGAAGATCAGGATCCGGACGCGGCGCTTGCAATCCAGAAGAAGGCTGTCTACGGATTGCCGGAGTTGCATCGCGAGCAGATCGCGTCGGCGCGATTGATTGCCAATCCAGGCTGCTACGCAACTTCAATCATTCTGGCGTTGGCACCTTTGATACGGGAAAAACGAATCGATTTGGGGCGCGGAATCGTTTGCGACTCCAAGTCCGGAGTTTCCGGGGCGGGCAAGACGCCAACTGCGAAAACGCATTTCATGCATGCGGCGGACAATCTCTCGGCCTACTCACTGTTCAATCACCGGCATACCGGCGAGTTGCTGGAGCAGCTCGGGTTGAGAGCCGGAGATATCATTTTTACGCCGCATCTGTTGCCTATTCCGCGCGGGATTTTTTCGACGATCTATGTGAATTTGCAAGAACCCACGGCACCGGAAGTCATCGATGCATGCTATCGAAACTTTTATGCAGACTCCCCCATGGTGCGATGGTCTGGCTCAAGACTGCCGGAGATTCAATATTGTGTCCGGACCAGCTATTGCGATCTTGGCTTTGCGCTGGCCCGCGACGGAAAAAGGTTGGTCGTGGTCGCGTGCCTGGACAATCTGCTGAAAGGCGCGGCCAGCCAGGCGGTGCAGAACATGAACCTGCTTTTCGGCTGGCCGGAGCAGGAGGGACTCACGTGAAATTCGTCATTAAACTCGGTGGCGCGTCGCTGGAAAATCCGGCTACGCTGCGCGGCAGCACGCAGGCAATTGTCGACCTGGTACGCAATGGCCACCAGGTCGCCGTGGTTCACGGCGGGGGCGCCGCGCTCACGAGAACGCTGGCGCAACTGGGCAAGCAAAGTGAGTTTATCGCCGGTTTGCGGGTCACAGACGCGGAGACGCGCGATGCCGCGTTGATGGTGCTAGCCGGCCGCGTCAACAAGCAACTGGTGGCCGCGATCGGCAAATTCGGTCAGGCGGCTGTTGGACTTTCGGGCGGCGATGGGCTGGTATTTCGCGCGCGGAAAAAGCGCACTGCGCCCGATCTTGGATTCGTCGGAGAAATCGCCTCCTCCGATCCACGCTGGTTATTGGCGATCTGGCAGATGGGCGCAATTCCTGTCATTTCCAGTGTGGCGCTCGGGTTCGATGGCGAATACTATAACGTGAATGCGGACGAAATGGCTGCCGCCTGCGCGATGACCTGTCACGCCGACGTGCTGGTATTTTTGACCGATGTTCCGGGCGTGCGCGGGGCCGACGGCGAAGTGATGCGTTGGCTGACACTGAAACAAATTCCAGAGCTGACACGCACAGCCGTCGTCAGCGGAGGCATGCTGCCGAAATTGGGCGCGTGTCGCGAGGCGTTGTTGGGCGGGGTGCAGCGCGTAAGGATTCTTCCCGCCGATTCGGCGGCGCTGTTGCCCGATCTTTGCTCTGCGCGAACTCCACAAGGTACGGAGGTGATGGTGGCATGAAATTGGACGATATTCGCGCCGCGGAGGCGCACTTGCTGGTCAGAACCTATGACCGTACCCCTATTTGCTTTGTTGGCGGAGAAGACGTCCATCTGTTCGATGAGAACGGGAACGCCTATCTTGACCTTTTGAGCGGCATCGGTGTCAACGCGCTTGGTTATGGCCATCCTGCCATTCAAGCCGCCATCGACCGGCAGAGCCGTACGCTGATGCACATTTCGAACCTTTTCTATCATCCCGGACAGGCAGAGCTCGCATTGCGGCTGACGGTGATGACGGGACTGGACCGCGCATTCTTCTGCAACAGCGGCACGGAGGCATGGGAAGCCGCGCTGAAGCTGGCACGTGCCTACGCGACGTTGCGCCGCTCGGAAGGCCATCGGCTGGGCACGAAAATTCTTGCATTGGAGCATGGTTTCCATGGTCGCAGCATGGGCGCGGTCTCGACGACTCATAAATTGAAATATCGCGAACCCTTTGAACCGCTGGTGCCCGGCGTGGAGTTTGTTCGCTTCGATGACGTCGCCGACTTGGAAGCGAAATTCTCCAGTGAAGCGTGCGCTGTCTGTGTCGAGGCAGTGCAGGGAGAAGGCGGCATCCACCCTGTGTCGAAAGAATTTTTCGCCGCGGCGCGACGGCTGACCAGCGAAACCGGGGCCTTGCTGCTTGCCGATGAAATTCAAAGCGGGCTCGGCCGCACCGGCGAGTGGTGCGCGTATCAGCATTATGGCATCCTGCCCGACGTGACGACGCTAGCCAAACCTCTCGGAGGAGGAATTCCCATTGGCGCGATGCTATGCACGGAGGAAGCCGCGCGCGCGTTTACCCCCGGCATGCATGGGACCACCTTTGGCGGCGGCCCATTGGCCTGTGCCGTTTCCATTGCCGTCATCGATACCATGCGTCGCGACAATCTGCTGGACCATATCCGCAATATGGGAAAACATTTTCTCGAACAATTGCAGTCATTGGCCGCGAGTCATTCCGCGATTACTGATGTACGCGGAAGGGGACTTATGCTCGGGATTGAGGTATCAAACGCCGAATTGGCGAAGCACGTCGCTGCACAGATGATGGAGCGCCACATCCTGATCAATCGGACCAGCGAGACGGTCCTGCGATTTTTGCCTCCCTACATTATCGAGCGCCATCATATCGATCTGGCCATACAAGCGCTGGATGATATCTTGACCAATACTTCCGCGGTTGCGGCCTCGCCGGCGGCAGCGCAAGGAGCACGCGCATGACGACAAAATCCTACGCATTGAGAGCACCTGCCATCGGATCGGAAACGCTCAGTTCCATTCCCCCGTCGAACTCTCCGAACACGCTGGCTGGACGCGACCTCTGTTCGATCCGCGATTTGACCGCCGCGGATGTGCGGCTGATTCTCGACACCGCACATGCTGTCAAGGCACACCCGGAACTCTACTGGCACGCGCTCAGCGCCAAGCAACTCGTGATGTTTTTCGAGAAAGATTCGCTGCGCACCCGGCTGACGTTTGAGACCGGCATCAACACGCTGGGCGGCTCTGCCATCTTTATCGATCAGACCGGGTCGCGGTTGGGCGCGCGGGAAACACTCGCCGACGTTGCGCACAATCTGGAACGCTGGATCGATGTGATTGTGCTGCGCACCTTCAGCCACGACACTATCACCGACATGGCGCAGTATGCCGGCGTGCCGGTCGTAAATGCGCTAAGCGACATCGAACATCCATGTCAGGCGTTGGCCGACATCTTTACGCTCGAAGAACAATTCGGAGACCTGCGCGGTTTGCGCCTCGCTTACGTCGGCGACGGCAATAACGTCGCACACTCGTTGCTGTTGACGTCCGTGCTGACTGGCGCAAACATTATCCTGGCCTCTCCAAAGGGCTATGGTCCTAAAGCGGAGTTTCTCGTGGCCGCCGAAGTCCTGGCCTCGACCGCTACGCACGGCATTCCCGCTGGAACCGTGACCTGCGTGACTGACCCAAGCGAGGCTGTTTCCGGCGCGGACGCCATCTACACCGACCAGTGGACCAGTATGGGGCAGGAAGCCGAAGCAGAGATTCGCGAAGCGATCTTTGCTTCCTATCAGGTGAACCGTGCGATGATGTCGCTGGCGGCGCCGCACGCTGTCTTCATGCATTGTCTACCGGCGCGCCGCAACAAAGAAGTGACGGATGAAGTGATGGACAGCGCGCAGTCCGTCGTCTTCGATCAGGCTGAGAACCGCATGCATGTGCAGAAGGCGATTCTCCTGCTGCTGCTCGATGCCGCTGGAAACGTCGCACCTCGCAGCAGCATCACCAGTTCGAGGCTGGAAGACATCCGGCCCTTAACTCGAGGCCCACGCAAGCGTTCGGCGCCCTCGTTCTAAAAGGATTTGAAAAAGGAGTTTCAAATGGCAAAGAAAGTTGTTCTGGCGTATTCCGGCGGGCTCGACACATCCATCATCATCCCGTGGCTGAACGAGAACTATGGTATGGATGTAATCGCAATGATCGCCGATGTCGGCCAGGGAGAAGACCTGGACGCGGTGAAGGCCAAGGCGTATGCCACCGGCGCAAAAAAGGCTGTGGTGCTGGATTTACGTGAAGAATTTCTGACCGATTATGTGTTCCCGACCGTTCGCGCCGGCGCTGTATATGAGGACAAATATTTACTTGGCACGTCAATCGCGCGCCCAGTCATCGCCAAACATCAGGTGGAGGTCGCGCTGGCCGAGGGCGCGGAGGCGGTCGCCCATGGTTCGACGGGAAAGGGCAACGATCAGGTGCGCTTCGAGCACGCCTATCAGGCCCTCGCGCCTGAGCTTGCGATCATTGCGCCTTGGCGCGAGTGGGAATTGAAGTCGCGGGAAGATTGTTTGGACTATGCCGAGGCGCACGGCATTCAAGTGGCCCAAAGCCGCGCAAAGATCCATTCCCGAGACCAGAATTTGTGGCACATCAGCCATGAAGGAGGCGAACTCGAAGACGCAGGCAATGCCCCCCTCGATAGCACCTGGACATGGACACGGTCGCCGCAGGAGGCGCCAGATCGTACCGAGATGGTTGAGATTGGATTTGAACAGGGCAATCCGGTGTCTGTAAACGGAATGCGTCTCGACCCGGTGCAACTGCTCGAACTGCTGAATGAAATCGCCGCACGCAATGCGGTCGGCCGCATCGATCTGGTGGAGAATCGCTTTGTTGGCATGAAGAGCCGCGGCATCTATGAGACGCCGGGCGGCACGTTGATTATGGCCGCGCATCGCGAGCTGGAAGCGATGACTCTGGAGCGCGAAGTGAAGCACTATAAGCAGCAGATTGCGCTGAAGTACGCCGAGCTGGTCTATTACGGCCTGTGGTTTACTCCGTTGCGCGAAGCTCTGGATGGTTTCGTTGCGACGACCCAAAAGACCGTGACTGGCACAGTGAAGCTGGCGCTTTACAAAGGCAACATCGGAATTGCGGGTCGCGCCAGTGAATTTGCGCTCTATTCGCCGGAACTTTCTTCCTTCACCATGGGGGCGAGTTACGACCAGAAGGACGCTGCCGGCTTCATTCGCATTCTTGGGCTGCCGGCGCGCACCCTGAATCACTTGAAAAAACGCCAGCAGGAGACCGTTCGGTGAAGATGTGGTCGGGCAGATTTCGTGAGCCACTCGATGCTACATTCGATGGCTGGCAACGCTCGTTTCGCTTCGACTGGCGCCTGATTCCCTACGAAGTGGCAGCCAGCAAGGCGCACGCGCGCGCGTTGGCGGAGCTCCGCGTGCTCACCGAAGATGAGTTGCTGTCGGTTCAGGGTGGGCTGGATAGCATCCTTGCGGAGTTCTATTCGGCAGCCTCTGCTAACCAAGGAAATTCCGGATCTGTCAGTCAGCTTGACGCGGAAGATGTGCACCACTTCGTTGAACTGGAACTGAAAGCGCGGATTGGGAACACCGCCCTGAAGCTGCACACGGGCCGTAGCCGCAACGAACAGATTGCTACCGATTTGCGGCTGTATGTACGCGATGCGATTGCCACATTGCAGGCCGACCTGCATGTGTGGATGAAGGCGTTCCTGACCCAGGCAAAATCCGCGGGTGAGGCAGCGATGCCAGCCTACACGCACATGCAGCGTGCCGAACCAGTCCTGGTCGCACACTGGCTGCTGGCCTATGTCTCCATGCTGCAGCGGGACGGAACGCGGTTGGAAGATTGCGCGCGGCGCTTGAATGTCTGCCCTCTCGGATCGGGCGCGGTTGCGGGCGCGACCTTGCCACTCGACCGCATATTGATTGCGCGAGAACTGGGATTCGATGCGCCGACAGCGAACAGCATGGACGCGACCAGCGATCGCGATTTCGTGCTGGAGTATTTGCAGTCACTGGCGCAGATTGCGTTGCATGTGAGTCGCTTCGCCGAGGAGATCACTCTATATGCAACGGCGGAGTTTGGGTTTGTAGATTTGCCAGAGGCGTTTTCGACCGGTTCGAGCGCCATGCCGCAAAAGAAAAATCCCGATCTCACCGAGCTTGCGCGCGCCAAGTCGGGTCGGATCATCGCGGCTTCTCATACAGTCGAGCTACAACTAAAAGGATTGCCGCTGGCCTACAACAAGGACATGCAGGAAACGCAGGAGGCATTGTTCGCCGCGACGGAAGAAATGCACGCACTGCTTTCCCTGCTGGGCCGATTCACCGTAGCGCTGCGTTTCCGCACAGACCGGATGCTGGCAGCCTGTACGGCTGGCTTTCTAAACGCAATGGCAGCGGCAACCTATCTTGTTCATAAAGGGGTGGCGTTTCGCACCGCCCATGAGATCGTCGGCAATGCAGTGCGCCACTGTCTCGTCAAAGGTTGCGAGTTGGATGGACTCACGCTGGAGGAATTGCAGCAGTTCAGTCCGGCATTCGAGCAGGATTTTTTTGCTGCCATCACGCTCGAAGCGACCCTCGATTGTCATGATGTCATCGGCGGAACTGCCCGCTCCCGCGTTCGCGAGGATCTGGCGTTGGCGGAATTACGCGCATCTCAGTGGACTGAATCAGAAGCTGCTTCTCCTACGTCCAATGATCATGCCGAGGATGCGGACGCAGTCGTCGAGATTGCGTCTCGAGGGGCAAAACATGTTGGCACGTAAGGCGCGTTTGCCGGATGCGGACGCGATCCACGGCCTAATTCGCAGTCTCTCCTACGATGGCACTTTGCTGCCACGCAGCCCGGCGGAAATCTATGAGAACATTCGCGATTTCACTGTGGTGGAAACCGAGGAAGGAAAGTTTCTCGGTTGCGGAGCGCTGCATCTCTATGGGCCGCATCTTGCAGAAATACGCTCTATCGCCGTCAGCGAAGAATCGATGCATCAAGGCGCGGGCGGTCACCTGATAGAGGCGTTGCTCGAGGAAGCCGAAAGCCACAGCGTTCCCTGCGTCTGCTTATTCACCCGCATACCCGGATTTTTTCAACGGTTCGGATTTGAGCAGGTGGACCGCACCGCTCTGCCGGACAAAATTTACAAGGATTGCGCGAATTGTCCGCGGCTGAATGCGTGCGACGAGTTCGCCATGGCGCGCGGTGCGTTGCCGGCCACAGCGGTTCTGGGACCGGTGAGAGTCAAAGAACATCTGGTTCCATTGCAAGTGTAGAGCGGGCGTCCGAGGCAAATCACCACGCATGATAGAAGCCGTTTCGTTCGCCAAGTTCCACCTCGACTCCAAACAGTCGCCGCAGTCGGTCTGCGGTCAGCAGCCCAGCTTTCGACCCGTCGTCGACGATGCGACCCGCCTGCATCATGACCACGCGATCGATCTCCGGCAGGATGTCCGAAAGATGATGCGTAATCAGCAAAATTCCGGTCCCTTGCTGGGCAAGCCGGCGCATCGTATGTCGCAGTTCCCATTGCGCGGCCAAATCGAGCCCGTTGCTTGGTTCGTCCAGCAGCAGAAAGCTTGGTCGATGGACGATGGCTCGCCCAATCAGAATACGTTTTGTCTCTCCGGCCGACATTTGTCCTACCGGCTTGTCACGCAGGTGCTCGACTTCCAGCAGATGAAGAATTTCGTCCGCCCGCTCCCACATTTGCGGGGTCACGTGGAAATGCGGCCACAGTGTGGAACTCGAAAAAAATCCAGACACGATTACATCGCGACCCGTTGTATGAGGAGTGCGCTCGCCTGGAAGGTCCGCAGAGACGATCCCCAAGTGCTGGCGCAATTCGCTCAGGTCCCATCGTTCCTCCCCGAAGATTCGGAGATACGAGCCTTCCCGCACCAGCGGATAACGCTGGCACGTGAGAGTCTGGATCAGCGTGGTTTTTCCGCAACCATTCGGTCCCAGGATTGCGATGTGCTCCCGTTGTCCCACCCGCAGCGAAAGCTCATGCAGCACGATGGCATCGCCTCGCGCCACGGAAATCTTTCTCATTTCAATAAATAACGATGAATCCATTCCCATTCATAAAAGGATAATGGCAATGTCGCACGAAACCTTCGGACCTCCCTCTTTCTCCTTCGCTCATACGCCGGCGGGCTTTCGCTTTGGCGCGGTGCGGGCAGGCGTCAAACCCAGCGGTAAGCCCGACTTTGCCTGCGCCCAGGCTATCGAAGGAACAACCGCCGCCGCCGTCTTCACAAGCAATCGTCTGGTCGCTGCACCCGTCATCGTGGGCCGTGAACACCTGCGACGATCGGGTGGCCGGGTACGCTTCGTTGCGGTCAACGCCGGCAACGCCAACTGCGCCACGGGAGAGCAAGGTGTGGCGACTTGCCGGACTGTCTGCAAGGCTGCCGCGCTGAAATTTGGATATTCCGAGCAGGAGATATTTCCTTCTTCCACGGGCATCATCGGGGTGCAACTCCCTGGCGAGAAGCTGGTCGCCGCGCTGCCGCATATCGCTGCGCAACTGGGGGAGACAGCCGCACACGTCCAACAGTTCGCCGAAGCGATCCTTACCACCGACACGCGTGCGAAGATCGCCAGCGCGGAGATCAAGATTGGCGATCGGCAGGTTCGCCTACTTGGAGTGGCGAAAGGCGCAGGCATGATTGCGCCTCGGCTGGTCCCACACGCAACCATGCTGGTCTATCTCTTTACGGATGCCAGCGTTGCCTCACACGATCTGCAAAAGCTTTTGAACGACGCCGTGCAACCGACCTTCAACTGCATATCGATCGACGGAGATACCTCGACGAATGACACCGTGCTGCTGCTTGCGAGCGGGACGAGCGGCGTATCCGTAACGCACGCCGCTATGGAGCCAGGCTTAGACGCTTTCTCTCACGCGCTCAAGCAAATCTGCGGATCCCTCGCCCGTCAGATCATTGAGGACGGAGAAGGCGCGGGTCATGTCATCGAACTGGCGGTTGAGGGCGCGGCATCGGCTGCCGACGCCGCGCGGATCGCACGCAGCATCGCCAGTTCCCCCCTAGTCAAGACCGCGTTCGCAGGGTGCGACCCTAACTGGGGACGCATACTTGCTGCTGCGGGCTACTCTGGAGCGGCGAAGGATCCGGGAAAGGCATCGATATGGATAGGTGGCTTGCCTGTTTGCCGGAATGGCCAGACCGCGCCAGATTTTGACAAGGACTGTGTCCATCGCGCCATGAAGGAAAGGACCGTGAATGTTCGCGTGTCGCTCGGAATGGGCAATGAAATCTGCGATTTTCTGACCTGCGATCTGACTGCGGAGTACGTGCGCATCAACGCGGAATATTCAACCTGATCGAAAGAACCTGAGTGTTTGTTGTCCCTCGAAGCTCACGTCTGCACAACAGCGGCATGCGGGATTGAGAACTGCAGCGTACCCTGCATTCCAGTTATCGGAGCCAAAAGGTCGCGCATCCGGTGCAAACAGGTGAAGACCATTGGGAATAGAAGACTTCCACGACATCTCCGCCCGGATATTCACAGGTTATTCCACCTCCGCGTGGAAATCAGGGAGCCGCACAATATCGAAGCAAGTAGGCCATCCCCTAAGCGGGAAACCACTCGAATCGGATGGTCATTGCGATACACTTGATCTAGACGAGGACCCACCCGGAAAATGGCGACAAAAGTGAAGGAGCCGGTCGCAGGTGCGGCGGCCACGTCGAACCACCCCAATCCATTGATCGGCAACGATAAGCTGAAGCAACTGTACAGCACGATGCTGAAATGTCGTCTTTTGGAAGAGCGGGCGCGAATCTTAAAGAAGCAGGCGAGATTCAAGGGCAATTATTACGCGGCCGTTGGCCAGGAGGCCGCAGCCGTCGGCGCGGGCGTCGACCTCCGCCCCGAGGACGCAGTGGCTCCCTCGCACCGCGACTTCATTTTGAACTTCATCAAGGGTACGCCACTAACCGCAATGTTTAGCCAGCTTTACGGGCGCAGCACAAGCCCGGACAAAGGGCGCTCGGCGCCGGCGCATGGCGGCTATGCACCCCTCAACATCATCACCCCAAGTTCGACGATCGCTGCCCAGTTGAACATCGGGACTGGCATCGCGATGGCCAACCAGATGAAGAAGAACGACAATGTAGTGGTCGCTTTTTCTGGGGAAGGCTCGACATCTCTCGGTTTCTGGCACGAAGCGCTGAACTTTGCTGGCGTGCGCAACTTGCCCATCGTGTATGTCTGCCAGAACAACCTCTGGGCGGAATCGGTCTCCGTAAAGTTGCAGACAAAAGTGGACGACATCAGTCTGAAAGCAATCGGTTACGGTTTCCCAGGCATCACTGTGGACGGCAACGATGTCGTCGCCATGTATCGCGTTGCGCAGGAAGCGATTGCGCGAGCTCGAACCGGTGGCGGCCCGACCCTGATTGAGGCCAAAACGTATCGCTGGTATGGTCACTCGGAAATCGACCCGGCCAAATACCGCAGTGCGGAAGAAGTGGAAGAGTGGAAGGCAAAAGATCCGATTGCCGCGATGGAACGGTACCTGACTGGCAAAGATCTTTTTTCAGACGCCTGGAAGAAAGAGATATCAGAAGAGTTTCAGAAGGAACTCGATGCGGCCATTGACGTTGCGGAGAAGGCACCGCCGCCGGAACCTATCGACTGCCTGGATTATCTCTACTCCTTCGACATACGCAACCGGGAACTGGATCGCAAGAACTATTCGCCGAAGTTCTAAATCATTCAATCCATTGGGGCAATAAGCAATATGCCGGTGAGCTATCTAGATGCGATCAACGCTGCTCTCAGAGAAGAAATGCGGCGCGATCCCAATGTTTTCATCCTGGGTGAAGATGTGGGTGTCATGGGGGGCGCGTTCGGTGTCACGAAAGGGCTGATTGAAGAATTCGGCGCGGATCGCGTCGTCGACTCCCCATTGGCGGAAGGCATCATTGTCAGCGCTTCCATCGGCGCCGCGATGGCTGGATTGCGTCCGGTCGCTGAGATTCAGTTCGTCGACTTCATCACCCCGGCTATGGACGCGATCACCCAGCAGGCAGCCAAGCTAAGGTATCGTTCCGCGGGAACGCAGACCTGTCCTTTGACGGTTCGCGTCTGCTATGGTGGCGGTACTGGCGGCGGCTTGTATCATAGCCAAACCAACACCACATGGTTTGCGCATGAGCCAGGTTTAGTGGTGGTCGCACCCGCCACGGCCAGCGATGCCAAGGGAATGCTGAAAGCCAGCATTCGTCAGGACGATCCGGTTATTTACTTCGAGCACAAGAAGCTCTATCGCCTGCCCGCCGTGAAGGAGGAACTGCCGGAAGGCGACGACCACCTTGCCGACCTGTTCCATTGCGCGATCCGGCGGCCTGGGAAGGACGCGACAATTGTCACCTACGGTTACATGCTGCAGTTGGCATTGCAGGCGGCAGAGAAAGTAGCCGAAGAAAGCGGCGCCAGCGTCGAGGTGATCGATCTGCGGGTATTGAATCCGCTCGATCACGACACTATCCTGGAGTCCATATCGAGGACCGGCCGCCTCTGCATTGTGCAGGAGGACCATCGCACACTCGGAATCGGTTCCGAGATTGCCGCAACGGTTGCGGAGCGGGCCTTCGATTGCCTGGATGCGCCCATTGTGCGCGTCGCAGCTCCCGACGTTCCCGCCATTCCCGCTGCCGAGGCGATGGAACAGTTCTATATGCCCAATGTGGGCAAAATTGTCGATGCTTTGCACAGGATATTGCAGTATTAGGATTTATCTGTCGCTGTCACTCTTTTGACAAAAAAAACGACTTCCGGTGCTCCTTTGGATGACGATTCGTGTCTAACAGCAGTAGGATCGGCTGTGGTGTGGTTGAAAGAACATTTTAGCGATCCCAGTCACTCAACCGCCAGGTAAGGATTATTGCCCGATTGAAAGACCAGCATGTTACACGCCGCGATTTGATACGCCGAGTCGGGGTTTCGGCGGCTGCAGGGCTGGCCATGGGGCTGCCTGGGATCGCGCAATCACAACCTCCCGCGCAATCGCAGACTCCTTCCCCGGAGGGGGAAAAGACACCCAAACGCGAAAGCGAAGTTGCGCAGAAATATCCCCATCCCCCTGGGCAATTCATCAATCGTCCCCTGACGCAGATTTCCACCGTAGTCGATACAATGCTGGACGATATGGGAGGACGTGGCACCGCCTACTTCTATGAGCAGGCACATCCGCTCACTGGACTGGTACGGGATCATGCGCCGGCAATAGGTATCGCGGACAGTCGCGTAGCCAGCATCGCAGCCACTGGCTTTGGCCTAAGCGCGCTTTGCATCGCGGCCCATCGCAAATACATGTTGCCCTCCATCTGCGAACAACGGGTTGAAACCACGCTGGCATTTCTGTTGGAACAATGTCCGCATGTCCATGGATTTCTTTATCATTTTCTTGACATTGAGAGCGGCGAACGGCTCTTCGGCTCCGAACTTTCTTCCATCGATACCTCCCTTCTGCTCTGCGGCATTCTGTTATGCCGCCAGTATTTCAGCGGCAATCTTCGCATCCACGCGCTGGCGACCACACTGTACGAACGCGTCGATTGGAAATGGATGTTGAACGGCAGCGACACGCTGTCGATGGGATGGCTGCCGGAATCCGGATTCATCCCGTACCGATGGGACGTCTATGCCGAAATGCTCACGATGTTGCTGATGGCGATCGGGGCGCCCCGCAATGCCATTCCGTCCAGCACGTGGAATGCTGTCAGCCGTCCGGTCATCGAGTTTGGCGGCATCAACTTTATCAGCGGCGTGGCGCCAATCTTCACCCATCAATATGCTCAAGCGTGGTGCGATTTTCGGAATCTGCGCGATCGACATGCCAATTACTTCCTCAATTCCATTGCCGCAACCCGCGCGCATCAACTTTTCTGTCTCACTCTCGGCCGTCAGTTTCCATGGATGGACCAGAACCTTTGGGGAATCACCGCTTCCGAATCCCCGACCGGATATCGAGTATGGGGAGGACCGCCGGAATTTGGCGGCATCGACGGAACGATCGTTCCCTCCGCAACGGCTGGCTCGCTGGTCTTTTTGCCCGCCGAGTGCGCCCATGTACTGTTTTCTATCCGGGAGAAATACGGCGAAAAAGCCTGGACTCGGTATGGATTTATCGATGCTTTTCAGCCGCAGACCAACTGGTATGCTGAGGACCAACTCGGCATCGATTTAGGAATCAGCGTCCTCATGGCGGAGAACCTGCGCACCGGTTTTTGCTGGAATTACTTCATGCGGAACACGGAAATTACCAGTGCCATGCAGATGGTTGGATTCGAGGCCGACTCCGGAGACTGCGGCGCGGTCTAGACCGGTTTCACAGTTGCTGTAATGCGGACATAGCGCAATCCCACCCTAGCTGCGCTAGGATTGATGGGATAAGGACGAAGGCTTCAGCGATCTATTAGCTTTGGGTAAGAGGACCAGAGCTGCTGGATCAGGAGAAGCCTTCAATGAAAATTATTAGGATGTGATTTTCATCCGAGTTGGCAACAGGTGGCGGTTTTCGATGCGGAGACCTGCGAAGTGACGGAACGGAAGTTGGGCAATGGCGATGGCGAAGCGGAGCGGTTCTATCGCGCGCTGGAGGC
>JAKAAZ010000313.1 GCA_021802085.1 Acidobacteriota bacterium
CTGGAAAGCGGCGGTGGCAAAGAAGAAGAGGCCATCCAGAGGCTGAACCACAGCGAACGGACCGGTCAACCCTTGAAGGCGGTCCATCCCGGCCGCTTTCGCGCGTTGGGTGGAACAACCACACGGTGGGGCGGCCAGATTCAGGAGATGCAGGAGCAGGATTTCGAGTCCCGCGCGGAAATTCCGGGCAGCGGCTGGCCGATTTCCAAGTCTGTTCTGCAGCCGTACTACCGGCGCGCCATTGAGGCCGAGGGCCTGTTGCCTGTGTTGGAGGCCGACGAAGAGGTGTGGCGGCAAATTGGAAGCAGCGCGCCCGACTTTGGCGAAGGGCTTGTCCCCTATTTCACCCGCTGGTGCCCGGAACCGAATTTTGCTCGACTCTACCGCGATACGCTGGCATCGCCAAACATTTGCGTGGTGCTGCACGCGACGGTCTGCGGATTGTTGATGGATGCCGCTGGCGATGCGGTAAGCGGCGTTCGCTGCCGGAATTTGCTCGGCAATGAACATGTTTTTCACGCGCAAAGTTACGTCCTTTGCCTGGGGATGATCGAGACCATCAGTTTGCTGTTGCAGCCCTTGGCCGCCGGGCACATTGCTCCGTGGCAGCAAAACAAATGGTTGGGGCGGCATGTGCAGAGCCATATCGAAACCAACTCCGCCAAGCTGGTTGCTGTCGATCGCAAGCGGATGGAACAGGTTTTTCCCAACCTGTATCTCAAGGGACGAAAATATCATCCGAAGCTTCGCGTGACGGCGGAACGGCAGCGGGAAGACAAAATCCTGAACATTGCCGGAGCAATCTCTTTTATCAGCCTTGGAAGCGTGGAGCAGGATGTGCGCCAGATGAAGACGGCGGCGCGGAATCTATTGCGCGGAAACTGGTCCGCCGTTAGGGTTCATGACACATTGCCGGCATTGCGAAGGCTCCAAATTCTGCTGCAGTTGGCCTATAGCTTTTATGTCAGTCATCGCGCGTACTGGCCCAGGGATGTCACGTATTGGCTACGGGTCCATTGCGAGCAGGAACCGCTCTCGGCCAGCAGTATCACCTTGTTGCCGGAACGCGATGCGCTAGGAATGTTCCGCAGCCGCATCGATTGGCAGGTGTCGCCGCTGGAGTGGAGGACGATTCGGCGCTTTACAGAAATGGTCCAGAACGCATTGCAGGCGGCGGGGTTGGCGACGCTGGAGCCGCAGCCGGAGTTGGCGCTGGAAGATGGGTATCGCAGCGTAACGTTCGACGATAGCTATCACTGGATGGGTGGCACGCGCATGGCTGCGAGCGCCGCCGATGGCGTTGTCGATACCGACTTGAAGTTATTCGACGTGCGCAATGCTTACGTATGCAGCGCGTCGGGCTATCCGACCTCCGGATTTGCGAACCCGGTGCATACGCTGCTGGCGCTTGCGATTCGTTTGGCTGATCATCTGGTGGCTTGCCTGTCCTCCAGCAACTTTTCGGCGACTTTTACTGCCGATGCTGCTCCGCAGGCGCGGGCCGATGCTTGAGCGAATTGCACTGCCCGGCAGCGGCCGCGCAACGACGCGGCTTGGCTTTGGCGGCTCCGGTCTGATGGGCGGCCTGAGCGAGCGTGAATCGCTGATTCTCCTAGAGACTGCATTCGACGCGGGGATTCGTCACTTCGATGTGGCGCCGTCCTATGGTCATGGCCAAGCCGAGCGATGCCTGGGAAAATTTTTGCGTGGGAAAACGGAGCAGGTCACTGTCACCACAAAATACGGTATCCTCCCACCCGCGTGGGTTGGTCTGCTTGGAGTGGCGCGGAGTGTACTGCGGCCTGCCCTTCGACGGCTCCCCGCAGTGCGGCAGCGAGTGGCGCGGGCAGCCGCCGGACTGAGGACACAGGCGCGTTTTTCCGCGGAAGAAGCCCGGCGATCGCTCGATCGCAGCCTGCAGCATCTCGGCATTGATCGCGTCGACGTGTGGCTGCTGCATGAAGCGACGGCGGACGATCTCGACGATTCCGACCTATTGCCATTTCTTGAGAACATGCGGCAGGAGGGTCGCATCGGAATCTATGGCTTGGGTACAGAGCGCAGGCAGGTGGATGCAATCTGGCAGAGGCATCACGCTTACTGTCCCGTGCTACAGTTCGAGTGGTCGGTACTGGATAATAAAGCAGAATTCTCCGGCGCATTTGTCATTCACCATCGGGCTGTTTCAGGAGCCATGGATGCGATGCGCAATTTTTTCGAGCGCGATGCGGGGCTATGCAGTCGCTGGTCGAATGCGGTGGATGCCGATCTGGCCGAGCCGGAGATTCTCTCTGGAGTTCTATTGCAGGCTGCTCTGGCATCGAATCCCGACGGCATGGTGTTGTTTTCCTCGCGCGCCCCGGCGCACATTCGCGCCAATGTTCGCGTTCTAGAAGATCCGGCATCGATCGCTCGTGGGAAGCGTTTCCTGGATCTGGTCACGGAAGTGCGTGGCCGGGTGGAGGACAGAGTTGAAAAGGGTCCACGCACTTGAGGGGGCAGGCGCGGATGGATGGTTCGTGTAGCCAGATGCCAAATGGAGTCAGATGGGTATTTACCTGACTCAGGTAGCCCCTACATCTTGTGGTTTCAGAAATTCGGTTTTGCCGCACATTTGACCAGGGATTTGTAGGGAGCCGGCTCGACAGCGACGGCCTGTTCCAGCA
>JAKAAZ010000314.1 GCA_021802085.1 Acidobacteriota bacterium
CGGAGATCGTGGCCATCGACGGCAAGACCAGCCGCCGCTCGGGCGGAGTGGACGCCACCGCGCTGCACCTGGTTTCCGCCTTTGCCGCCGGGGCCGGACTGGTGCTGGGGCAGCGGGCCACGGCGGATCGCCAACAGCCCGGCCATGAGCATCGCTTTTCCTATCGCCTGCTTCGACTCGCTTGGTCTTCCGCGCCTGTTCGCTGGAACGTAGCTCAATCTACCGAACCGCCGTATGCGGACCCGCATGTACGGTGGTGTGGCAGGGGAGGAGAGGCGACTCTCCCCCCTATGTCGATTAATACTTTGGCACTTTCGGGTCCACCTTTTCAGACCACGCAGTGATGCCGCCCGCAAGGTTGTGGACTTTTTTGAATCCACTTTTCGCCAGAAACTCCGCGGCGATCTGGCTGCGTCCGCCCATCTTGCAGTGCACTACAAGCTCGCGGCTTGCATCCAGTTCGCGGATTCGTTGCGGCAGATCATTCAGCGGGATCAAATGGCCGCCCATCTGCGCAATCGCAAATTCATACGGCTCGCGTACATCGAGCAGGAAGAGATTCTCTCCCGCATCCATCCGTCGCTTCAGATCCTCTACCTGCATCTGTGGAATGCCGTTCAACATCGGGGCCGGTGGCACGGATTTCGATGCAAGTCCACAAAATTGCTCGTAGTCGATCAGCCTGGTGACGGTGGGCTGCACGCCGCATGCGGGGCATTCAGGATTCTTATGCAATTTCAATTCCCGAAAACGCATGGCCATCGTATCGACCAGGAGCAGCCGACCTACCAGCGGTTGGCCCTCGCCCAGGATCAGTTTGATGACTTCGGTCGCCTGGACGATCCCAAGCAATCCAGGCAGAACGCCGAGCACGCCACCCTCCGCGCAGGAGGGAACCAGCCCCGGCGGTGGCGGCTCAGGATACAGGCAGCGATAGCATGGGCCGCCTTCGCTGGCAAAGACGCTGGCCTGCCCCTCAAAGCGGAAAATCGACGCGTAAACATTTGGCTTGCCGGAGAGCACACAGGCGTCGTTGACGAGATAGCGGGTTGGAAAGTTGTCCGTGCCGTCGGCGATGATGTCGAAATCTTTGAAAATCTTCAGGGCATTTTCGCTGGTCAATCTTGTTTCAAATTTCACAATCTTCACGTTCGGATTGATGGCCCTGAGGGAGTCTTCCGCGGAGTCGAGTTTCGGGCGGCCAACGTCGTTGGTGCCGTGAATCACCTGGCGGTGCAGATTGCTGGCCTCGACGACATCGAAGTCCACAATGCCCAGCGTGCCCACGCCGGCGGCCGCCAGATACATCGTCAGTGGCGCGCCCAGCCCACCTGCGCCGATGCAAAGCACGCGGGCGGCCTTCAATTTGAGCTGACCCGTCTCTCCCACTTCAGGCAGGATCAGATGGCGTGAGTAGCGGCTCATCTCTTCCGGAGTCAATGCTGTCGCTTGCGACGGAGCGATGGAAGTCGGCAAACCTCCGGCAATCGAAGGGATGATCGAAATCGAGTCTGACTCCTTCACTGGCGCATTCTCCCTATCGTCGATATAACGAATGTCTTCGTCATTCAAGTAGACATTCACGAAAGCGCGCAGTTTTCCCTGTTCGGTGTAGAGGTGCTTGCGCAATTCTGGAAATTGGATCGTCAGCGCGGTGAGCGCTTCTGCGACTGTGTGGGCCGCGATATCGACGACTGGCTGCTTGCCCGCGTATGGGCGCAACGGAGTGGGAATGTGAATCTGCATCTTGCAATCCTCGCATTGTTCTGCATCTGAATTTTGCGTTCGCGTCAGGGATGCCGGCTAGCCGACGCCGACGCAGGCGGCGACTTCGACCGGTTCGGTTTCGAGGCGTTTGTCGTCTTCACTCGTTCCCGTCAATAGAAAGGAGTTTGTCTCCGTGGCCCGACATCGCACGGTGCCAGCCCCTCCGCTTGCCGCCCCCACCACACTGGTAATGACGTAGGAACACCCCAGCCAGTGAGCCTCTTCCAGATCCGTTTTCGACCATTCGGCGGGATGGTCGGGATGCGAATGATAGAAGCCAATAATATCCAGCCCTCGACGCCGCGCCTGCTGCTGGATACGAATCAGTTCCTGCGGAGCAATCTGGTAGCGATTATGCGCGGAGTCGGAGCGTGTGTTCTCCGCCGCTACCGCATCGACAACGATGTTCTGGCCCTCCGCCGTACGCCCCAACAGAACACCGCAGCATTCGTTTGGATACGCTGCTTCGCCGCGCTGGCGAATCGCGTCGAATTGCACCTGGCCCATGCGCAGCATCGTGGTCCCTATTCCTCCCAAAACCGTTCGCTCAAATATTTGTCCGCGCCATCGCACAAGATGGTCACGATGATCGCTTCTTCGCCGCTTGCCGCGCACTCCTCTGCGATTTGTACTGCGCCAGCCACGGCTGCCGCAGCCGATATGCCGACCAGCAATCCCTGCTCGCGGGCAAGGCGTCGCGCCATGGCGTGGGCCGTTTCCGTTTCCATCGCGATCTTGCGGTCCGCAAGATGCGCATCATAAATGCGCGGCACGATGGAGCTTTCCATGTGCTTCAAGCCTTCCAGCCCGTTAAAAGGCGAGTCCGGTTCGAGGGAAATGCTTTGGATGCGTGGATTCAATT
>JAKAAZ010000082.1 GCA_021802085.1 Acidobacteriota bacterium
GACCACCGACTATCCGGACTACCAGCCTGTGATGACCTTCGCCACGAGCGATGCGCTGCGGCGGCGCATGTTTCTGGCATACAACACCCGAGCCTATCCGGCGAACAAGCAAATCCTGATGGAGATACTGGCCACGCGGAAGGAACTGGCGGAGACGCTCGGCTTTGCGACATGGGCGGATCTGGCGACCGCGGATCAGATGATGGGATCGGCGGCGAATGTAAAAACATTTCTCGCCCAGCTCGACATGGCCTCCAAACCCGGCGCAACCCGGGAATACGGCATGGTGCTGGACTTCGCGCGGCAGCGTCAGCCAGGGCTGACCGCAATCGACGCCTCCAGCGCGACATACTGGTACGAGCAATATCGCCGCTCCGCATTCGATTTCGACTCGCAGTCTGTGCGACCCTATTTCCCTTACGAGCGCGTACAGCAGGGCATCCTCGACACGGCGGCCAAACTCTTTCACGTCGAGTTTCGTCCCGCGCCCCAGCAAGGAGAAGACGCTGCAGCCCTCTGGGATCCATCCGTTACTGCGTGGGATGTCTACGATCGCCCGCTGGAAAGAGAAAACGGCAATGCCAAGGACGAAAAGATAGGCCGTTTTTATCTGGACATGCATCCCCGCGAGGGCAAGGACAAATGGTTCTCCGCGTTTCCGCTGGTTCCAGGAATCCGGGGCGTGCAGGGCCCCGAGGCCGCGCTCATCTGTAATTTTCCAGGCGGGAACACAGACGCTGCAAAGTCCGATCCGGGCTTGATGCAGTATTCCGACGTTGTGACCTTCTTTCACGAGTTCGGGCACCTGATGCACGCCATCCTCGGCGGCCAGCAGCCATGGGCGGGGGTCAGCGGTATCGCCACGGAAGGGGATTTCGTCGAAGTACCATCGCAAATGCTGGAGGAATTCTTCCGCAACGCCGGACTGTTGCAGTCCTTTGCGCTCCACTATCAGACCGATGAACCGATCCCAGCCGAGATGGTGGCGCGCATGAACCGCGCCAGCGCCTTTGGCCGCGGCAATGGCGTGCGCGGCCAGCTCTTCTACACGCGA
This sequence comes from Acidobacteriota bacterium, assembly GCA_021802085.1. Taxonomy (GTDB): domain Bacteria; phylum Acidobacteriota; class Terriglobia; order Terriglobales; family Acidobacteriaceae; genus JAKAAZ01. Next base: position 1,055 of record JAKAAZ010000082.1, read on the forward strand.
TTTTCACTCGATCTGCATTGCCTGGAGCCGACCACGATCGATCTGGACGCGATCATGCACGCCGGCTACACCGCCGCGCTTCCCTATACGTGGATGGAGGGCAACCGTCTCTACACGAGCTTCACGCACCTGGTCGGCTATTCCTCGAACTACTACACGTATTTATTCGATAAGGTGATCGCGCTCGATTTTTATCGCCAGTTCGACCCGAAGAACCTGGTCGAAGGCCCGGCAGCATTGCGGTATCGAAAAGAAGTGCTGGAACCGGGCGGCTCGCAGCCAGGAGAAACGCTGGTGCGGAATTTTCTCCATCGGCCCCAAAGCCTGGAAGCTTTCCAGGCCTGGATGAACGAGGAGTTCGCGGGAGAGAAAGTCGCAGAGTGAGGGAGTATTTTCTCTGCGACGATCTTTCCGCCTTTCCGCTTGCCGCTCTGGACGCATCATACTTCACGGTATAGTACCGGTGATGTACGGTCGGGAGGATTCACAGCTTCTCCACCCCGATTCCCTGGAGATACATGTTCTTGAGCCATCCCTCGGAAGCAGCGACAAAGCAGCACGACATGCAGAAGGACATCTTTGAGGAGCCCCGTTTCCTGCTTGCCGCTATTATCGACTCGTCGGAAGACGCCATTATCAGTAAAGATTTGAATGGCATCATCACCAGTTGGAACCAGGCGGCCAGCCGCATGTACGGTTACACCGCGGAGGAGATCGTTGGGCAATCGATTCTGCGGCTGATCCCCGAAGAATTGTATCCCGAGGAGGCGGAGATTCTGCGGAAGTTGAGGGCGGGAGAACGCATCGAGCATTATGAGACGACGAGGATCGGAAAGAGCGGACAACGACTCGAAGTTTCACTGACAATCTCTCCGGTGAAGGACAGCACTGGCCGAATCATTGGCAGCTCGAAGATTGCGCGGGACATCTCCACTCGAAAAAAGATGGAGCGCACGCTGGTGCAATCGGAAAAACTGGCAGCCACGGGCCATATGGCAGCCACGATCGCCCACGAGATCAACAACCCGTTGGAATCTCTATTGAATCTTGTCTTTCTAGCTCGCGAGAGCTCCCCCTGCGATAGTGAAGCTCACAGCTATCTACGAACGGCGGAGAGAGAGATTGAACGCATCTCCCACATTGCCCGGCAGACGCTCGGCTACTATCGCGACACGGGTGCGCCATGTGGGGTCTCTCTTCATGACCTGTTTCAGGATGTTTTGGCAGTCTACCAATCGAAGCTTTCAGCCAGAAAGATTGCCGTCGAGTACAAATTGGAAGCTCTACCACTCGTCAAGGCCAGCCGGGGAGAGCTGATACAGGTATTCTCAAACATCATCGCGAATTCTATCGACGCTATGGACCGAGGCGGATTACTCGGCATTCAGGCTACAAGGGCAACGGGTGCCGAACGAGAGGCCGCTGAGATTGTCATCCGTGACCAGGGCTGCGGTATTTCACAGGCGAATCTCGCGAGGATATTTGAACCGTTCTTTACGACGAAGAGCCATCTTGGAAACGGCATCGGATTATGGGTCGCGAAACAGCTCGTGGAAAAGCATGGCGGTCGGATCACGGTAACCAGCAGCACAGAGCGCGGCAGCAGCGGCACGAGCGTTCTGGTATCCATCCCATTTGTGAGCTGATCCGACCGCAGTGTCAGCGCATCGAGGACGCGGTCTAAATCGGGCTTCCCGCGCTTTCGCAAACGGGGATGGGCCAGGCATTACCGGGTGGCCAGAACGCCTCGTTCGTTTTGGATCGCCTGCAGCATGGTATCGTCATCGGAATATTTGAATGATGTAAGGTTGCGCTCTCGCGCCTGCTGCTCTTCGATCTTACCCAGGATTTCCAGATCCTGATTGGTGACTGGCGTCAGGCCTTTCGCCTGTAACTCGGCCAGGAGTTCTTCGGTGGAAAGGGAATCTTGCTCCGGCTGACCCTGCAAGTATTCGAGGACCTTTTTGGCGCCCTCTTCGCCATCGTGCCGCGCAATCCCGACTAGGCCTGTGCTGGCTCGTCGCGCCCATCCCACGACATAAATACCTGGCAGCGGTTCATTGATGGCGGGGTCCCAGGCTTCGTAGATCGTCTCGGTCGACGAATCAGGCGCCGGCTTCGTGGCGTAACCGTCTGGACCCATCGGCAGTCCCACGGTTGGATCGTGTTTATCGCCAATCGCGAAGATCAACGTATCCACATCGAGTACTGCCGTGCGGTCCGTCGCTCGCGCCGCAGTGCTACCGTTCGCTCTTAGAGCAAGATCGTTTTCCGTGACCACCAGCTTTTCAATCCGTCCATCCGAGCCGGCGAGAATTTCCTTGGGTGAAGAAAGAAAGCGGAAGGTCAGCCTGGGCCGCTCCTCCGCGGGAAAAGTTTTCGTCAGGAATGGGAACGTGGCGTCGCCCAGTTTCTCCACCGACAGGTCTTGATTGCAGGCGGCGCACGTCTCCCGAATGCGATCCAGTTCGCGCAGGAACTCTTCGCGCGGGATGTACTCCTCCACATACCCAATTTCTTTTTTGTCGAACTTGGCCTCATAGGGACCCCGGCGCGCCACCACAATCACCTCTTCGGTCTTGCGGTGCGGATTGTCCCTGAGCAGCCAGCGCATGATGTCGGCGGCCACATTGCCCATCCCGATAATGGCCACACGCTTGCCCGTGGAGAAGTCCATGGACGCGTAGGGAGGCAGTTGATTGTAGGCATAGACAAAATCTTTTGCCGAGTAGACGCCCGCGCTGTTTTCGCCGGGCAGACCAAGCTCGTTATAGCCCTGGGCCCCGCAGGAAAATACAATGGCCGAGGGATTCATCGCGCGCAAGTCGTCCAGCGTCAGATCATATCCATCGCCGATTTTTACGTGGCCGAAGTAATGTACGTTGGGCAGTCCGAGAACCTTGGCAAACTGCTTGCGCAGTCCAAATTTCATTTTGTCTTTCAGTGGATAGATTCCATACTCCGCCAGGCCGCCAGGTTTAATGTCCCGATTGAAAAGGAACACCTGATGTCCTGCCAGAGCAATTTTCTGGGCAGCAAACAGACCGGCAGGGCCTGCGCCCACTACAAATACGTTTTTCATAGGCCTCTTTCTTTCATACCATAAACTCCATCGCTGCCGCGTGATACATGTCACAGTCTTGCAGGGTCTATCGGTCCTTGAAATGCGCATGGAGTGAACTCGGCTTTCAGGGAGACGTTGCGACCGCTGCTAGTTGGACGTTTGAGAACGGACAAATATGCGCATCGCTGAGCGCAACTTCTGCGTTGGCAACGGCGTATATATTCCTTGGACGCAGTCCGTGACTATCGAAAACCGAAAAGCACTCGTCTAAACTGGTATGTAGCAGTCTGTGAGCGCCAGCGGATTTTGCGATGACGGCCACTACTCAAGCTTCCAGTCCCTATCTGTGCACACTCGATCTGAAAAGACACGAACATACAATGCCAAGACAAGCGCTCTCCACCCTGATTCTGCTGCTAGCGGCAGCACTGCCTTCCGCGGCTCAATCGAATGTCACTCGGGCCACATTGAAGAATGGGCTGCATGTCATCATCATTACCAACCCGCTGGCGCCTGCCGTCAGCGTGTATGAAAACTACCGGGTGGGTGGCGACGAAACACCCGCAGGTTTTCCTGGAATGGCGCACGCCCAGGAGCACATGATGTTCCGAGGCTGCTCCGGAATGTCGGCGGACCAGACGGCGGCCATCTATGCCCAGTTGGGCGGCGACAACAACGCCGATACGCAGCAAAATATCACGCAATATTACGAGACGGTTCCGGCGCACGACCTGGACATCGCCTTGCATGCGGATGCCGACTGCATGAAACAGGCGACCGATTCCGCAGCGGAATGGACGCAGGAGCGCGGCGCGATCGAGCAGGAAGTGGCGCGGGACCTTTCCGATCCCAGCTATAAACTGATTACCCGCATGAACGGAGACATGTTCGCGGGAACGCCCTACGCGCATGATCCGTTGGGCACCAAGCCATCCTTCGACGCCACCACGGCGGAGATGCTGCAGAGTTTCCACGAGAAGTGGTACGCTCCCAACAACGCGACCCTGGTGATTGCCGGCGATGTCGATCCGACCGCGACGATCGCCACCATCGAGAAACTGTATGGGGACATTCCGAGACGCGCGCTGCCGCCACGCCCGCAGGTGAGTCTGGCGCCCGTCAAGGCGGACAGTTTCACGGTGCCGACCGACGACCCCTACATCATCAGCGTTCTCGCGTTTCGTATGCCCGGGACGGACAGCCCAGATTATGCCGCAGCCACCATTCTGGCGGACGTGCTGGCCAGCCAGCGCGGCGCGATTTACGGCCTGGTCGCGGACGGAAAGGCTCTGGGCGCAGGTTTTCAGATGGAGGAGACCTATCGCAAGGCAAGCATGGGGATGGCCTACGTCGTGTTGCCATCGAACGCGGACCCGTCCGCGATGGATACAACCATTCGCAAATTGCTGGCCGACGATGTCGCGCAAGGACTCTCTCCGGACCTGGTTGCGGCCGCCAAGCGGAGCGAAATTTCTTCGGCGGAATTCAATCGCAACTCCATTCCCGGACTGGCCAATCTGTGGTCGGAGGCAGTCGCCAGCGAGGGTCGGACATCGCCGGAGCAGGATGTCGACGCGATCAGGAAAGTTACAGTGGAGGATGTGAACCGGGTTGCGAAGCAGTACCTGGTGGAGCAGAACGCGATTGTCGGGACGCTGCAACCGCAGCCATCGGGCGCGCCGGTTGCCGGCAAGGGATTTGGCGGCGGCGAAAAAGTGACCAGCGCGCCGACCAAACCAGTGCCATTGCCGCCCTGGGCAGAAACTGAACTGGGCAAACTGGCGCTGCCGAAATGGAACCTGCATCCCTCCGACACCGTACTGCCGAATGGGATTCGGCTGATTGTCCAGACCGACCGAACCACTCCAACCGTCACTGTGATGGGACATATCCGCCATCAAGGCAGTCTGGAAACGCCTGCCGGTCAGGACGGCGTTGGCAGTGTACTCGGCGACCTGTTTTCCTACGGCACCACGACGCTTGATCGAATCGCGTTCCAGAAGGCGCTCGATGACATCGGCGCAAATGAGTCCGCAGGTTCGGACTTTTCCCTGCAAGTATTGAAACAGTATTTTGACCGCGGACTGTTTTTGCTCGCCGACAACGAACTTCATCCGGCGCTGCCCGCGCCCGCATTCAAAATCGTGCAGCAGCAGACGTCGCAGTCTCTGGCGGACGTGCTCAAGAGTCCCCGCTACCTGGCCGACCGCGCGCAATCGAAAGGATTGTTGCCACCCAAAGACCCGGCGCTGCGTCAGGCGACCCCGCAGACGGTCGATTCCCTGACCTTGAACGATGTCCAAAACTATTACGCGAAGACCTTTCGTCCCGACCTGACTACCATCGTTGTGATCGGAGACATTACACCGGAGGAAGCTCGCGCCGCGATCGAAAAAGACTTCGACAGTTGGAAAGCGACGGGGCCAAAACCTCAGGTGGATCTTGAGCCTGTCCCGCCCAATCACCCGACGGCGAAAGACGTGCCCGATCCCACGCGTGTTCAAGACAGCGTTTCGCTTTCCGAAGAGCTGCCCATGAATCGCTTCGACCCTGAGTACTATGCCTTGGAACTGGGCAATCACGTGTTGGGAGGCGGATTCTACGCCACGCGGTTATATCGCGACTTGCGGGAGAAGACGGGGTACGTATACTTCGTTTCGAACGCGCTCGCGGCCGAAAAAACACGGACTGTTTTCTCAGTAACGTATGGAGCCAATCCCGGGAATGTCTCGAAGGCGAACGCTCTGATCGCTCGCGATTTGCGAGAGATGCAAACGACCGACGCCACCCCAGCGGAATTGCAGCAGGCGAAGGCTTTGTTGCTGCGGCAGATTCCGCTGGCGGAAGCCAGCGAAAGCAGCGTTGCCGCGGGCCTCCTGCGGCGCGCTGTGATGGGACTTCCTCTGGATGAACCGGAAGTTGCGGCGAAGCTCTATTTTTCAATGACGGCAGATCAAGTGCGCGCGGCCTTCGCGAAACTCATTCGGCCGGACGATTTCGTTCAGGTGGTGCTGGGTCCGGCGCCGCATTAGGCCAATTTTCCTGAAGGTGTATAGCGAAGCAAACGAGCGAATCGCGGCCTTACCTAAAAGAGAAGGCTGCGCGAACGGTATCTCGGCAACCTATGACATCAGGAGAACCGATCCAGTACTACAGTTGCGGATAGAAGATTGGCGGAGGCGATCCGCGCTTTCGATCGTGGCAGCACATGGCTCACAATTGATGTCATCTTCGCCACTGGGTCCAATGCAGCAGATGTTTAAGGTCGTAGGTCTGATACGTTTTCAATTTCCGAGTTGGATAAGTTGATTTCTCTGGAGTGCTAACGCAGCCGGAAACATTTATCCGGCGGTCGGCTGGGTTCGGCCGGCAGATGTGCGGTTCTCTTGCGGTCCGGCGACGATGACCTGGACTCCAGATTCCCGCAGAGTGGTGATGTATTTCTGGTCGGTGCCGGAATCTGTCACCAGCGTATGAATGTCGGTGGACGGCCCGACATAGGCGAACCCTTGATTGCCGAATTTGCTGTGGTCGGCCAATCCGATCCGTTCCTTGGCAACTTTCGTGATCTGTTTTTTGATCGAAGCTTCACTCTGACTCGCCGTCGAAATTCCATAGTCCGGATCGATCGCGCTGATGCCCAGAACAGCCTTGTCCACTCGAATTTCAGTCAACGACCGCTGCGCCCACAGCCCTGAAAGATAGAAGATATCGCGCTGCAGGTCGCCTCCTGTGCACATGACATTGATGTGTGCAGCCCGCTGCAGCTGGCAGACGATCAGCGGTGAGTTGGTGACTACCGTGAGACGGTTCCGCTGCAGCAGGTGTGCGGCGAGCTCGTACACCGTGGTGCTGCCTTCCAGAAAAACTGTATCGCCGTCGAGAATCAATTTTGCGGCTGCTTCCGCGATCCACTGCTTCTGTTCCAGATTGATCCTTCCAAGAGCTTCATAGGACGGCTGGAAGTTGGTGCTGGTCGTCTTGGAAACGGCTCCTCCATGGGAGCGGACCAGCAAGCCCTCTTCTTCCAGTGCCGCCAGATCTCTGCGGATCGTCGCGGCGGTCACGCCAAGCGTCGTTTTCAGCTCAGTAGCGCTCACAGTGCGCTGCCTGGCGAGCACTTCACAAATTCGGAAACGCCGTTCCTCAGCGAGCATGTTTTAGCCCTCTATATCTCGCACCGCGATGCTTGTCGCCCCGCTGTCGATCATAACGATTCTGAGCATAGCAGCAATGCCTCATTTCCGCAGATATCGCTCGTCAAAGCGATCATAAAGGAATAATAATGAACACAAAGGATTGACATTCGAAGCGTTTTCTCGATACTTTATGAAAAGTGTAACCAAGTTTGCATAGAAACGACAAGCTAAGGGGGGGTCTTGGGAGACGTTGGAAAGACAATTCGCCTCAATCGGATTTTGCGGGGGCCAGGACGCGGTTCCCTGGTGGTTGCGTTCGACCACGCGCTGGTATTGGGGCCAATACGCGGGACGGAAAATCCAATTCATCAAATTAGGCAGTTTGCCGATGCCGATGCCGGTGTGGATGGAATTCTGCTCAACCTGGGCCTGCTACGCCACTGCGCGGAATCTCTAGGCCCAGGCAGGACGCCAGGAATCATTGCGCGGATTGATTGGACGACGGTGTGGAATTCCCTATCGGAAGGTGCAGGCGGACTGCTTCGCAGTTGTATGTTGGCAACGCCGGAAGAGGCGCTTCGCCAGGGCGCCGATGCGGTGCTGACGTATATGGTGGTGGGCACAGGGGATGCCGACTTCGAGGCCAAGGAGGTTGAGCGCAATGCTCGAGTTGCCCGCGAGTGTGAACAGATCGGAATTCCGCTGATTGTGGAGACGCTGGCGCGAGGTAAAGGGGTGGAAAACCCAGGCGATTCCAAGTGGTTGAAACTCCACACACGGATGGCCGTGGAGTTGGGAGCCGATGTGATCAAGACGGATTATGCCGGCAGCGTAGCGGCGATGCGGTCCGTGGTTGAGGAGTGCCCGATTCCAATTCTGGTGCTTGGCGGGAGCCGGAATGCTGCCGCATTGGATGTGGTTCGCGGAGCAGTCAAGGCTGGGGCTGCAGGCGTTTTCTTTGGCCGCAATGTTTTCCAGGCTGATGATATGCTGGCATTTTTGCGGCAGGCGCGTGCAGTATTGGATCATGCCGATGCGGGGGTGCTGGCGCAATCATGACCACAGTGAAGAGTGAGCGAACCGACAGACTCGAGCGCGTGGGCGACCTGCTGGACGGGCGTCCTGGATTTCGTCTTACTGGCGAGTGGGGGCACGTCTCCATGCTCGAAGGCGGCGGCCACATTTGCGAGATGGTTTCGAATCGCCATCCCGGAATCAATCCGCTGTGGAGGCCAACGTGGAAGACGATGGAACCGTACCGGTACGACGTAACCACGGATGCTGCAACGTATGGTCCGCTGCCGGATGGGAGATTGCTGGCGGGGATTGCCGGACACAGTCTTAGCTTCGATTTTTTCGGGCCGCCTTCGGCCGACGAAATTGCAGCCGGACACAGCACGCACGGCGAGGCGCCTGCTATGCAGTGGAGCGTCTCCGCGGCAAAGGAGACCAGCGCGCCGACTGCCGAATTCAGATTGTCACTGCTGGAAGCAAGAATAGAATTTTCACGCAAACTCTCGATCGACCTACATGCTCCCGTGGTGTACATCGAGGAATCCGCTACAAACCTGATGAGCCTGGATCGTCCCATCTCCTGGAATGAGCACGTCACGCTGGGGCCTCCGTTTCTGGAATGTGGAACGACCATCGTCGACATGCCTGCGACCAAATGCAGAGTTTCTTCCGAGAGTTTCAGTAGCAGTATGTTGGTGCATCCCGATGCCGACTTTGAATGGCCGATGGCGCCGGGGATGGATGGAAGTCAACACGATTTGCGAACGATGCCGGACAAAATTTACTCGCAATACACGGCCCAACTGCTCGATCCGCAGGTAGAGTTCGGGTATGTCGCTGCCGCGAACCCTAGATTGCAACTGTTGATGATTTATGTATTCCGTCGCGCGGATTTTCCATGGGTGGGGAACTGGGAAGAGCGCCTGGCGCGATCCCATGCACCATGGAACCAACAAGCCTTCTGCAGGGGCTTGGAATTCAGCACTACGCCATTTGCGATTCCCAGGCGAGAGACGATATCGCAAGGCCATTTGTTCAATGAACCTACCTATTGCTGGCTGCCGGCAAAGGCGACGGTCAATCTTCGCTATATGGCCCTTCTCGTCGATGTGCCGGCGGACTTTCGGGGCGTCGATCGTGTGACGGTGGCAGAGAATGAAGTTCGCATAGTCGAGAGAAAAGCAGGACGAACCTTTTCGTCACCGGCGAGTGCATTTTTACAAAAATAAAAACGTCCACGCGCTTGGCGAGTGATGGATGATCGTTAGGACAGCTGCATGAGCCTGCTCGCGATTGATATAGGATCGAGTCGTTGCAAAGGAGTGTTGTTCTCTTCCTCAGGCGAGACCTTGGCGCAATGCACGCACTCGTACGCGCCGGAATTCCCCCAGCCATCGTTTGCGGAAATGAAGCCTGACGCTTTTCTGGATGCCGTAACTGTCGTATCGCGGTCGATCTGCGGCTCACAACGTGAGGGTACGATTGAGGCTGTATGCCTCAGTTCTCACGGGGAAACTCTCATCCCTGTAGGCTCGGCTGGCGCGCCTCTTCGCTCTGCGATTTTGAATATTGATACGCGCGCATCGGAAGAAGCTGCGTGGTGCGAGCAGCAGATTGGTCGTAAGCATCTATTCGAACTGACCGGCCATACCTCTCACACCATGTATCCCGTGCCTAAGTTGCTATGGCTGCGCAAGCATGAACCGGAATTGTTTCAGGCTGGTACTCGTTTTCTTGGCGTCATCAGCTATATCCTTTTGCGACTTGGACTTCCTCCGTATATCGATTACTCGCTCGCCTCCAGGTTCATGGCCTTCGATATCCGCCAAAAATGCTGGTCGGATGAGATCTTGTCCCTTATTGGCATGGAGAAGGATTCCTTTCCAGTCCCAGTCCTCGCCGGAACAATCGCGGGGAAACTATCCCACGAGGCAGCCCGGCAACTTAGACTAAGTGCGGGCGCGTTGATGATTGTGGGTGGGCACGATCAGGCATGTGGTGCTGTGGGAGTGGGCGTTATTACTTCTGGAAAAGTCTTCGACTCGATAGGAACGTATGAGAGTATCGCGGCTACTTCCGATGAACCCCAGATTAGTGAGGAAGCACTGGACTATAGCCTGAATACGTATTGCCATGTAATTCCGGACAAATACATTACGCTGGCGTATTTTCCGGCAGGCATCATGATCCATTGGTTTTCCGATCTTCTTCGTCCCCCGAATGCAGACGGGTTATCAAGTGAAGCAGAGGAGGCGTATTTGTCTGCGCTCGAGTTACTCGCGCCGGAGCAGCCAAGCGGCCTGCAGGTTGTGCCGCACCTGATTGGAACTTGCAACCCTGATTTCAATCCGAACGCGCGGGGTGCAATCCTGGGACTTACAGCTAGCTCCCAGCGCGGTGATATCTACAAGGGAATCCTCGAAGGGATAGCCTGCGAACTTTCCGTCATGACCGACATTTTCGGGAAAATACTCAGCCAGTTTACGGACATCTATGCTACCGGAGGAGGAACACGGTCCCTGCTTGGCATGCGGCTACGGTCCTCGATCGCCGAGCGCAGGTTCCACTTAATGAGCTGTCCGGAATCTGTGTGCCTTGGTGGCGCGATACTTGCCAGCGTAGCTGTTGGACAGTATCCAACCATCTGTGAGGCGGTGAAGCAAATGGTTCGAGAGGAGAAGGTATTTGAGCCGGATCGTGACCTTACGCGCGCTTACCTTCCGATAAAGAAGCAATATGTCGAGTTAAATTCTCTGTTGAGCAGATTTGAAAGTCGTACAGCAACCCCGCAAATGAATTAGGAGTAAATGCGTGATTCAGCCAACCATTGGTTTTATTGTGTACGGTGTTCATAAGGACGGTCTGTTAGATCCCATGGGCAAGCCATTTATTGATGAGTCGATACTTGCCGCCGCGAAACGACAGCTCATCGCCGCGGGCGTTCAGTTAGTCGAGTATCCAGTGGTTGTGGCGACCAAGGAAGAGGCGAAAGTTGCGCTACGCCAGATGAAGCGCGACGAGAAGGTCGATGCGGTCATCCTGTTCTCTGGTACCTGGGTTTGGGCGGCGAACATGGTGGCCGCCATCCGAGAGTATGCCGCGACTGGCAAGGGAGTGTTGGTATGGACGCATCCCGGCTCGCAAGGTTGGAGGCCGGTCGGGGGGCTTGTCCTGCACGGTGGTCTGCTTGAGATTGGAGTGCCGCACAAGTTTGTTTATGGAGAAGTGGAAGCCAGCGAAACCATTGCGAGCATCGTCAGCTTTGCGCAAGCTGCACACTTGAAGAGCATGCTGAACCTTTCTACGATGGGTACGTTTGGCGGCCGGGGTATGGGCCAGACCTGCGGGGCGGCTGATCCATCGCAATGGATGCGAATGTTTGGGGTCGACATCGATTCTCGCGACACCACAGAAGTAATACGGACCGCCGAGCAAATTCCTCCGGAAGAAATCAAGCAACTCGGACCGCGGTTGAAGCAACTCTTCGGTTCTGTTCCGCCAGAGAATGTAGTGAATGAACGCTCGATCCGTCTCTACCTGGCGCTGAAACAGATTGTCGAGCGCGAGAGATTCGACTTCTACACCATTCAATCGTTCCCTGGGCTGGCGGATGATTACTCTGCCACGTGTTTTGCGCAAAGTATGATGTTGGAGGACGGCTATGGTACGTCCACGCTAGGAGATTTCAACACGGCCCTCACGGTTTTTCTGCTGACCAAGCTGAGTGAAGAGCGCGTCTACTACGGCGATCTCCAGCACATTGACAAGAAAACGAACGAGATCAAAATTATTGGAGACGGCGCCTGTCCGCCGTCGCTCGCCAGCAAACTAGGACCTGCTGGATTTGCCGAACATGGCATTCCTACGGAAGGAGGGGCTGGCGGACTCTCCGTCAAGTTAGTTTGCAAGGCGGGGGAGGGGGTGTTGGCGCGTCTGGGCCGCGTGAACGGAGAGTTCACGATGGTACTCGTGCGTGCCAGCATCTTTGAACCTTCGAAGGATCAATTACAACAACGGCTACAGGAGTGCAACATACCATTCTGGCCGCATGGTTTTGTAACTGCGCACTGCGACATCGAAGCTCTCCTTCAAAACTGGACGAATGAATACGCGTGCCTTGGCTATGGGAAACATCTCTATGCGGCGATGGCCGACTTCTGCGACCTAACCGGCATTCGAACTGTTTTGCTGTGATCTACAACCGAGCTATGTTGGCTGAAGGAGTGAGTATGAGCGCAACCATATCGTCAGTGCAAATGGAAGCACCCGTCGTCGATTTTCTCAGACTCATCTTCTACACCATGAAGGCGGAAGCTCCACTGTTTCAGCAGGTTGCGATTGTTAAAACGGCGTAGTGACACGTTTTCTCTCCCTCTGCGCCGAACGGAAGCTGGGTTCAGCATGAGCGCAGCACCGGCGGCAGGGCTACACCGCAGGCTTGAAAGACCTTGCCCGTCACGCCCGGCGTCTGGCCGCGAAAAACGTACCCCTTGCCGTTGATCGCAACTTCCATCTCCACCAGGTTGTCCAGGTCCCGAACCACGTCGGCCTATTCCAGCTTCCACTGCTTGCGCGCCAAACGGTCATCGAGTTCCTTGCGCAACAGCAGCGCCAGAAACGAGCAAAACACGTGCCCGCGAATCGTTTCGTCACACTTGTGATAAATCGGCCGGGTGTCCAGCAGCGACTTCATCGAGCGAAAAACATCTTCCACCATCCATAGTTGCTTGTACTTCAGCGCCACCTCCGGCGCAGGTAAGTCCATGTTGGTCGTCAACACCCACTTACCGTCGTAGCGTGCTTCCTGCTTGATTTTTTCCTCGTCCACGGCGAACTGCTTGCCGCCGGCGCGCAGGTATTTGCGGTACCCGTTGATGACAACCCGGTCGAAGCAGTGATATACAAAAGTGATATACAAAAACG
>JAKAAZ010000083.1 GCA_021802085.1 Acidobacteriota bacterium
AAAACGATCAGGCTGCCAAACAGCTTGGTGAACCTCTCCATCGGTCGCCTCCCTTTGCTCTCGTCGGGATAACAAGATCATCGGACAGGCGACCGCTGGTTTCAAAATTTCAAATATCTTTGGCTAGCCTTTATTCCGTCCAGCGGCGGAAGATGAGGGAGCCGTTGGTGCCGCCGAAGCCGAAGGAATTCGACAGGGCGACATCGACCTGTGCCTGGATGGGACGGTTCGGCACATAGTCCAGCGTGCAGGCGGGGTCGGGATCCACCAGGTTCATCGTCGGGGGCAGCATGCCGTGTTGCATGGCCATGACGGTGATGCCAGCCTCCAGGCCGCCGGCGCCGCCGAGCAGGTGACCGGTCATCGATTTGGTCGAGCTGATTTTGAGTTTGTGGCTGGTGGCGTGTTCGCCGAAGACCGTGATGATGGCCGCCGTCTCCAGCGCGTCGCCCAACTGCGTGGACGTGGCATGGGCATTGACGTAGTCGATCTCATGCGGCTGAATTCCCGCGCTGCGGATGGCGTTTCGCATGGCGCGCGCGCAGCCCTCGCCTTCCGGAGCCATGCCGGACATGTGGTAGGCGTCCGCGCTCATGCCATAGCCGATGATCTCGGCCAGAATTTTTGCACCGCGTGCTTTGGCGTGCTCGAGTTCTTCGAGAATCAGAATGCCCGCGCCTTCGCCGATCACGAAGCCGTCGCGATCTTTGTCGAAGGGGCGGCAGGCGTGGGTGGGATCGCTGTTGCGGGTGGAGAGCGCGCGCATGGCGGCAAACCCGCCGACGCCCATGGGTGTGATGGCGGCTTCCGCTCCGCCGGCGATCATCACATCGGCGTCATCGCGTTCGACCAGGCGATACGCATCGCCAATGGAATGCGCGCTGGTGGTGCAGGCGGTGGCGGTGGCTTCGTTGGGGCCCTTGGCGCCCCAGCGAATACTGACCTGTCCCGCGGCAAGGTTGATGATGGCGGCGGGAATAAAGAATGGCGAGATTTTGCGGGGACCGCCGGCCAGCATGGCGCTGTGCTCGCGCTCAATGATGTCGAAACCGCCGATGCCGGAGCCGATGTGGACGCCCACCCGCTCGGCGTTTTCCGGCGTAATTTTCAGTCCTGAAGATTCGAGCGCTTCCTGGGCCGCAGCCAATGCGAAGTGGATGAAGCGCCCCATCTTGCGCGCTTCTTTCTTCTCGATGAAAAGATGCGGGTCAAAATTTTTGACTTCCGCCGCGAAGGTGACGGAGAAGCCGTGCGTATCGAAGGCCGCGATGGGCGACATGCCGCTTTGGCCTGCCAGCAGATTGGTCCATACCTCAGTGGCGGTCTTGCCCACTCCGCAAATCAGGCCAATGCCCGTGACAACTACACGCCGCCTCAAGGCTAAACCGCTGTTCCTGTTGCCGTTCGCTTGCAAGCAGCCCTCTCCTGCATCCGTTCTCTGGTGAACGGATGCGCAAACTTTTTTCCGCTGATATGGACCTGCAGGGAAACCGTTCTAGTTGCCGGCCTTACCGTTCTTTTTGATGTAATCGACGGCATCCTGGACGGTCTTGATCTTTTCGGCTTCCTCGTCCGGAATCTCCAGGTCGAATGCCTCTTCAAACTGCATGACCAGTTCGACGACATCCAGCGAGTCCGCGCCCAGGTCTTCCTGAAACGATGCCGTGGGAGTCACCTCGGCTTCATCGACTTGCAATTGCTCCACAATAATCTGCTTCACTTTTTCTTCAACGGCCATGTCTTTCTCCTAAATCTTTTGTTTGAACCACAGAATTTTTTGCTCGAGCGCAAAGACCGAATTGGCACGACGCAGTCTCAGGTGGAGCGACTGGCACTGGCAATCCGTCTTCGGGCACCTCATTCAGAGTACAGCCAAACCTCAATTGCAGGCACACTGTTCCCGTGCAAGCTTTTATGCTCGAAATTCGAGTGTACTGACGGCCTGTGCCGGTGTAAAGCGGCGGAAACGGTTTCGGAGCAAAGTCGGTTGGAATCGGCTGGATTTTTCGCGCCTGCCTCCGGCAAGGTTACAGTAAGGCAGAGGCAAACTGGGATGAATATCGTTGCGGTCATGGGGATGGGGATGGTCGGGCTGGCTGTGGTAGCGTTGCTGGCCGGTTGGTGGCTGGGAAGGACCTCCGCTGGAGCAGCCCTGGCGGCCAGTCAGCAGCTCGGAAAAGACATGGAATCGCGGACCACGCAACAGGAAGTTGAGATTCAAGGGCTGCGCAAGGAGAAGGCCGCGCTGGAGATGGGAAAAACGCGTTCGGAAGAACAGTTGAAGGCCGCCCAGCAAGCATTGGTAGTGCTGGCACAGGCCAGAAATGATTTGGCCGATACGTTTAAAGCGCTGGCTGCCGATGCGCTCCAGAACACGAACAAGCAGTTTCTTGCATTGGCAACTGAAAAATTTGACGCCAAACAACAGGCCATCGACACCTTGCTGAAGCCCGTGAAAGAGACGCTCGTCAAGTTGGACGAGCAAACGCGGCATCTCGAATCCAAGCGGGAAGGCGCTTATAAAGAGCTGGGGCAGCAGCTCTTGCAATTGGATCAAGACCAGAAAAAGCTACAGCAGGCTGCAACTGCATTGTCCTCCGCGTTGCGGGACACGCGTACCACAGGAAAA
This sequence comes from Acidobacteriota bacterium, assembly GCA_021802085.1. Lineage (GTDB taxonomy): Bacteria > Acidobacteriota > Terriglobia > Terriglobales > Acidobacteriaceae > JAKAAZ01. Next base: position 2,630 of record JAKAAZ010000083.1, read on the forward strand.
TGGGGGGAAATTGTGTTGCGCCGCGTGGTGGAGCTGGCAGGAATGACCGAGCACTGCGACTTTACCCAGCAACATACGCAGGACGAGAACCGTCCCGACATGATCGTCCACCTGCCCAATGGGCGCAAAATCATCGTGGATGCAAAAACATCCATCAGCAGCTTTCTGGACGCCGCCGATGCGCAGGATGAAACCATGCGACAACAGAAGCTCAAAGAGCATGCACGGAACATTCGCGCACATGCACTTGGCTTGGCCAAGCGGCGATATGAAAAAACATTTGAGGACGCGATCGATTTGACGGTCTGTTTTATCCCGGGCGATGTCTACTATTACGCAGCACTGCAAGTCGATCCTGGACTGTTTGAAGTCGCCGCAAACGAGAAGATCATCTTTGCCACGCCGACCACATTGATCGCATTGTTAAAGGCCGCTGCATTCGGCTGGCAGCAGGATTCCTCACGCCGCGAGGCAAAGGAAATCCTCAAACAAGCGCAGGCCGTATATGACAGGCTGACCACGGCCGCAGGCCATCTGGCAGGGCTGGGGGGCAATCTAAACAAGAGCGTCGAAAGCTACGATAAACTGATTGGCTCCCTGGAGCGCAATGTATTTCCTGCCGCGCGCCGCATGAAGGAATTGGGGATCGGCGGGGAGGAATTGCCGTCGCTTGCGCCGCTTGATAAGACAACACGGCAATTGCAGGCGCAAGATTGGCAGGCACAGGATCATTCGGAAGGTCTTTCCCTGGCGGCTGCGGAAGAGGCATCTGAGGAGTAATGCGGAGTAAGGAACGTCATCGCATTGGGCGGGTGGGTTGGCTGCGGGCGGCGGTGCTGGGAGCGAATGACGGCATCCTGTCGACGGCAAGCCTGGTGCTGGGCGTGGCGACATCGCACGCGACGCACAGCAGCGTCATCATCGCGGGGACTGCCGGCCTGATGGCCGGAGCCATGTCGATGGCCGCGGGGGAATATGTCTCTGTCCACTCCCAGGCAGATACCGAGCGCGCAGAGTTGGAGTTGGAGCGCGCGGAGCTGAAAATCGACAACAAGGGCGAGCATAAGGAACTGGCGGCGATCTACGTGGAGCGTGGCCTGGATGCCTCGCTGGCGAAGCAGGTCGCGCAGCGGTTGATGGCGCACAACGCGCTGGAAGCACATGCTCGCGATGAGCTGGGCATTACCACAACGAATGCGCCTCATCCGATTCAGGCGGCCCTCGCCTCGGCTGCAAGCTTCGCCGTGGGAGCGGCGCTCCCTTTGGGCGTTGCCGCCATGGCGCCGGGCGCAGAGCTGCTGTATCTGGTGGCCGGGACTTCACTCGTTTTTCTCGCCGGATTGGGTGCGTTGGCGGCTCGCGTGGGTGGAGCGAAGGTGTTGGCGGGCGCGCTGCGAGTGACATTCTGGGGAGCGCTCGCGATGGCAGTCACCGCGGGCGTCGGCGCGTTGTTTGCAGCGGTTGGATAGGTGAATCAAGCTAGCGAATCGTCGCGTATAGCGTCGGCGATGGCAATGGCTTCTCGCGCGGCCTGGACACTGTGAACGCGGACCAGGTGCGCTCCAGCGAGCACGGCGGCTGTGATGGCGGCGAGGGTGGCGTTGTCGCGCTGGCCGGGTGGGACATCGCGGCCGCAAGTTGAGGCCAGCGTTTTGCCAAGAAAACTCTTGCGCGAGGGGCCTGCCAGCAGGGGATAGCCCAGCGCGTGCAATTCTTCAAAGTGCGCCAGCAAAGGATAGTTTTCATCCAGCGATTTGCCGAAGCCGAAGCCGGGATCGAGCACGATGGCGGCCCGTTGGACGCCTGCGGCCAGAGCGGCGCGGGAACGCTCTTCCAACTCGCGCAACACGAGTGGGACCACTTCGTTGTGAGGCAGCGGAGGTTGCGCGCGCCACTCGCTGCCGCGACCGCGCGTATGCATCAGGATTACGCCGCAGCCCAGTTCTGCGCAGGTGGCAGCCATCGCTGGGTCCCACAGAAATCCGCTGACGTCGTTGACAATTTCCGCGCCTGCGGTGACGGCGGCACGCGCGGTTTCGGCCTTATAGGTATCGATGGAAAGGACCGTTCCAGGGCGTTCTTGCTGGATGGTTTCGATAACGGGCAGCACGCGGTCGAGCTCTTCCTGCGCGGAGACGGACGGTCGCGCGCCGGGCCGCGTCGATTCGCCGCCAAGGTCGAGGATGTCCGCGCCTTCATCGAGCAATTGCATGGCATGTTCCACCGCTTGGGCTGTAGAGAAGAATTTGCCGCCGTCGGAAAACGAGTCCGGGGTGACGTTGACAACGCCGATCAGCATTGTCCGGTCGCCGAGTGAGAGTGAGCGCGACTGCAGGTTCCAGCGAAAATGGGGACGAGGCGCGGCAGGCATACCCTGATTCTAGAGCGGATTCTTTCCTGCGATGCGGAGCGCAACAGGCGGCGAAACAGAGCGAGGTCCACATAACTTTGACGGATGAAATGTTACACTCGCGGCCAGCGATGCGATCCATTTTCCGCAGCATTGTTTTGATCTCGCTTGTCATCGCGTTTTCGTTGACGGGGTTGGGTGCGCATCGGCATCGTCCCGTTGCGAGGGTGACGGGTCCACGCGAGCTCGCACGCGCCATCGACGCGTTGCTAACTGCTCCTGAGGCGGCGCAGGCGCACTGGGGCATCTCGGTCACGACGCTGGACGGACGGTTGGTTTATGAAAAGAACGATGCCGAGCTGTTTGCTCCGGCATCGAATGCCAAGCTGTTCACCACGACGGCCGCGCTCGCATTGTTCGGACCGAAGGCGACCATCGAGACGCGTGTGATTGCCGCAGGCGCGCCGGACGCGCAGGGAACAGTTCGCGGAGACGTGACGCTGGTCGGCGCGGGAGATGCGAGCATGTCGGGCCGGGAATATCCCTACAACGGGACGACGGAGCGGCCGAATCCTCCCCTCAGCGCATTGGAGGGTCTGGCGGATGAGCTGCAACGGCGCGGCGTGCGGCGGGTGGAAGGCAATATTGTCGGGGACGATACGGCGTTTCCATGGGAACCGTATGGGGCGGGCTGGGGCTGGGACGATCTGCAATGGAGTTTTGGCGCGCCAGTTTCCGCTTTGACTGTGAATGATAACGTCGTGTATCTGGCGATCATGCCGGGGGCCCGACCGGGCGATCCCGCGACGGTTGCATGGAACCCCGATGTCGCCGGTTCCTATTACTCGGTTGAGAATTCGGCGCGTACCTCGACGGCGGGGTCGCAGCCATCGCTGGGAGTGGACAGGGCGCCTGGCTCAAAGCAGGTCCGCATCTTCGGCACACTGCCCGCGGGCGAGCCGCCCAAACATTTGGCGCTGGCGATCCAGGACCCGGCGGAATTTGCCGCGCTCGCATTTCGCCAGATGCTGGAGGCGCGCGGCATTGCCGTTACAGGGGAGGCCGTCGCGCATCACCGCGAATCGGCGGACACGGCCATTTATGAACAAAGCGTTCTGCGGCCCCTGGTGCTGCCAGATTCGCGGGACACGGCGGAGTCGATCCAGATTGCGCCGCCGCTGCCGGCTGGCGCGGTGGTGCTGGCTTCGCGCACCTCGGTCCCAATGCTGGAAGACCTGACGGTGACCAACAAAGTGAGCCAGAATTTGCACGCGGAAATCTTGCTGCGTTTGCTGGGACAGCGTTTTGGCACAGATGGCTCCATTGTCGAAGGCGCGCGGGTAGTGCGCGCATTTATGCGCCGAGCGGGGGTTCAACCGCAGGATTTTTTCTTCTATGACGGCTCCGGTCTTTCGCCGGAGGACCGCGTGACGCCGCGCGCCATGACTACGTTGTTGCGCTATGCGGCGTCGCAGCCCTGGAGCGAGGAATTTCGCGGCACGCTGCCGATTGGCGGCGTCGATGGTTCGCTGTCGGACCGATTTACGCGCGCTCCCTTGCGCGACCACGTTTTTGCCAAAACGGGCACGCTGGACGAAGTGAACGCGTTGAGCGGCTACGTGACGGAAAGAAATGGACGCACGCTGGTATTTTCCATTTTGTGCAATGGACATTTGCCGGAGGCGAAAGGCATCCCCCGGACGATCGATGCGATTGTGGCCGCGGCGACTGGGGCGGATTCGGTGCGATGATAAACAGTAAGCTTTCGATTGCGCGTTGTTGCAAACGGCAGACGAGTTTCTGTTAAGGAGGACACCATGTCTGAAAGAAAACAGCAGACCTACGCGAATCATGCGCGCTTCGATCCGTGGTTTCATTTTTTTCTGGCGCCGGTGCTGTTGATTACGCTGGTCGCGATAGTTGTGCAGCTGGTTCGGCATCCAAATCCAGGCAGCGCGTGGCATGTCGTGGTGGCGCTGGCGCTGGTTGTTTTGGCTGTGAAAGCGCGGACCTATGCATTGAAGGCGCAGGACCGCGTGATTCGCCTGGAAGAGCGGTTGCGGCTGGCCGCGCTGCTGCCGGAGCCGTTACGCGCCCGCATCTGGGAGTTGGAGACACGTCAGTTGATTGGGCTGCGCTTTGCCTCCGACGCCGAGATTCCGGCGCTGGTGGAGCGCGCATTGAACGAAAAGCTGACGGAGAAGCAGATCAAACAGGTCATCCAGGTGTGGCGACCGGATTATCATCGCGTTTGAGATGAGACGCAGCCGCCCGGAATGCAGTTCTGGAATGCGTGGCAGCTCTATATTGTTTCCACGGAGGAGGATGAAGTTGAGACGACGGCTTCGATTGCCCGCGATGGCTGCTAGGATGGCCATTGTATTTCTGGCGGGCTGCCATCATCTGCCGCCATCGAAACCTCTGAGTGAATTGACGCCGACGGAGATGCGCGGCTATGCCGTCTATCAGTCGCAGTGCGCGTCCTGCCATTACGCCAACACGGAGCAAGGGCTGCACGGACCGGGTTTGCAGGGGATGTTCAAGAAGCCATATCTGCCGAGCGGCGCTCCGGCGAATGACGATCGCGTCCTCTCGGCCATTGTCCACGGCCGCAACATGATGCCCGCGTTCGGCAATGCTCTGGACGACCGGCAACTACAGGACCTGATGGCCTACCTGCATACCCTATGAATGAACCTGAGGAGAAGTCCCGTCCGGACGATGGCGCCGCTAAATTCCCCGGCGCGGCCGCCATTGCTTTCTGGATGCTGCTGGAGGCGATGATTGGGGTGATGGGAGTGTTCAGCCATCACTTTGCCAGCCACGGGGCGAGGCTGGCGGTGCTGGCGGTGGCCACGCTGCTGGCGCTGGCCGGGCTTGGCCTGCTGCAAATGCGGCGCTGGGGATGGGCACTGGCGCTCGCGGCCGCGTTCCTCACCAGCGGCTACGGCATTTACGTGATCCTGCGTTTTCATCAGCAAAATTACTGGGTGATGACGCTGGCGAATTTCGTTTTCTTTTTCTACCTGATTCGCCCGGAGATTTTGCGGCGCCTGCGATAGAGCGGCTTCACGGTACCTATCCCCGATCAATGACGCGGATCGTTTCGCGCTGGCCATGAGCCAAGTCGCTGGCAAGCGGCTCACCTATGCCGAACTCACGGGCAAGGGAACTGACTCGCTCCACTCGTAAACGGCAGCGACGAGGTATGCGCATGAGCCGAATGCTTGTCGAGCTTCGTTGATTTCTTGCGCGTCCTTTCTTGAGGCTTTTTCGCGACAGATTTGGGTACGCGAAAGAGAGCGGTCATTCCTTGTTCAAACTTCCTTCGCGCCTCTGGGCCCTCGTGATATTCACGCTTCATGTGCGCTCACCGCCCCTAATATCTCTCATACGGTGTCTATGGATGGCCATGGCCCCCACCGTGAAGATGGAGCCAAGCATGGCTTCTACTTCCCACATGAGGTTAAAAATTTCCTCTTCGCTCAGGGCAGGAGTTATAGGGATACGCCTAAATATCGTCAATTCATGGAGAAAGTTCTCGGTCTTATATCCCATTACAGCGCGAGACAACTCCAACTGTATCGCCAGTCTCATTGCGACTCTTTCATCGTCGTTGAAAGATTCCAGTTCTTTCTTTTCCTCATCGGAGAGAGTTATCAATCCTTTCACTAAAATGTAGTCGCTGAACTGGCCCTTGCTCCTGCTTACCGAAACCTTCTTCCCTCCGTCAGTCGTCACGATAAAAAAGAAGTAGGATTCTTCATCGTTGGTGCTTTTTACCGTTAGGTTGAACTTATCTAACCAGTCGCGAATTTTGCGATGAACGTTGTCGATGGTAAGAGGCTCAACTCTAGTCGGCATCTGTTTCATCGCCCGGAAGGCCAAAATCGAACAAAATGTGATCAGCCAAGCCGCTCCACCAAAGAGAGCCGGCTTAACCCACATTGATCCGCCGTGAGAGAGATATGTCACAATCCCTCCCACGATGAGACTGATGAGGTTGCTAACGAGATTGATAGCGAGTCCAGATCGCCAATTCGAATTGGCCATGCGTTATTGTCCCCCTCGCTGCGACGGGGGTAAAGAATTGAATTGAAACATGGACATCCGCCGTCGCCAGACGGAGGCCAGCGTATTCCCCGCGCAACATGTGCGTCAAGTATGTTCTTGCCAGCGCAACTACTGCAAATAGCGGGCGAAAAAGGCAAACATGCGCCGGTCGGCGTCGGCTGTATCGGCAGGCTTGTAGCCGGTCTTGTTATCCGGATTTTGAAAGGCATGGCCGGCGTCGGGATACTCCTTTACGTCGACGGGATGGCCAATTTTCTGCATAGCGGCGGCGAAGTTCTGGACATCCTGCGGCGTGATGCCGCGGTCGAGCGCTCCAAAATTGCCCAGAATGGCGGCATGGATTTTCTTCATCTGCTCCGGCTCCGTGTCGGGCGCACCATAGTTGATGGCTACAGCGCGGAGCGATGGCGCGGCGATGGCAAGCTGCATCGCGAAGCTGCCGCCCATACACCAGCCGACCGCGCCCAGGCGGTTCGGGTCCACGTAGGGAAGCGTTCTTATATAGGCAATGGCAGACGTCAGATAGCGGATGCCGCGGTCCTGGGGAAGGGCGCGCATCAACTCATGGGCCATTTCCGGGTCGGTCGCGACCTGGCCGCGATAAAGGTCCACGGCGAGGGTGACATAGCCGTGTTCGGTAAACATCCGCGCCTGTTGCTTGACCCAGTCATTCAACCCCCACCATTCGTGGATGACGATGATCGCTGGAAACGGTCCGGCGCCACTGGGCCGATACAGTACGGCGTGGACGGTTTCGGCGCCGCTGGCGAAGCTCACGTTTTCCGGGCCAACTACGTTGTGACTCGATCGAGACTGCGCGACGGAACGAGATAGGCTGAGGAGCCAGAAAAATAAGAAAGAGGATAGCAAGAACCAACGAATGGATTTCATCCTGACACATCCTTGCCGGGGAAGAAATGATGGGTTATGTGGAAGGCGAGCAGGATCACCGGATGCTTCCACACAACAACAATACGCCGAGTATGCGCTCAAGAAAACGATCCCGCAAGGTAGGAAGGCGCGGCGATCCGGATCAAAACGGCAGCGTTTTCAACCCATGTGCATGCCGCCATTTACATCGAGAACATGGCCGGTAATATAGCCGGCTTGGTCCGAGGCGAGGAAGACGACGGCGTGGGCCACGTCTTCCGGTGTTCCGGCGCGATCCAGCGGAATCTGCGTCAGCATGGCGCTACGTTGTTGATCGTTCAGGACATCGGTCATTGGCGTCGAAATATAGCCGGGAGCGACAGCGTTGACGGTGATGTTGCGGGAGGCCAGTTCGCGCGCCAGGGACATGGTCAAGCCGATCAACCCGGCTTTGCTGGCGGCATAGTTCGCCTGTCCCGCCTGTCCCGTTTCTCCCACCACGCTGGCGATGTTGATAATGCGTCCCCAGCGCGCCTTCAACATGCTGGAGGAGACGGCCTGTGTCAGCAGGAATGCGCCAGTCAGATTGGTGTTCAATACGGCGTTCCAGTCGGCGAGCTTCATCCGCAGCATCAGATTGTCGCGGGTGATGCCGCCATTGTTGACCAGAATTTCTATTTTTCCGTAGTGCGCAATGACCGCCTTGGTGACGGTCTTGATGGAGTCTTCGCTGGCCAGGTCCATTTCGAACGGTGTCGCGTGGCCGCCGGCTGCCTCAATTTCCGCGGCAACCTCCGCCAGTTTCGCAGCATTGCGCGCGGCGAGCGCGACGCGCGCTCCCGCCTTGGCCAGTGTCACGGCGCAGGCGCGGCCAATGCCCTGCGATGCGCCGGTAACCAGCGCAACTCGGTCATTCAAAGAAATCATAGGGTCCACTCCTGTTGGAAAATTGTTCAGCCATGCTCGGGCGAATGCCAGGCACTTTACGGCAGGGAATATAGGTTGAGTTCATCCAGAGGAAAATCCATCCGATTATCCGTCATCAGTGTCAAGCCATGTTCCAGGGCTGCGGCCGCGATCAGCATATCGTCCAGGGCCAGCGTCCGGCCTTTCCGCGACCACTCCCACTTCAGTCTTCCGGCCCGGCGCGCGATGGCCGCTGTCACTGGATAACACTCCAGTCCATCGAGAAACATTTTGGTCCTGGCTTCTTCCGCTGGCATCATCCCAGCATAAATCTCCGCCAGGTTGATGGCCGTGGTCGCTAACGTGTGACCCTGATGAAGCGTGTCCGCCAATAGTTCGCGGCGTCCGGTTCGATGGCGCAGCGCATCGATCAAAATCGTCGTGTCGAGGAGCAGCTTCATTTCTTCTTGCCCGCGCGCGCGTTCGGCTGCCGCGCGTGCCGTTCGATGGCCGCGGAGCGTGTTTGCCCCTCCTGCCGCAGGTTGCGTACCCAGGCAGCCGGGCCTTTTGCAAGCTCAGGATGGTCTTTGTCTTTCCATGCCGGCTCGTCGGATTCCAGGAAATGGAGCAGCTTGCGGCGGCGAATCTCCGCTCGCGCCGTTTCCACCAGAAATGCGCTGCGTTTTCTGGAACCGACGATCTCGTCGATCTCCCCGACAAGCTCCTGCGGCAGCAGGATATGGGCGCGCCTGACGGCTTTCATGGATTTCATGATACATCACGTGTGTGCTTTTGATTTGTATCGATAGCGATACAAATTGGAAGGAATTCCAATTCAACTTACGCAAGGACCAGAGCGGGCTCCAGTTGCCAGATATAGACCCTCTGCTCGCGGGCGAAGTGCAGCACCGGGGGGATGTCGGGCAGGCGGATGCCGTGCGCCAGCGGGAGATCGTTGACCTCAATGTTCGCTTCGGCAGCTTCCAGCGGCCAGGGCGCGTGATGGATATTGCCCTGCAGCAACTGGCCGTCGCGGTCATGCGTGAACAGGCAATAGCGCTCGGTCAGGAAATACTCGATGGTGTCGCGGGCGCTTCGTCCGGAGGTTTGCGGGCCCAGCCCGCGATACGTGGCGCGGAAGTGGACGGGATGGTGGGCCAGGAGGCGTGTGCTTTCATAATGGATCCAGCCGCCGTCTCGCTCCTCAACGCGCATCTTCGCCCAATAGTAGGGCAGATGAAACCAAAGGCGCGCAGCCAAAACCGCCGCCGGGTTTGCCGCATCGAGCGAGAAAAAATAAACTCCTGGCGTGCCGGTACGTTCGTCCCGTACATAGGTGCGGAGATTCAGTTCGGCGAAGCGGCGCGCTCCTGGAACGCTGCCCAGGCCGCGGAAACGGATTCGGTCCATGGTGAAGGGCACAATGCCGATCCAGCCGGTTCCGGCAAAGCCGTCGACGACCAGGCCGGGCGGCAGCAGGGGGGCAATTTCTTCCGCAGCCACGGGCCAGTGCGCAAACAGCAGGCTGTGCCACCGTTGCGTCATGACCCAGGGCCGTTTTGGCAGCGCCCACGGCCGGTCCGCAATCATTGTAAGGACTTCGCCCATACGCTCTTTCAACTATGCTACGCACGTGCCGCAGTTGGCGTCCAAAGACAGCCGACCAGCCACCACACCGCATGGTACCTGCTTTTCGGTCTGGCCAGTATCAAAAGCTTGGCGTTCTCTCTTTTATGACACGCAGGGATTCGCCTGCTGTACTCTGAATGTCAACATCCTGAAACGAGCAGATTGTCACGAAAGCATATGCCTCCCGAAGACCAAATCCCTCCCTCCCTGGACTCCGATTCCAACACTACGGAAATTTATGCCATTCATGGCGCAGACCCCGAGGTGCTGGCGTATGCGATGGCGAAATATTCCCGCTCCGCGCTTTCCATGAAGCAGTCTCTGCGCGAGCTGAACGCGCAGAGGGCCGAGCAGTTCCTGAACACATTTTATTTCCAGTATGGACACCGCTCCATTGCCGACCTGGCCCACATTGCTTTTGCCGTGGAACGGTTGTCGCTGCTGGCAGCCATCGTGCTGGTGGATGAGCAGCGGTGGGATGGGCAGGAGCGCTCGACACGCTATCAGGATTTCAAGAAAAGCGGCTGGTATCTGCCGGCATTCGGTACGGACGTGGAGGCGCGGCGGCTCTATACCGAAGCCGTGGAAAAGCTGTTTGCAAAGTACGACGAAATTTCCCGCGGCGCGGTCGAGTTGCTGCGGGCCCAGGTTCCGAAGCCCACGGAAATGAAGCAGGAGGCATATGAGCGTACCCTGCGCGCGCGCGCCTTCGATGGTGCGCGGTATCTTCTGCCGCTGGCTGCGAACACGTCTCTGGGCGAGATTGTGAACGCTCGCACCCTGGAGACACAGGTCTCGCGGCTGCTGTCGCAACCCCATGCCGAGGTCCGACGGCTGGGAGAAAAATTGCGCGAGGCTGCCGCGACTCCTTGCTGGAACGTGCAACGCGCGGCCCTGGAAGCCTTGCAACGCGATATTGCCGCTGCCGATCCGGCGCTGGGCGAACGTGCCGCGGAGTTGCTGTTACGCGATGTTGCGGTTGCTCCCACATTGGTGAAATATGCCGCGCCGGTTGAGTACATCCAGAAAACCCGCGCCGATTTGGAGCAGGCGGCACGGGAGTTGATGCGGCAGGCGCCGATCGAGGCTGCGCCGCTGGTCGACCTGGTGGAAAATCACCTGGGCGGCAACCACGGCGAGCAGGAATCGATCGAGATCGAAATTGTAACCACGCTGCTCTACGGGGCGTGCCATTTTCCGTATCGCCAGATTCGCGAACAGGTTGTCGCGCTCGACGCAACGCACCGGGATGAATTGCTGGCGCTGGGCACGCGGCATCGCGGACGGCACGACGAGCTGTTGCGTGCATTCTCCTCCGGCTATCAGTTTCGCTTCGACAT